>CALERA010000092.1 GCA_937908275.1 uncultured Desulfarculaceae bacterium | reverse complement strand
CAGGCTGGCCCGGCCGGCGGCCCGCGCCACCGCCGCGGCGGCCCGGGCCAGGCGGTGGGCCGGCTCGCCCCCGCCCACCTCGGCCGCCAGGTCCAGCCATTGCACCGGCTTGCCCCGCAGCCAGGATTTGAGGTTCTCGGGGGTCCGGGCCTCGGGGCGGGTCACCACCGCCGCCTCCGGGGCCAGGCCCCGGCCCGGCTCGGCCAGGTCCACCTGGGCCGCGCGGGCCACCAGGACCGGGTCCAGGCCCTCCAGCCCGGGTCCGTCCAGCCAGAGCAGCACCGGCCTAGGCATGGGCGGCCTCCAGGCTCTCGCCGCGCAGGTGGGCGGCGGCCAGGGCGGCGGGCAGGGCGGCGTGGTCGATGGACTCGTTGATGGAGCGCGGTCCGGAGGCGGTGCCGGCCAGGTAGACTCCGGCCGCGCCGGATTCCACCCCGCCCCCGCCCCGGCCCAGGAAGCCGTCGGCGTCGCGCGCCAGACCGAAAAGCTCGGCCAGGGCGGCGGCGGCCAGGGGCGGCTCCAGGCCGGTGGAGAGCACCACCCGGTCGAACTCCCGGGTCAGCGGCTGCTGGTCCGGACCGGCGTAGATCGCCTCGGGGCCATTGGCCCCGGCCCGGACCTCGCCCGGGATGGCGCGCACGAACTCGAAGTCGGCCCGCATGGCGGCCAGCTCCTCGCGCCAGGCCCGGCCATAGTCCTGCACGTCCATATGGAAGAAGGTGACTTGGCGCTCCGGCTCCAGGAAACAGGCCAGGCGGGCCAGGCGCAGGGCGAAGCCGCAGCAGACCCGGGAGCAGTAGTTGTGGCCCAGGGCCTCGTCGCGGGAGCCCACGCACTGGATGAAGGCCAGACGTCGGGCCTCGGCCGGCAGGCCGCCGTCCCGGAGCTGGCGCTCCAGCTCCCCGGCGCTGATCACCCCCGGCACCCGGCCATGGCCGAAACGGCTCTTGCGCCCGGCCGCGAAGGGCTGGTGCCCCACGGCCAGGATCACCGCCCCGGCCTCCAGGGTCCGCCGGGCGGCCAGGGCCTCCACCGGTTCGCCGGTCTCTCCCGGCTCGGCCGGCTGGGGGGCCAGGTCCACCTCCCAGCCCCGGTCCTTGGCCCGGGCGCCCACCGCCAGGGCCCGGCCCAGGAAGGCGATGTTGGGGCGGCCCAGGGCCTCGCGCAGCAGGTCTCCCAGGCGGCAGGCCCCGCAGCGCGCGCAGACGCTGGTGGCCTTGCAGCAGAAGTCCGCCGCCCGCCCACCCAGCCGCCCGGATTTTTCCACCACCAGACTGGGCGCCCCCCGGCGGTCCAACTCCACCGCCGCCGCCAGCCCGGCCACCCCGCCCCCCAGGATCAGAACCGGTGTTTTATCGGAGGCCAACTCATCCTCCCGCAGGCGTTACTCAGCCAGGTCGCGCCGCCTCCAGCGCCCCTCTCGCCGCTCCCGCTTTGGGCTTGACAAGCCCCTTAAGCCCTGTCTATATTGCGAATTAGCTAGATTGTAGCTAAGTTATAACCATCCTGTCCACCCCGAAATGCAACCGCCGCCCGGAAAGCCGCCTGTGGTCATCCGGCGGCGGCGACGTCGGACCCCGGCCTAATGGAGACGAACGCATGCCCGAAGCCCCGCCGCCGATCAAGGCCACCAAGAAGATGAAGGAGTTGATGGCCGGGCATTTCCTGGGCCTGGACCAGGCCGCCCGCGAGGGCAGGCCCAAGGTGGCCTGGTGCACCAGCGTGGGGCCGGCCGAACTCCTGCACGCCATGGGCTTCGCGGTCTATTACCCCGAGAATCACGGGGCCTTGCTGGGCGCGACCCGCATGGCCACTGAAGTTATACCCACCGCCAACGCCGCCGGCTACTCGCCCGACATCTGCTCCTACCTCACCGCCGACGTGGGCGCGTTCCTGAAGGGCGTCACCCCCCTGACCCAGGCCTATGGCATCGCCTCGGTGCCCAAGGCCGACGTGCTGGTCTTCAACACCAACCAGTGCCGCGACGTGGAGGACTGGTTCGCCTTCTACGCCCGCCACTGGAACGCGCCCATCGTGGGGGTGCGCAGCCATCGCGGCCTGGGCGCGGTCCAGGACCACCACGTGGCCGACATCGTGGCCCAGTTCAAGGACATGATCCCCACCCTGGAGCGGGTCAGCGGCAACAAGTTCGATATCGACCGCCTGCGCGAGACGGTGCGCCTGTCCAAGGAGTGCACCCTGCGCTGGCGGCGGGTGCTGGAGCTGGCCGCCCGGACTCCCAGTCCCATGACCTTCTTCGACCACACCATCCACATGGCCCCGGCCGTGGTCCTGCGCGGCCTGCCCGAGGCGGTGGAATACTACGACCTCCTCCTGGCCGAGATGGACCAGCGCATCGCCCAGGGCATCGCGGCGGTGCCGGGCGAGCGCCATCGGCTGTATTGGGAGGGCATGCCGGTCTGGGGCCGCCTGCGCATGCTCAGCGACCTGCTGAGCGAGGGCCGGGCGGCGGTGGTGGCCAGCACCTACTGCAACTCCTGGATCTTCGACGCCTTCGACGAGCGCGATCCCTTCGATTCCATGGCCCGGGCCTACCTGGAGCTGTTTATCGTGCGCGACGATGAATACAAGGAGCGCTACATCCACCAGTGGGTGGAGCGCTTCGGGGTCAAGGGCGTGATCTTCCACGACGCCAAGACCTGCCCCAACAACAGCAACAACCGCTACGCCATGCCCCAGCGCCTGGCCCGGAGCCTGGGGCTCTCCACCCTGGTGCTCAACGGCGACCTCAACGACCTGCGCCTGTTCAGCGACGAGCAGGCCAAGACCAACCTCGAGGCCTTCGTGGAGCAGATGGAGGAACTGGCCGCGTGAAGCTGGCCGCGGGCATCGACATTGGCGCGGCGGCCACCAAGGCCGCCGTCCTGGACCCGCTCGGCCGCCTGCTGGGCGGGGCGGTGCTGCGCACCGGGGTGGACTTCGGCCTGGCTGGGGCCCGGGCCCTGGACGAGGCCCTGGCCCAGGCCGAGGCCCGGTCCGAGGACCTGGCGGCGGTCTTCGCCTGCGGCTACGGCCGCAAGAACGTCTCCCTGGCCACGGAAACCCGCACCGAGATCGCCGCCCACGCCGCGGCGGCCTATCATTTCTTTCCCCGCGCCCTGACCGTCATCGACATCGGCGGCCAGGACAACAAGATCATCAAGGTCAATGACCAGGGGCAGCGCACCGATTTCAAGATGAACCGCAAGTGCGCCGCCGGCACCGGGGCCTTTTTGGAGGAAATGGCCCTGCGCCTGGACTTGCCCCTGGAGCGCCTGAATTCCCTTGCCCGCGAAGCCGAGGACGAGGCCCGCTTGGGGGCCTTCTGCACCGTCTTCACCGCCACCGAGGTCCTGGGCAAGATCCGGGAGGGCGCGCCCCTCTCGGCCCTGGTCAAGGGCCTGTTCCGCAGTGTCATCAAGCGCGTCCTGGAAATGGACTCCATCGCGGGGGCCGTGGTCATGACAGGGGGTGTCGTGGCCCACAATCCCTATCTGGTGGAGATGATGGCCCAGGAGCTGGAGCGCGAGGTCCTGACCCCGCCCCAGCCCCAATTGGCCGGGGCCATCGGCGCGGCGCTCCTGGCGCTGCGCTCCCGCGAACAGGCGCGCTAGGACAACCGGCCGCGCGCGGGGGCTCTCCCTTCGCCCGGCCACCAACCAGGGCAGGGAGGATCGTCTCATGAGTCGTTGGCTGCATGTGGGTGACATTCTACGGGTGAACGCCACGCTGTATCCCGACAAGGAAGGGGCCGCGGATCTCTACCGCTCCCTGACCTTCAAACAGTGGAACGAGCGCTGCTGCCGCCTGGCCAACGGGCTGCTGGCCCGGGGGCTCAAAAAGGGCGACCGGGTGGCGATCCTGGCCTACAACTGCCTGGAGTGGCTGGAGATCTACGGGGCCTTCGCCAAGAGCGGCCTGGTGGCGGTGCCGATCATGTTCCGCCTGCCCCCGGCCGAGTACACCTACATCGTCAACAACGCCGAGTGCGCGGCCTTCATCGTGGAAAAACCCTTCGTGGCCGACCTGGACGGGGCCAAGGAGGACCTGGAGACCATCCCCGCCGACCGCTATTTCTGCTTTGGCGAGGGCCCGGCCCCGGCCGGCTACAGCCACCTGGAGGACGTCTTCGCCAACGGCGATCCCAATGAGCCCCCGGTCAAGGTCCAGGACGACGACGTCTGGATCATCATGTACACCTCCGGCACCACCGGCCGGCCCAAGGGCGTGGTGCGCACCCACGAATCCTTCACCGCGCAGTATTTCACCAACGTGGCCGCCCTGGAGTATCGCCACGACGACCGCGGCCTGTTGGTGATGCCCATGTGCCACATCAACAGCGTCTACTACTCCTACGTCTTCACCACCATCGGGGCCACGGCCCTGGTCTACAACATGGTCTCCTTCGACCCCGAGCACATGATCAAGACCCTGGCCGAGATGCGGGTCAGCTTCACCTCCCTGGTGCCCACCCACTACATCATGATGCTGGCCCTGCCTGAAGAGACCAAGGCCAAGTATGACGTGGACTGCGTCAAGAAGCTGATGATCAGCTCGGCCCCGGCCCGGCGCGACACCAAGCTGGCCATCATGGAGTACTTCAAGAACAGCCAGCTCTACGAGGCCTACGGCTCCACCGAGGCCGGCCTGGTCACCCTGCTGCTGCCCCACGAGCAGTTCGACAAGCTGGGCTCCATCGGCCGCGAGATCCCGGGCACCGACCTGATCAAGATCATGGACGAAGATGGCAACGAGCTGGGGGTCAACCAGGTGGGCGAGCTGTATTCCCGCACCCCCATGGTCTTCGACTACTACTGGAAGCTGCCCGAGCAGACCCAGGCCGCCTTCAAGGGCGATTACTTCAGCGCCGGGGACATGGCCTACCGCGACGAGGAGGGCTACTACTACCTCGTCGACCGCAAGAAGAACATGATCATCACCGGGGGCGAGAACGTCTATCCTTCGGAGGTGGAGAACTGCATCGGCGGCCACCCGGCGGTCAAGGACGTGGCGGTCATCGGCGTTCCGGACGCCAAGTGGGGCGAGTCGGTCACCGCCATCGTGATCCTGCACCAGGGCTACGAGGCCAACCCCGAGTTGGGCCAGGAGCTCAACGAGTACACCAAGGGCAAGATCGCCGGCTTCAAGCGCCCCAAGAAGATCGACTTCATCCCCGAGGCCGACATGCCCCGCACCGGCACCGGCAAGATCCTGCACCGGGTCCTGCGCGAGCGTTACGGCCACTGGGCCGACCAGAAGCAATAACCGGCGGCCCCTGCCGGCCGGGGTCCGCGCCCCGGCCGGCTCCGGAAGCCGTCGGCGCAGCGTGACCAGAACGGCGGGGAGGTATGCGTCCCCCGCCGGTTGATCCGTTCACCAGCCCAAGGAGCAAGACATGTTCGACAAGGCCTATATCCCGCACAAAGGCTACTGGTCCTCGCCGTTTTCGCGCTGGCAGATGAGCTTCCAGAACCAGCACCCCATCAAGTTGGCCGCCGAAACCACCAAGAAGTTCTTCGCCCTGCGCGGCATCAATCCCCAGGACCTGGACGGCTGCGTCTTCGGCATGACCATCGGCATGCCCTCCTGGTTCTACGCCAACCCCTGGTACAGCGCCCTGATGGGCAACGACCGTGTCAGCGGCCCCACCATCAGCCAGGCCTGCGCCACCGGCGCCACCAGCATCTACAACGGCGCGGCCGGGGTCCAGACCGGGACCTACTCCTGCATGCTGGTGGCCACCACCGACCGCTGCTCCAACGGCCCCCACGCGGTCTGGCCCAACCCCCTGGGTCCGGGCGGCGAGGTGATCCACGAAAACTGGCTGATGGACAACTTCAACAAGGACCCCTACGGCGGCGAGGCCATGATCAAGACCGCCGAGAACGTGGCCGCCGACAACGGGGGGGTGAGCAAGGAAGATTCCGACGCCCTGGCCATCCGTCGCTACGAGCAGTACCTGATGTCCATGGCCGATGACCGCGCCTTCCAGAAGGGCTACATGATCCCGGTGGAGATCGCGCTGAGCAAGAAGAAGGTCATCACCGTGGAGACCGACGAGGGCATCAGCCCCTGCACCGCCGAGGGCCTGGCCCCCCTGAAGCCCGTGGTCCCCGGCGGCTGCATCACCTTCGGCGCCCAGACCCACCCCGCCGACGGCAACGCGGGCCTGATCGTCACCACCAAGGACAAGGCCAAGGCCATGAGCGCCGACAAGAGCGTCACCATCCAGGTGCTCAGCTATGGCTACGCCCGGGCCGAGAAGGCCCGCATGGCCGCCGCCGTCACCCCGGCCGCCCAGATGGCCCTGGCCAACGCCGGCCTCACGGTGTCCGACCTGGCCGCGGTCAAGACCCACAACCCCTTCAGCGTCAACGACATCATCATGGGCCGCCTGATGAACATCCCCGAGGGCATCTTCAACAACTACGGCTCGTCCCTGGTCTTCGGCCATCCCCAGGGCCCCACCGGCACCCGCTGCACCGTGGAGCTGATCGAGGAGCTGGTCAAGCTGGGCGGCGGCTACGGCCTGTTCGCCGGTTGCGCCGCCGGCGACACCGCCGCCGCGGTGGTGGTCAAGGTTTCGTAGGGAAGAGAGAAGGCAAGAGCTAACCGGGGGAACCTTTTCGGTTGCCCGAAAAGGTTCCCCCGGACCCCCTCCAAAAGGGCGAGGGGTCGTTGGCCGCACCCCAAGCCGGCTGGCGCGGCCTAGTCCTCCTGCTTGATTTCCTTCACGTCCTTCTGGTTCAGGATCACCTTCTTGCCGTCCATCTGCTCGAACTTGTAGGTCTTGGTGTCCTCGTCCAGCTTGGGTTGGCCGTCGGCGGTGTAGACCTGTCCGTCATAGGTGGTGACGCGATAATAGTGCGAGCATGCGGTGAGCATGATCACCATCGCCGAAAGGGCCAGCATGGTCATGAGCAGGCGCTTCACCTTGGATTCCTCCTTGTTAACGAATAATCCCAAGTAACCGCTGTTCGCTCGGGGCCGGGCCGGGGCCGCCTCGGGACCTCCCGACGCCGGCCTTATCTTCAATGTTGCATCCGCCAAACCCGCGGTGCAAGTTTTGCCCCCGTCGCCGGGTTTGACTTTTCCCGCCCGCCTTGCCAATATCCAGGCAACCACTGCGCATTTTCGGGGCCGCGAGATGTCACTGACTAAACACCACTGCCCACTGAACCCGCCCAGTCTGCAAGACAACACCGCCACCATCGACCGCCTGGCCAAGCACCTGCGCCGCGAGGTCGGGGCCTGGCCCCAGACCCCGGTGGGTTTGCTCAACGATTTCGCCAGGATCATCCGCGCCGCCGGCCACGAGGTCACCGCCACCCTGGCCGCCGCGCCCGCCGGTCCGGTGCTGGTGGCGGTGGAGCCCGGCGACACCCGCGCCCTCCCGCCGGAGCCGGACCTGGCCCCGCGTGCGGCGTTGTTGCCCGGGGCGCTTTGGGGAAACCACGGCCTGGGCGTGGCCCTGGACATCGGCTCCACTCACCTCCAGGCCAGCCTGCACGACCTGGCCGACGGCCGCGAGCTGGCCCGGGGCGCCCGCCAGAACCCGGGCACCGCGGTGGGGGCCGACATCCTGACCCGCATCCACGCGGCCGCCACCCCGGCCGGCCTGGAGGGCCAGCACCGCTCCCTGGTGGCGGCCGCGGCCGGCCTGATCGCCGAGATGTGCCAGGCCGCCGGACGCGAACCAACCGAAGTCACGGGCCTGGTGGGCGCGGGCAACACCACCATGACCCACTTCTTCCTGGGCCTGGACGTGCAGTCGCTCTGCCGCGAGCCCTACATCCCGGTGATCAACCGGCCCGCGCCGTTCTTCGCGGCCGACCTGGGCCTGGCCCTGGCCCCCGGCGCGGTGGCCTGGCTGTTGCCCAATGTCGGCAGCTACTTCGGCGGAGACCTGGTGGCCGGCATCGTGGCCGCCGACCTCCACCGCCGGGCGGACCTGGCCCTGTTGGTGGACGTGGGCACCAACGCCGAGGTGGTGCTGGGCAACCGCGACTGGCTGATGGCCTGCGCCGGGGCGGCCGGTCCGGCCCTGGAGGGCGGGGTGGCCAAGACCGGCATCCTGGCCCAGCCCGGGGCCATCGAGGGGGTGCGCATCGACCCGGCCTCGGGAGAGCTGGGCCTGAAGATCATCCCCGCCGCCGACGGCTCCACCCCGGCCCCCAAGGGGCTTTGCGGCTCGGGCCTGTTGCAGCTCTTGGCCCAGCTCTATCTGGCGCGCATAATGGACATGCGGGGCAAGCTGGACCCCGGCCACCCCCGGGTGGCGCCCACCGAGTACGAGGGCCTGGGCTTCGAGGTGGTCCCGGCCGGGCAGAGCGCCAGCGGCCAGGCCATCGTCATCAGCGAGGTGGAGATCGACGTGCTCCTGCGCTCCAAGGCCGCCATGTACACCATCCTGCGCACCGTGACCCTGGAGGTGGGGGTGGAGTTCGAGGACCTGGCCGCCTTCTACGTGGCCGGGGCCTTTGGCAACGTCATCGACCCCGAAACCGCCATCACCCTGGGCATGCTGCCGGATCTGCCCCGGGAGCGCTTCGTGCCCCTGGGCAATTCATCCCTGGCCGGCTGCCGGAAGCTCTTGACCGAGCCCCAGAGCCGGCCGGAGGTGGAGGCGGTCACCGACAAGCTCACCTATCTGGAGCTGAACGTGAACCAGGCCCTGATGAACCGCTTCTCGGCCGCGCGCTTCATCCCCCACACCGAGCACCAGCGCTTCCCCAGCGTGCCGGTGTTCCATGCCTGAGGACGGACTCAAGCGGCGGGCCGAGGAGGTCCTGGGCCGGCCCCTGGACCGGGTGCGGATCATCACCGACACCACCCAGTTCATGGAGCTTTCGCGCGGGGACGTGCTGGACCTGCAGGGCAAGCGCTACCTGCTCACCGGCGTGGCCTACGAGGGGCGCTTCGGCCTGGACGAGGAGCCCAAGCACTGGGTCAAGCGGGCCCTGGACCTGGACGACGGCGGCCAGAAGCTGATCAAGCTGGTCTTCTACGAGCAGTTCGACCTGCCCATCGGCCACCTCAAGGTGCGCTGCTACCGCTCCCCGCGCAAGGAGGCCCGCATCCTGGAGCTGGTGCGGGGCCGGCCGGAATTCATGCAGGGCCTGACCTTCCTGGACACGGCCGGCAACGAGGTCCGCGTCCTGGACCGGGTGCCCGGCCAGTCCATGGACCGGGTCCTGGACGCCCAGCGGATCGACCACCAGACCTACTTCCAGACCCGGCTCAAAGACGTGTTGACCAAGTTCATGGGCTGCCTGGAGGCCATCGCCTTCCTGCACGCCCACGGCGAGCGCCACGGCGACATCCGGCGCGACCACATCTTCGAACACAGCGGCCACGGCGGCTGGATCTGGATCGACTTCGACTACAACTTCGAACTGGCCGAGAGCCCCTTCGGCCTGGACCTCTTCGGCCTGGGCAACGTGCTCTGCTACCTGGTGGGCCGGGGCATCCCCATCCTGCAGGACCTCAAGCGCGACCGGCCCGAGGTCCTGGAGCGCCTGGACAGCGGAGACCTGTCCCTGGTGATCCCCAACCGGGTCTTCAACCTGCGCAAGGTCTATCCCTACCTGCCCGAGGAGCTGAACCGGGTGCTGATGCACTTTTCCGCCTCCGCCCCCATCTTCTACGAGCGGGTGGAGGAGATGACCGCCGACCTGGGGCCGGCCCTGGCCCTGTTGCCATGAAGGAGGGCGCGCGATGATCCTGTGGAACCGCATCCTGGTGGGCGTGGACGAAGGCGAGGCCAGCCTGGGGGCGGTGCGCTACCTGGCGGCGGTGCTGGGCGGCAGCAACACCAGCAAGGTGCGCCTGCTGGCGGTGTTCAAGCCCCCGGACCCGGACCTGGAGCCCGATCCCGGCGCCCTGGAGACCCAGGCCGCCGAACGCCGTTTGGCCTTGGAAGCCCGCCTGGCCGAGGCTTACCATATTCTGGTGGAGGCGCGCCTGGCCCAGGAGAACGTCTCCACCGACCTGGTGGAGACCAACGGCCGCTCCATCGGCGAGACGATCATGGCCGAACAGGCCGCCGGCGGCTATGGCACCGTGGTGGTGGGCCGCCGGGGCATGACCAAGGCCGAGGAGTTCCTCTTCGGTTCGGTCAGCAGCAACGTGGTCCACCAGGCCACCGACTGCTGCGTGTGGGTGGTGGCCTAACCGGTTATTCCTGGAGGCGTTTCCCGCATGAGTCAGGGCCGGGGCTGGGATTTCAGCCAAATCTTCAACGCGCACAGCGCCATGATGTTCCTGGTGGACCCTGAGACCATGGCGGTGGTGGACGCCAATCCCGCCTGCGAGGCCTTTTATGGCTACAGCCGCCAGGAATTCCAGGGCATGCCCCTGGCCGACCTCAACATTCTGGACGACGCCGGGCTGCGGCGGGAGGTCGCCCGCCTCCACGCCGAGGGCCGCAGCGACATCGAGGTCAGCCACCGCCTGAAAAACGGCGAGATCCGGGAGCTGGACATCCGCTCCGACGCCATCAGCCTGGCCGACGGCCGGCGGGTGCAACTGGCGGTGGTGCATGACATCACCCAGCGCAAGCGCCAGGAGCGCGAGTTGCGCGCCTCGGAGGCCCGCCTGCGCCGGCTGGTGGAAAGCACCCCGGAGGGGATCATCATCGCCCAAAAGGGCCGCATCGTCTACGCCAACCCCGCCGCCGAGAAAATCTCCGGCTTTCAGGCCGAGGAGCTGGCGCGCATCCCCTACCTGGAGCTGGTTCCCCCCGAGGACCAGGAGGAGTTGCGCCAAAACCACGCGCGCCGCCTGAAAAACCTGCCAGTCCCGGAGTCCTACGAAGTTAGATTTGTCAGAAAAGACAAGGAAATGCGCTGGCTTGTAGTCAACGGCCTGCGCATCGAGCACGAGGGCCGGCCCGCGACCCTGAACTTCGTGACCGACATCACCCAGCGCAAGCAAGACGAGGCCGAGCGCCTGCAGCAGGAGCGCCTCCAGGCGGCGGTGGCCACCGCCGGCGCGGCCTGCCACGAGCTCAACCAGCCTCTGCAGGGGGTGCTGAGCCAGTTGGAGCTGATGCTGTTGAAGCTGCCGCCGGAGGCCGAACTGCGCCCGGACCTGGAGCGCACCCTGGCCCAGGCCCGTCAGATGGCCGAGATAACTCAAAATCTCAACCGGTTGACCGACTATCGCACCAGGCAATACCTGAAAACCACCCGCATCCTGGACCTGGATGAGTCCAGCGCCTTGACCTGACCCGGCCGACCGCGCGGCGCGCCAACTCTCGGCCGCCATCCGGCCCGCGGGCGCGACCTTGTCGGTTGTCGCCTCCCAACGGGTTGGGTATAGTTTTGGTATGGCGAACAAATCGCAGGGTGTGATTGGCATGGAACGGCCATGTCCCATCCCCGACCCCGCGAGAAACCAGCGCCATGTCCGGCCCCAGCGCGGCGTGATCGGCCGGAGCCGCCCAGCACAGAGGAGCCAGCATGCAAGGGCCTGATTACCGTTCCCTGGAAGACGACCAACTGGCCGAGTTGCTCTTTGTGGCCGAGGACCGTCTGGAGCGGGACGCGGCCGAGGAGATCATTGGCCGGGAGGCCCTGACGCCCTTCCTGGCCCAGGTGGTCAGCGACAAGCAGAACTGGCTGGCCGAGCTGCCGGACTGGTGGGCGGTGGTGCATGCCACCTATCTGCTGGGCCAGAAGGGCGGCGAGGCGGCGGTGAACCCGCTGCTGTCGGCCCTGCGCTGGTCCGACGCCTTTGACTGCGACTGGGTCACCGAGGTGATGCCCTCCATCCTGGGCCACCTCGGCCCGGCGGTCATCCCCGGCCTGACCATGGTGGTGCGCGACGCCACCGCCGGCTGGAGCGCCCGGGACGTGGCCATGAAGGGTCTGGCCGCGGTCAGCCTGCGCCATCCCGACAGCCGGGAGCACGTCTTCCGCGTCATCGGCGAGCGCTTCATGGACGAGAACGAGGACCGGGTGGTGCGCCAGTTGGCCGGCCAGATCCTCCTGGACTTCCGGGTGCAGCAGTACCGCATGGCCCTGATCAAGTTCTCGCGCGAGGAGTGGTCCTTCCGCGAGCTGGACGCCTGGTATATCAGCGGTTTCGAGCCCGAGGACGTGGAGTGGGCCTTCCGCCAGGACAGCCCGGACGCCTGGCATTACCAGGAAGACTGGATGCGCTTCTACGATCCGGCCGAGGTGCAGAAGCGCCAGAAGCGCTGGTCGCGCGAGCGCCTGGGCCAGACCCGCTCCCGGGGCAACGACCGGGTGCCCCCGCCGGGCGGCGGCCGGGTCTTGAGCTTCTGGCGGCACGGTCGGCCCAACGAGGCCGCTCCACCCCCGCCGCCGGCCCCCGGCAATCCCGAGGGCGAGGGTCCCGCCGAGTAGCCGGCTTGGCCCCCGCCCCCCAATCGTGCTAAACTCTTAGCCGTTTAACACCCGCCATGGAGGGATGGGGTTTGCCCGCCCGGAGGGAACGCTCCCCGGGCGGCGGGGAGTCACGCCATGTCCAGACCCAAACCCAGTCTTCCCCTGGCGGCCCTGGCCAGCGCCCTGCTCCTGGCCCTGCTGGGCCTGGGCGCGGGCTGCGCCGCCCTCACCCCCCAGGGCGTCCAGGGCGACCAGGCCGTGGGCCGGGCCCATTACAACCGGGCCATGGCCTTTGGCCACGCCCACCAGTTGGACAAGGCCGCCCGCGAGCTGGAGCTGGCCGTCCAGTCCGACCCCGGACTCTACTATGGCTATTACCAACTGGGCTTGGTCTACGAGGCCCAGGGACGCAAGATGGAGGCCATCACCACCTGGCAGCGGGGCATCGAGGCGGCCAGGAACACCGAGGACCGCCGGGATTACCCCCGGGCCCAGGCCATCGCCGAGATGCAGTCGGCCCAGGCCCGGCTGACCATGCCCCCCACGCCGCCCCCGCCGCCGATCCCGGTGGAGACCCCGCTCTACAGCGCGCCCAAGCCCGCGCCCAAGGTCAAGACCAGCGCCCTGTCCGGCAGCCGCTCCGGCAGCCACAAGAGCGGCTACGCGGTGCTGTTCTCCAGCAATCAGCAGAAGAAGAGCGCCGAGGCGGACGTCTCCCGGCTCAAGGCCAAGGGCTTTTCCGCCAGCGTCAGCACCCACAAGGACAAGAAGGGCAAGGTCTGGCACCGGGTGGTGGTGGGTTGCTGCGGCGACGAGAAGAAGGCCAAGTCCCTGGCCGCCGAGCTGAAGAAGAAGGGGCTGGCCAAAAAACCGGAGGTCATCAAGCTGTAGACGCGCCTGCCGGTACGGCCCAGGCCCTCGGCCCCGGGGCGCGGGAAACGAGGTGAGCCATGAAACCAACCCTGCAAATCGGTTTGGAATCGGAATTCACCTATCGCATCAGCCCGGCCCAGACCGTGCCGGCCCTGTACCCGGATTCCCCGGAGTTCCAGGCCATGCCCCAGGTCTTCGCCACCGGGTTCATGGTGGGCCTGCTGGAGCTGGCCTGCATCAAGGCCCTGAACCCGCACCTGGACTGGCCCCGGGAGCAGACCGTGGGCACCCACGTGGACGTCAGCCACCTGGCCGCCACCCCGCCCGGCCTGGAGGTCACGGTTCGGGTCAAGTTGGTGGAGATGGAGGGCCGCCGCCTGGTCTTCGCGGTCCAGGCCAGCGATGGCCAGGACCTGATCACCCAGGGACGGCACGAGCGCTTCGTCATCGACAAAGAGAAGTTCGACCGCAAGATGCGGCACAAGGCGCAACAGCCGCCGCGTTAGGCCCCGGCCGGAGGCCGCGCCCTTCGGAGCGATCCCGCCCGGCGGACAAGGATGGTCCATGAGCATGCCCCAGACCCACAGCGCCAACCCTTCGCCCGCCGATCGCCGGCCAGGCCGCTAGCCGTGTCCTATCTCGTCCTGGCGCGCAAGCACCGGCCCGGCACCTTCGCGGAGGTGGTCGGCCAGGAGCACATCACCCAGACCCTGGCCGGGGCCATCGCCGCCGGCCGGGTGGCCCACGCCTTCTGCTTCACCGGTCCGCGCGGGGTGGGCAAGACCAGCGTGGCCCGCATCTTGGCCAAGGCCCTGAATTGCGAGCAGGGCCCCACCGCCACCCCCTGCGGGGTCTGCCACCACTGCCGCGAGACCGAAGAGGGCCGCGCGGTGGACGTGCTGGAGATCGACGCGGCCAGCAACAGCCGGGTGGAGGACGTGCGCGAGCTGCGCGAGGCCATCCGCTACCGGCCCCAGGCCGCCCGCTATCGGGTCACGATCCTGGACGAGGTCCACATGCTCTCCAAGGCGGCCTTCAACGCCCTGTTGAAGACCCTGGAGGAGCCCCCGGACCACGCGGTCTTCATCCTGGCCACCACCGACGTTCACAAGGTGCCCCTGACCATCCTCTCCCGCTGCCAGCGCTACGACTTCCGCCGCCTGCCGCCCAAGGTCCTGGCCGCCCACCTGACCGCGGTCACCCAGGGCGAGGGGGTCAGGCTGCCGGCCGAGAGCCTGGCGCTCTTGGCCCGGGAGGCCGACGGCTCCATCCGCGACTCCCTGAGCCTGCTGGACCAGGTCCTGGCCTCGGGCCGGCGGGAGATGACCCACGCCGAGGTGGTGGAGCTCCTGGGCCTGATCGACCAGGAGCTGGTGCGGGCCTGCGCCGCCGCGCTGCTGGCTGGCGAGGCCGGGACGGTGCTGGACCTGGTGGCCCAGGTCTATGCCGCCGGCGGGGAGATGCAGGCCTTTTACGGGGCCTTGCAGGAGCGCTTCCGCAACCTGGCCGCGGCCAAGGCCGCGCCCGAGGGGGTGGACCTCTTCGGCCTGACCGACGAGGAGATCGCCGAGCTCAAGGCCAGCGCCGCCGGCGTGAGCCCCGAGACCCTGCACGAGATGTTCGACATCCTGGCCCGCTCCGAGGACCTCTTCCGCCGCGCCGGCCAACCCCGGCTGGTGATGGAGATGACCCTCCTCAAGCTCTGCCAGGTGCGCCCGGTGCTGAACCTGGAGGCGATCATCGCCGGCCTGACCCAGGCCGGCGGCGTGGCCCCGGCCCCGCCCCGGCCGGCCTTCACCCCGCCCGGCGGATCGGCCGCGCCCAGCGCCCCGGCCAGCCCCG
>CALERA010000091.1 GCA_937908275.1 uncultured Desulfarculaceae bacterium | reverse complement strand
ACCACCGAGATCTACACTCTTTCCCTACACGACGCTCTTCCGATCTTGAAAAAGGGCTCGAAGACCCGGGAGAGGTTTTCCGGCCGGATCCCTTCGCCGGTGTCGCTGAATATCAGGCGCACCAGGCCCTGGGTCGGGTTCAGCCCGCCCCAGATGGAGAGCTTGCCGCCCTGGGGCATGGCCTCGATGGCGTTGAAGACCAGGTTGGTGAAGACCTGCCGCAACTGGGTGGGATCGCCCCAGACCGTGAGCCCGTTCTCGGGCAGCTCCAGGGACAGTTCGATATTTTCGGTTTTCATGCGGTGGGCGGTGAGCAGCAGCGTGGCGTTGAGCAGCTCCACCAGGTCCACCCGGCGGGGCGCGCTGGTCTGCTGGCGGGCGAAGGAAAGCAGGTTGCCGACGATCTTGGCGCAGCGCTCCGCCTCGCCGATGCAGAGGGAGAGATAGCCCTGGTAATCCGCGAGGTCCGAGGCCCGGACCCGGGCGCTGGCCAGGCCCTTGTGCATCAGCTTGGTGAAGTTCAGGATGCTGGCGATGGGGTTGTTGATCTCGTGGGACACCGAGGCCACCAGCTTGCCCAGGGAGATCAGCTTGTCCTCCTGCACCAGGGTGGCCAGGTCGGCCTTGATGGCCTCGGCCCGCTTGTCCAGGCGCTGGCTCAGGTCGGAGGTGATGTCACGAAAGAGCTCCAGCACCTGCATCACCTCGCCCTTGCGGTTCAGCAGGGGATAGGTGGAGACGTCGCAAAAGTGGGAGGTCCCGTCGGGCTGGGTGTGCTCGTGGATGGCGTGGGCGCTCTTGCCGGTGTTGAGAGTGGCCAGCATGGGGCAGGGCGTCTCCGGGCAGTCGCAGGGCGAGAGGGCCTGGTGGGTGACCTGGAAGCAGTACTTGCCCATGGCCTCCTCCCGGGTCAGGCCGGATTCCGCCAGGGCCGCCTCGTTGATGCGCAGGATGCGGTAATCGCGGTCCAGGACCATGACCCCCTCGCTGGTGGCGTCGATCAAGGCCTGGGAAAAGGAATGGGCCAGGCTGATCTCCTCGCGCTTGGACTCCAGTTGCTGGTAGATGGCCACCATGTCGTGGAAGAGGCGCGAGGCGGTGTGGCCGATGACCCCCACCGAATCCGGCTTGCTGGCGGCCAGGTCGTCCAGCAACTGGCGGTTGTCGGTCAGCTCGATGATCAGGTCGATGCGGTCCAGGTCGAACAGGGCGGTGCAGTCGTCGGTGGTGAAGATGCCCCGCTGGCGCGCCCAGGCGATGCCCACCGCCCCGGGGTTGAGGTCGGCCACCCCCACGATCTCGGCCTGCAGGCGTTGCAGGAGGCGGGAGTCGAGCATCTGCAAGGCGGTCAGGCAGCGTCGCCCGCCGCCGATAATGGCCAGGCGCAGTTTGGGGTTGCGCTCGGATTGGTCGGCCGTCATGCCGCACCATCCCTCGGGGTGGGTCCACCCGCGAAAAACACCTATATTAATAATACATTTATTCCCCCCTCGGATGTAAAGCCCACCCCGGCGGCCGTAGGTCGCGCGGACCGCCCGGCCGCGTCGCGGGCACGGTCGCGGCCGGCGCTTGTGCCCAATAATTCCGGCCAGTAAGATTGGCCCAGCAGTCCCCCGGCGCCAACCGCTCACCTTGAGCGCCCGGGGGCGGGAGAGGCGAAACATGCGGCCTGAAATCTCGATCCGTCCGGCCCGTCACCAGGATAGCGGGGTGCTCTATCAGATCCTCAAGGGCCTGGGCTGGTTTGTCCTGCTGGATGAGTTTGCCGCCGCCCAGGGCCAGGCCCTGGTGGCCGGCCATCTGGCGCGCGGCCTGGGGAGCGACGAGCACCTGGTGCTGGTGGCCGAGGACCGCCAGGGCCAGGTGGTTGGCTACGCCAGCGTTCACTGGCTGCCCTACCTGTTCAAGGCCGGGCTGGAGGCCTATGTCTCCGAGCTCTTCGTGCGCCAGGACCGGACCGGCCAGGGGGTGGGGCGGGCCTTGCTGG
>CALERA010000090.1 GCA_937908275.1 uncultured Desulfarculaceae bacterium | reverse complement strand
GTCGCGGGGGTCCAGGGACAGGAGCCGCTCGTAGACGCGACAGGCCTGGGCGGCCTGGTCCAGGTGCAGGTAGGCCTGCCCCAGGGAGTGGAGGGCCTCGCGGTCCTCGGGATGGCCGATCAGCACCGACTCCAGCAGGTCCCGGGCCGGGGCGAACTCCCCCCGGCGCAGGTGGACCTTGGCCTGGAGCCGCTTGACGTGGATGTTGTTGGGCCAGCGCTGCTTGAGCACTTCCAGGTATTCCTGGGCCTGCTCGAAGCGGTTGCGCCGGGTCTCCAACAGGGCCAGGCCGTAGATCGGCAGGGGATCGCCGGGGTGCTCCTTCACCAATCGGGCGAAGGTGGTCAGGGCGGTCTGCTCGGACTCGTAGAGGGCGATGAGCCGGGTCTTGACGCGCAGGAACTCGCTGTCGTCCTGGGGCCGGGGCGGGTTCCTGAGGCTGCGCACCAGGTCGTTCATGCGCTCCATGCGCTGGGGGCTGTTGGGGTGGGAGCGCAGGTAGGTGGGCACGTCCGCGCCCAGCATCCGCTCCTGCTGCCAGATGCGGTTGAAGGACACCGCCATGGCCTGGCCGGGATAGCCCAGGCCGGTCATCAGCTTGAAGCCGCCGTAGTCGGCCTGCTCCTCGTCCTCGCGGGAAAAGGCCAGGTATTGCTGCACCCCGCCGGCCATGGAGCCCACGGCCAGGGCCTGGCCCAACTGGGGCGCGCCGCCGGCCGCCCCCAGCAGGATGCCGGCCAGCATGCCGGCCATCATGGCCATGTTCAGGGGGGCGGTCTTGTCCATCCGGTTGGCCAGATGGCGGTAGGAGACGTGGCTGATCTCGTGGCCCAGGATGCCGGCCAGCTCGGCCTCGCTGTCCAGGTTGGTCATCATGCCCCGGAACATGAAAATATAGCCCGCGGGCAGGGCGAAGGCGTTCATCTCGGGGCTGTCGGCGATGTGGAAGGTGTAGGAGAAGGGGTTGTCCCTGAGCTGGCCGACCAGGCGGCGGCCCAGGTTGCGGACGTACTCCACGCAGTCCGGGTCCTCCACCATGGGCATCTGGGCCATGACTTCGTCGTAGGCCTCGCGGCCGATCTTGCGCTCTTCCTCCAGGGTCACGGAGGCCCGGGCCGGAGAGGCGGGCCAGACCCCCAGGGCCAGGGTCAGGGCCAGGATCAGGCAGCAGGCGCGACGCAGCATGGCTTATCCCTCGCGCGGTCGGATCAGACTGTGGCCGGTCATGGCCGCCGGGGCCTCCAGCCCCATCAGGTCCAGCAGGGTGGGGGCCACGTCGCACAGGGACCCGTCGGCCAGGCGGCCGCCGGCCTGGCCCGGGGCGACCAGGATCGCGGGCACCGGGTTGGCCACGGTGTGGGCGGTGTAGGGGCCGCCGTGCTCGTCCTTCATCTGCTCGGCGTTGCCGTGGTCGGCGGTGACCAGCACCGCCCCGCCGGCCTCCAGCAGGGCCGGCACCACCCGGGCCAGGCAGCGGTCCACGGTCTCCATGGCCGCCACCGCCGCGTCCATGATCCCGGTGTGCCCCACCATGTCGCCGTTGGCGTAGTTCATCACGATCAAATCATATCCGCCCGAGGCGATGCCTTCCAGCACCCGGTCGGTGACCTCCGGGGCGCTCATGGCCGGCTTGAGGTCGTAGGTGGCCACCTCCTTAGGCGAGGGCACCAGGACCCGGTCCTCGCCCGGGAAGGGCTCCTCGCGCCCGCCGTTGAGGAAGAAGGTGACGTGGGCGTATTTCTCGGTCTCGGCGATGTGCAACTGGCGCCGGCCGGCGGCGGAGACCACCTCGGCCAGGGTGTCGCGCAGGTCCTGGGGCGGGAAGGCCACCGGGACCGCCAGGTGCTCGTCGTACTGGGTCAGGCAGACGTAGTCGGCCAGCTGGGGCCGGTTGCTTACGTCGAAGCCGTCGAAACCCGGGGCGTTGAAGGCCCAGGTCAGCTCCCGGGCCCGGTCGGCGCGGAAGTTGAAGAAGACCACCGCGTCGCCGTCGGCCACCTTGGCCACCGGCCGGCCAGCCTGGCTGATCACGCTGGGGCTCACGAACTCGTCGCTCTCGCCCCGGGCGTAGGCCTCGCTCACCGCCGCCACCGGGTCCGTGACCGTCAGCCCCTGGCCCTCCACCAGGGCCCGCCAGGCCTTGTACACCCGGTCCCAGCGCTTGTCCCGGTCCATGGCCCAGAAACGGCCGCTGACCGTGGCCACCCTGGCCCCGGGCTGGTCGCGCAGAAAGTCTTGCAGCTCACGCATATAGCCCGCGCCGGAATCGGGCGGGGTGTCGCGGCCGTCCATGAAGGCGTGCACCGCGACGCGCTCCACCCCCGCGGCCCGGGCCTGGGCGATGAGGGCGTAGAGATGGACCTGGAGGGAGTGGACCCCGCCGTCGCTGAGCAGGCCCAACAGGTGCAGGGTCCCGCCGCTGGCGCGCACCCGGGCGAAAGCCCGGGACAGGGCGGGGTTGGCCGCCAGTTGGCCCTGGCGGATGGCCTGGTTGATGCGGGTGATGTCCTGGTAGACCACCCGCCCGGCCCCCA
>CALERA010000089.1 GCA_937908275.1 uncultured Desulfarculaceae bacterium | reverse complement strand
GGGCCGGGGGAAGTCCGGCGCGAAATCCAGGGGCGGCGGGGGATCGCGGAACTGCTCCAGCCAGTAGGCCCGCTGGGCCTGGATCAGGCCCGCGCCCTGGCCCTCGCGCTGCCAGACCGCGTAATCCTGGTATTGCCGGCGCACCGGGGGCAGCTCCTGGCCGGCGTAGAGGCGCGAGAACTCGTCGATCAGGACCCAGACCGAGATGCCATCGGAGACGATGTGGGGCATGTCCACCAGGAGCAGGTGGGCCGGGGATTGGCCCTGGGCCAGGGCCGGGTCGATGGCCAGCAGCTCCAGGCGCAGCAGGGGCGGCGCGGCCAGGTCAAAGGGCCGGATGAATTCCTTGAGATGCCGGGCGATATCCTGGGCGTCGGCCGGGGGCCGGCCGGCCCGGGGGCGGCCCAGGTTGACCGTGGCCGTGGGCAGCACGAACTGGGCCGGCGCGCCGTCCACCAATTTGAATCCGGTGCGCAGGGCGGCATGGCGGGCCAGCAAGGCGTTGAAGGCCGCCTCCAGGCGGTCGGGTTCCACCGGGCCGGCCAGGACCAGGGCCGCGGGCAGGTTGTAGCCCACGAAGTCCTGGTCGAACTGCTGCATGGTGAACAGGCGCTCCTGCTCCAGAGAGAGCGGGTAGTGGTCCCGGGCCGGGGCCGGGGGGATGGCGGCGGCCTCGCGCGCGTTCTCGGCCGGGGCCAGGCCGGCGAGGTACTGGCCCAACTCGCGGATGGTGGGGCGCTGGAAGATTTCGCGCAGGGGGACTTCCAGGCCCAGCTCCTTGTGGATGCGCAGCTTCAGCAGGGTGGTCTTGAGCGAGTGGCCGCCCAGGGCGAAGAAGTTGTCGTCGATGCCGATGGGCGCGCCCAGGTCCAGGACCGCGCTCCAGATGGCGGCCAGGCTTTGCTCCAGGCTGTCGCGCGGGGCCACGGCTTGGCCCTGGCCGCCGCCGGGGCCCAGGGGGCGGGGCAGGGCCTTGCGGTCCACCTTGCCGTTGGGGTTCAGGGGCAGGCGCTCCAGGCGCAGGAAGTGGGCCGGGATCATGTATTCCGGCAAGCTGGCGGCCAGGTGGCGGCGCAGGTCGCCGGCCTCGGGCGCGCGGGTTCCGGCCGCGCCGTCGCCGGCCACGTAGTAGGCGCAGAGGGCCAACTCGCCGTGATCGTCCTGGAAGGCGTTGACCACCACGTCCTTGACCCCGGGGTGGCGGCGCAGGTGGTGCTCGATCTCGGCCAGCTCCACCCGGTAGCCCCGCACCTGGACCTGGTGGTCGATGCGGCCCAGGAACTCGATATTGCCATCCGCCAGCCAGCGGGCGAAATCGCCGGTGTGGTAGAGGCGGTCGCCCGGAATGCCGCTGTGGGGGTTTGGCGCGAACTTGGCCGCGGTCAGGTCGGGGCGGTTGAGATAGCCCCGGGCCAGCCCCAGGCCGCTGACGCAGAGTTCGCCCGGCACCCCCAGGGGGCAGAGGTGGCCCCAGGGGTCCAGGATGTAGACCCTCAGGTTGCGCCGGGGCTTGCCGATCAGGGACTTCTCCCCGGGGTCGCGGCCGTCGAAGTGATAGGTGGCCGTCTCCGAGGCGGCCTCGGCCTGGCCGTAGGCGTTGATGATGCGGCCCCCGTGGTTCAGGTAGCGCCGGCACTGGCGGACCAGCTCGATGGGGATGAACTCGCTGCCCACCGAGAGACAGGTCAGGTCTGGCAGCAGCTCGCGGTCCTCATCCAGGGGCAGCAGGTCGAAGATCAGGTTCAGGATCACCGGCACTTCGTCGATGTTGTTGATGCGGTGCTGGCGCAGATACCGCACGTAGGCCGGCACGTCCCGGCGCAGGTCGGCGTCGATCAGGTGCAGGCTGCCGCCGGTGATCAGGGGCGGGAATATCTGCTGGATGGCCCCGGCCGAGGCATAGGAGTTGGACAGCAGCACCTGGTAGCCCGGGCGGTGCTCGAACTCCGCCACCGACCAGGTGACGAAGTCCACGAAAGCCTCCTGCTCCTCCATGATGCCCTTGGGCTCGCCGGTGGAGCCGGAGGTGTAGATGATGTAGGCCAGGTCCCGGGGCTGGCTGGCCACGGCCGGGGCGCTCTCTGGCTGGCCGGCCAGGAGCGGTTCGGCCTGGTCCAGCAGCAGCACTTGCCGGGCCTGGTTGGCGCGCTGTCGCCCGCCGGGGACAAAGGCCAGGCCGGCGATGTCGCGCAGGGTCGCTTCCTCGGGCAGGCGGCCGTCCGAGGACAGGATGGCCTCCATCAGCTCGGCCAGGGTCAGTTCGCCCTCGCCGAGCACCGCCAGGTCGATATTGGCGTCCTGGAGCATGGTGCGGTGGCCGCTGGTGGGGTAGGGGCCGCCGGCGATCAGGGGGCCGGTGAAGCCCCACTGGCGCAGGGCCGCCACGGCGCGGTGGAAGAAATCCTTGTAGAGGGTCAGGCCGCGCACCCCGATCACCTGGGGCTAGATCGGAAGAGCACACGTCTGAACTCCAGTCACGGCTACATCTCGT
>CALERA010000088.1 GCA_937908275.1 uncultured Desulfarculaceae bacterium | reverse complement strand
CGACCACCGAGATCTACACTCTTTCCCTACACGACGCTCTTCCGATCTACTTCCACCAGTTGGTGGTCTGCGAGCCCTATATGAGCGCCAACCTGGCCACCTCCTGGACCAGCCTGGAGCAATCGCTGACCTTCGATCCCAGCCAAAACTGCCCCATCCAGGTGGACAAGAGGGAGTGGTACACCGGCCTGGTGGACGGTTACCCGGAATGCGGCTACAACCTGAACTTCACCATCGAGCGCTCGGACATCTATCAGGCCTGGCACTACACGGTCACCGCCAAGACCGGGCTGAACCTGCTCTATCAAAGCCAGACCGTGTTGCCCAGCCTGGTCTTCCACTACCAGGTCAGTTGCACGGTGCAGGAGAAGCCGGACGCCTCCGGGGAGTACAAGGACAACGACGCCTATTTCACCACCGCCACTCTCCCGCCGCAGACCATCTCCCTGGACCTGAAGCCCAAGGACAGCAACCAGCACGTCACCGCGCATGGGAGCCAGTTGCAGATGTTCAATCTCAACCAGGTCATGCCGGCCTCCTTCTTCATCGAGGTCACCGGCTCCGCCCAGTGGTCCACCGAGTTCTGGAGTGGCTCGCGCACCTTCAACAACCTGGTGCAGGTCAAGGTCACCGACTGTTGGCTCGCCCTGGAATAGGCCTGAAAAGGCGCGCGGCCCCTGGCCAGAAGCCAGGGGCCGCGCGCCGCGTCCTTGGTTGAGCGCCGCCTCAGGCCCGGGGCGGCACCCACCAGTCCTCGCGTTTCTCGAACCACCACTCGGTCCAGTCGGTGCCCAGGATGGCCTCGGCCAGCTCCCGGGCGGCCGGGGTGGCCAGGCGCTTGAGGGCGTAGTGGATCCAGTGCTTGGCGTAGGGGTTGCCCAGGTCCTGTTGCTCCTTCAATTCCACCAACAGGTCCAGTTGGTCGGCGTCGTGGGCCAGGAGGGACTCGGGGCTGACCCGGGCCTCGAACTCCTCGGTCAACTCCTCCACCCGGGCGGCGATGGCCGGGGGAAGGTCCTGGAGCTGGTCGCGCCGGGCCCGCTCCTCATCGGCCTGGGCGTAGCGCTTGTGCACGTAGTTCAGGTCGTTGGTGCGGGTCTCGGCCAGGTCGTGGTGCAGGAGCATCAGGGCCACCCGCCCGGCGTCCAGCGCCGGGTCCAGCAGGGCCAGGTGATAGCCGAGCAGGGAGGCCCGGAAGCAGTGGTCGGCCACCGACTCGCCGCCGCTGCCCAGGAAGGGATAGCCGGTGCGGCGCATCTTCTTGAGCATGCCGGCCTCGAACATGAAGCGGGCCAGGGCTTTCATCGACCCATCTCCCGCGCGCAGGCCCGGCAATAGGCCTGGCCATTGCGCAGCACGGTCTTGCTCTCCTGCACCATCTCCCCGCAGCGGCCGCAGGGCACCGAGGGCTCGATGCGGGCCAGGGCCGGCGGGGCCGGGGCCACCTCCTCCACCTTAAGCAGCCGCTGGTCCGGCTCCTGGAGCAGGATCTCGACAAAGGCCTCGCGGTCCACGCTGCCGTCTGACTTGCGCGGGCGCAGGCCGTCGCCCACAAAGGCCACCCGCACCGCGCGGTTGCGCTTGCGGTCGGTGATGGTGAAGACCTGCTTGCCGTGGTCCAGCCACTTGAGGTTGCCCTTGCCGAAGGTGGCCCCCAACAGGGCCTGGATGGCGTCCACCGAGCAGGAGTCGTTCTCCACCACCGCGGTGATCTCCTCGTCCTGGCTGCGGCCCAGGCCCAGGGCCTGGCGGGCGGCCAGGGCGGCGCGATAGCCGATCAACAGGCCGGGGCAGAGATGGCCGTGGAAACGCACCGCTTCGGCCAGTTCGGGCGGGAGTTGCTGGGGGTCCATGACGGGCTCCTGTTTGAGGTGTCCTGGTTAAGATAGCCGGGCCGTGGCGGGGGCGCAAGCCGGAGCGTTGTCTCGCCAGACGCGACAAATCAATCCTTCAGGACGGATTTTTGTCTTGTTCTGCGAGACAAGATCGGCGGTATCGACTGACAATTTGGCGCGTCGAGATATTTATTTGTTTTTTCAATATGATGCAATACAGCTAAAAGCTATCATCCCTTATGGTGTTTACGGCATTTTTATTGCATTCTTCCTGACCGCCCCGGCCCAAGTCCTTTCGCTGTCAACCCCATGTCTGCCCCTCTGGTGATGACGACATGGCATTCGCCCGCATGACGATGACGATCGGCCGCCGCCTGGGGGTGGGTTTCTCCCTGGTCTTGGGTCTGTTGCTGGCCTTGCTCCTGGTCGTCCTGGTCGGCGTGGAAGGGGTGGTCGGGGATGCCCGGGAGGTGATCGCGGGCAACCGCCTGGACAGCGACCTGGCCCAGCGCGAGGTGGACCACCTGATGTGGGCCAACCAGCTGGGGCTGGACCTGATGAACGCCCAGGGCCAGGCGGTGTCGGTGCAGGTGGACTGCACCAAATGCGCCTTTGGCGCCTGGCTCTATGGCCCGGGCCGCAAGCAGGCCGAGGCCGAGGCCCCGCCCCTGGCCCCCTATTTTGCAAAGATCGAAGAACCCCACCGTCAGCTGCACGACACCGCCGCCCTGATTGGCCAGGAACTGACCCAGGGCCAGCGATCCAAGGCCCTGGCCGACTATCAGACCCAGACCCTGCCCGCCCTGGCCCAGGTGCAGGCCCTGCTCAAGGAGCTGCGCCAGGAGGCGCGCAAGCAGATCCTCAGCGACCAGGGAATGCTGGACCACGCCACCGCCCTCAAGTTCAAGGTCAGCTCCCTGGGCGGCCTGGCCCTGGCGGTGGGGGTGCTCCTGGCCTGGTTCATCGCCCGGGGCATTGGCCGGGCCCTGCGCTCCCTGGCCCAGCAGATGCGCCTGGGGGCGGAGCAGGTGGCCTCGGCCAGCGGTCAGGTGGCCTCGGCCAGCCAGAACCTGGCCCAGGGGGCCAGCGAGCAGGCCAGCTCCCTGGAGGAGACCTCCGCCAGCCTGGAGGAG
>CALERA010000087.1 GCA_937908275.1 uncultured Desulfarculaceae bacterium | reverse complement strand
TGGAGATCTACAACGCGGTCTTCAGTGGCGAGTACCAGCGGGCCGGGATGCTGACGGTTCTCCTGGGAGCCATCTCCCTGGCGGCGGTGCTGATCCTGCGCCGCCTGGACCGGGAGCGGACCTAGCCTCACCAGCCTCGCGCGTCCCATTCGCCTCCCGCTCGTCGGCGCCTGGCTTCCAACCCACACCCTGGCCCGCCCCCCGGCGGCCGCCAGGCGGCCTGGGCAATCTTACCTGCTGACATCGTTGCTGCTTTGGGTGCTATCATGAAAATAACCATAATTTCCGCACCAAGCGTCCCCCAGCATGGGGCGCGCGCCGAGGACGGCCATGGTCCCGACGGCGAAAGAATTAATGCAACGTATCGGGACCTCCCTGGGTTTGCGATCCATCCTGATCTGGCTGCCCCTGGCTTTGCTGGCCCTGCTGGTGGTGGTCTTTGTCTATCGTGAGGAGATGCAGGGCGAGCTGCGGATCCTGAAAGTCAATCAGGGCACCCAGGTTGCCTTTCAGTTCCATCGCGGCCGGCAAATCCTGCGACAACAAACCGCGGAAATATTGGCCCTCTCCCAGGACCACCTGCTGCGCAATTGGCCGCAAAACCCCACGGCGCATGACCGCCAGACCCTGGCCCTGCAATTCGCCAACATCATGCGCCACCGGGAGATCTATGACCAGGTGCGCCTGCTGGACCTGGATGGGCGCGAACTGGTGCGGGTCAATTACAGCGCCAGGAAGCCGACCATCGTCCCGCTGGACCAGTTGCAGGACAAATCCGGGCGCTACTATTTCCGCAAGGCCGTCGGGCTGGACCAGGGCCAGGTTTTTGTGTCCCGTTTCGACCTGAACCAGGAGCACGGCCAACTGGAGATGCCGCTCAAGCCGACCCTGCGCCTGTCCACGCCCGTGTTCGACGCCCAGGGGCGCAAATGCGGCGTGCTGGTGATCAACTTCCTGGGCGCGGTCTTGCTGGATGGCCTGAGCGAATCCATGGCCGGGGTGGATCGTCCGTTGCTGGTGGACACGGACGGATACTGGTTGAAGGGGCTGCGCGCCGAGGACGAATGGGGTTTCATGTTCCCCGAGCGCCAGAACGAGCGTTTCCAAAAGCAATTCCCAACCGCGTGGCAATACGTGCTGCTCCAAGACAGCGGGCAGGTGATGACCAAGCGCGGGCTTTTCACCTTTTCCTCCTTGCGTTATCCCGGGCCGGAAGGGAGCGAGCCGTCCTGGAAGATTGTATATTGGGTTCCCGCCGAAGCCTGGGAGGGCATGATTCGCAATCTGCGGCTCTTTTACCTGAAGGTCCTGGCCGTAGCCTGGCTGATGGGCGGGTTGGTGGCCGTCAGCGTCGCCAGGGCGCAGCTCCGGGGCAAACGGGCCGAACAATCTCTCCAGGCCAGTGAACACCGCACCCGGGCCATCCTGGAGGCCGCCGCCGACGGCATCGTGACCATCGACCGCGACGGCGTGGTGGTGGGCTTCAATCCGGCGGCGGAGCGCATCTCCGGTTACCACGCCGAGGAGGTGATCGGCCGGACGGTGGAAAACCTGATCGACCCCGCCCTGCGCGAGGGAGCCCGGCGCTATGTGAACCGTCTGTTCTCCTCCCCCCGACACCCCAGCGCCGTCACGGGCATGGAGGTCAGCTGCCTGCGCAAGGACGGCGGCCTGGTGGCGGTGGAGGTCATCCCCAGCTTTTCCCGCGCCTTCGAGCCACCCCTGGTCATCGGCATCGTGCGCGACATCAGCGAACGCAAGCGGGTCGAGCAGGCGGTGCGGGCCGAGCAGGAGAAGTTGCGTCTGTTCGTGGAGAACGCGCCGGTGGCGGTGGCCATGTTCGACCGCCAGATGCGCTACCTGTTGGTGAGCCGGCGCTGGCTGGCTGACTACGGCCTGGACGAGGAGGGGCTGCTGGGCCGCAGCCACTACGAGGTCGTCGAGGACATCCCGGACATCTGGCGGGAGAACAACCGCCGCTGCCTGGCCGGAGAGGTCTTGCGGGCCGAGCGCGATCCGTTTCCCCGCGCGGACGGCAGCATTGATTGGGTGCGCTGGCAGATGCGGCCCTGGCGGGACGGAGAGGGTGAGATTGGCGGGATCATCATGTTCACCGAGGTCATCACCGAACAGGTCCTGGCCGCCGACGAACGCGACCGGCTGTTCACGCTCTCCTCGGATCTGCTGTTGATCACCGACCACCAGGGCGACATCAAGCAGGTCAACCCGGCCTGGGAGAAAATCCTGGGCCGCAAGGCCAGCGAGTTGCAAGACCGTAATTTCAGCGAGCTTGTCCATCCCGCGGACCGCGAGGCCAGCGACGCGACGACCCAGGTGGTCCTGCGGGAAGGCGAGGTCAAGGACTTCGAGAACCGCATCGCCTGCGCCGACGGGAGTTATCGCTGGATATCCTGGAACGCCCTAGCCCTGGCCGGCCAGGGCCTGATCTACGCCCAGGGCCGCGACGTGACCCAGGCGCGTCTGATCGGCGACGCCCTGCGCGAGCGCGAGGAGCGCCTGCGGGCCATCGTGGAGCGCGCGGTGGAGGGGATCATCACCATCAACGACCGGGGGATCATCCAGTCGGTCAACCCGGCCACCGAGGCCATCTTCGGCTACCGGGCCGAGGAGATGGTGGGCCGGAACATCACCATGCTGCAGCCGGAGCCCTATCGCAGCCAGCATGACACCTACCTGGCCAACTATCTGCGCACCGGGATCAAGAAAGCCATCGGGGTGATCCGCGATGTCAACGGTCGGCGCAAGGATGGCAGCGAGTTCCCGCTGCTGCTTTCGGTCAGCGAGATCCGTTTGGGCGAGAAACGTATATTCAACGGCATCCTGCGCGACGTCTCCGCGGAAAAGCAGGCCCAGGAGGATCTGCGCCAGGCCAAAAATGCGGCCGAAACCGCCAACCGGGCCAAGAGCGATTTTCTGGCCTCCATGAGTCACGAAATTCGCACCCCCATGAACGCCATCATTGGCATGGCCGAGTTGCTCTCCGACACTCCGCTCAACCCGGAGCAGAGAAAATACGTCCGCACCTTCCAGAACGCCGGGGAGAGTCTCCTGGGCATCATCAACGACATCCTGGACCTGAGCAAGGTCGAGGCCGGTCAGATGACCCTGGAGAAGATCTGCTTCAACCTGCGGGAATTGGTGGAGCAGGTCTGCGAGCTGGTGGCGCCCCGGGTCCACGACAAGGGTCTGGAGCTGACCCAGCAGGTGAGGATCGGCCCCGAGGAGCGGGTGGTGGGCGATCCCACCCGGTTGCGCCAGGTGCTGGTCAACCTGCTTGGCAACGCCGTGAAATTCACCGAGCAGGGCGAGGTCAGCCTGACCGTGGAGGCCTGGGAGAGTCCGGGAAGCGGGCAAGGGGTGTGGCTGCACTTCCTGGTGGCCGACACCGGGGTCGGCATCGCCCCGGACAAGCTGGAGCGCGTCTTCGAGAAGTTCACCCAGGCCGATGACTCGGTGACCCGGAAATTCGGCGGCACCGGCCTGGGGCTGACCATCTGTCAGCGCCTGGTGGGGCTCATGGGCGGCGAGATCTGGGTGGAGAGCCAGTTGGGCCAGGGCAGCGTCTTCCATTTCACCGCCCGGTTCGAGCCGCCGGGTGATGAACTGCCGGCGGACGAACCCTCAACCCAGGACCTCACCGGCCTGCGGGTGCTGGTGGTGGACGACAACGCCGCCAATCGCCAGATCCTCAGCGAAAACCTGGCCGCCTGGGGAGTGCGGGCCGTGGCGGTGGATTCGGGACAGGGCGGCCTGGAGGCCCTGCGCGAGGCCCAGGCCCGGGGCGAGGCCTATGACCTGGTGCTGTTGGACTACCGCATGCCCGACCTGGACGGCCCCCAGGTGGCCCAGGCCATGCGCCACCTGCCGGAGCTGGGCTCGACGGTGGTGCTGATGCTGAGTTCTGATCATCGGCAGCTCCCCGCCACTCAGGCCCGGATGGCGGGGATCGCGCACTACCTGGAAAAACCGGTGCGCCGGGCGGACCTGAAGGCGGCCATTATCAAGGCCCTGCAACCCAAGTCGCGGGACGGGCGAACCACGGGCGGAACCAGGGGGCAGGACTTGGCTTCGGCTCCGGCGGAAAGCAAAACCCTGCGGGTGCTCCTGGTGGATGACAGCGCTGACAACCGCCTGCTGGTGGAGACCTATCTGCAGCGGGCCGGGCATCGGGTCGAGAGCGCGGTCAACGGTCGGGAGGCCCTGGACCGGTTCCGGGAGGGCGCTTTCGACCTGGTGCTGATGGATGTCCAGATGCCGGTGATGGACGGCTACAGCGCCACCCGCGCCATGCGAGCCTGGGAGCGGGAACAGGGCCTGGTCCACACGCCGATCATCGCCCTGACCGCCTTCGCCTTGGAGGAAGAGCGCCGCAAGAGCTTGGAGGCGGGGTGCGACGCGCATCTGTCCAAGCCGATCAAAAAGAAGGACCTGATGCAAGCCATCGCGGACGTGGTTCCGGCGGGAGAGAACTCCTGAGCGGTGGGGGGAGGACCGACGTGACCCAGGAACCCGAGGATCTGATCAGCGTGGAGATCGAGATAGATTTGGAGGACATCGTTCCCGGCTATCTGGAGAACCGCAGGCGGGAGTTAGGGGTGTTGAACCAGGCCCTCGCTGGCGGGGATTTCGAGACCATTCGCCGCCTGGGCCATGACCTCAAGGGCACGGGCGGCGGGTACGGCTTCGACGCCTTGAGCGAGCTGGGCCGGGCCCTGGAGCAGGCGGGCCGGGAGGCGGATCCGGCGGCGGCTGGGCGGACCATCGCCCAAATCAAGGATTTCTTGGCCCGGGTGAGGGTTTCCTTCGTCTAGCCGGGCGGTTTGAACAGACGGCAAGAGAGCGTGGCATGAGCGAAGAAATCCTGATCGTGGATGACAGCGCCGACAGCCGCAGCTTGTTGGCGGTCATCCTCAAGCGCGTGGGCTATGCCGTGCGTCAGGCCCCCGACGGCCCCACCGCCCTGGAGATGGTGGCCCAGGCCGCGCCCCACCTGATTCTGTTGGATGTCAACATGCCGGGTTGGGACGGGTTCACGGTCTGCGCCCGCCTGAAGGCCCATTCCGCCTGGGCCGAGATCCCGGTGATCTTCGTCTCGGCCCGCGACGAGGCGGCGGACAAGGTGCGCGGGCTGGAGATCGGCGGCGCGGACTACATCACCAAGCCCTTTGACAAGGCCGAGGTCCTGGCCCGGGTGCGCAGCCACCTGAAGATCAGCGCCCTGACCCATGAGCTGCGCCAGAAAAACCAGGAGCTGTCGCGCAAGCAGGCCGACCTGGAGGAGGACCTGCGGGCGGCGGCCGCCATCCAGGCCTCGCTGTTGCCGCAGAAATTGCCCAACACCCCCCAGGTGGAGCTGAGCTGGGAGTTCGTGCCCTGCCAGACCCTGGGAGGGGACATTTTTCACGCCCTGGAGCTGGACGAGGGCTGGCTGGGGCTCTACATCCTGGATGTCAGCGGTCATGGCGTGCCATCCTCGCTGGTGACGGTCTCCATCCATGAGACCCTGCTGCCCCACAGCGGGGTGGTGGTGCGCGAGGCGGCCGAGGATGGCCGCCCGCTCAGCCTCGCCTCGCCCTTGCAGGTGGCGCGGGAGCTGGACCGGCTCTATCCTCTGGAGCGCTTCGAGAAAACCTTCAGCATCGTCTACGCGGTCCTGGATATGTCCAGCGGTCGCTTCAGCTATGTCAACGCCGGCCACCCGCCGCCCTTGCTGCTCCGGGCCGACGGCGGCCGGGAGTTGTTGCGCTCCACCGGGCCCCTGATCGGACTGGACGGCATGCTGCCCTTCGAGGAGGCCCAATGCCAGCTGCGCCCCGGGGATCGCATCTTGCTCTACACCGACGGGGTGACCGATTTACAGGACCGGGACGGCGGGTTTCTGGGGGAAGGACCTTTCCTGGAATTCGTGGAGCAGGTCCGTCGGCTTCCCTTGGCGGCCGGTTTGCGCGGGTTGCGCCAGATGATGGCCGATTACGCCGGCGGGGCGGCGCCCCAGGACGACATCAGTCTGCTGGGGTTGGCATATTGGGGAGACGCGCGGAGATAAGCGATCCTCGAACCTCTGGCTGTCCGCTGAGCTGGCAAGGGGCGGCGTTTACGGACGACACCGCCAAGCTTGCTTTTTGACCGGTAAATCTGGTGTGATAATGGTGTCCGGGGTGGGGAAGCCAGGCCCGGCCGGACCGGCCGGCCCCGGGCCGCGGAGTAAAAACGGACAGCTTTGGGGCAATGCCGATGCAATTGAAGATGCGGTCGGTGGGAGAGACGCTTGTAATCGTTCCCTTGTCGGATTACTTGGACAGTCACAACGCCCCCAGCTTCAAGACCCAGGTCTTGGAGAGCATTAAAAAGGGGAGGTTCCACTTGGTGATCAATTTCAGCCAGGTGGAATTCATCGACAGCAGCGGGCTGGCGGCCCTGATTTCCCTGGTCCGCAACCTGGGCGCCGAGGGCGAGGTGGTGGTCTGCAACCTGTCCCCCACCCTGGCCTCGCTTTTCGACCTGACCCGCCTCGACCGGATCATCCGGGTCTTTTCCGACGAGAACATGGCCCTGGCCGCCATGCCCGACTAGGGCTTGAAGCCAGGCCGGGAAAGCCTCCCGAGGCGGCGGGTCCGCCCCGGGAGGCTGCGCCTCAGATCTCGATCAACTCGTACTGCGCCGTCCCCAGGCCGATCTGTTCGCCATAGGTGATCTGGGTCAGGCCCTGGGTGTGGGCCCAGGCCGCGCCGAACTTGTCCTGGCCCGGTCCCAGGGGCAGCTCCAGCTTGGAATTGGCCAGACTGGTCTGGGCCTGGACCAGGTCGTAGCTGGCCTTGTCGATGGCCACCGGGTCGGTGGAGGCCAACATACCGATATTGGGCACCATGGGGGTGTCGCTCCAGTTGGCGCAGTCACAGTCCGGGGTGATGTCCAGCAGGAAGTTGATGAAGCAGACCTTGCCGGCCTTGTTCCGGATCGCGCCATAGGCGTACTCGGTCATGCGCTCCATGAACACCGGGATGTCCTGCAGCCAGTCCGGCTGCACCGCGCCCTCCTGGCAGACGCTGACGCACTCGAAACAGCCGATGCACTTGGCGACATCCACCGCGCACTTGCCGTCGTCACCCACCTGGGCGGCCTGGGTGGGGCAGTGCTCCTGGCACAGCCCGCAGCCGATGCACTTGTCCCGGTCCACCTCCAGGCGGGGCGAGTGCTGGGCCAGCTTGCCCTGGTTGGTGGCGCAGCCCATGGCCAGGTTCTTGATCGCCCCGCCGAAGCCGGCCACCATGTGGCCCTTGAAGTGCGACAGGGCCACCAGGCAGTCGCAGTCGTGGATGTCGCGGCCGATGATCACTTCCTTGAAGCGCTTCTGGTTGATCACCACCGTGGCGGCGTTGCCCCCCCGCAGGCCGTCGGCGATCAGGACCGGGGCGTTGACCGTGGCGAAGGAGAACCCGTGCTCGTAGGCGGTGAGCAGGTGATCCACGGCGTTGGTGCGGCTGCCGGTGTAGAGGGTGTTGGTGTCGGTCAGGAAGGGCTTGCCCCCGGCCGCGCGCACCTTGTCCACGATCTGGCGCGCGTACATGGGGCGCAGGTGGGTGTCGTTGCCGTGCTCGCCAAAGTGCAGCTTGATGGCGGTGAGATCGCCCTGGCCGATCATCCCGCCCAGTCCCACCGCGTCGGCCAGGCGGTTGATCTTGGTGATCTTGTTCTCGGTGTGGATCCTGGCCCTTGCATTGGCGAAATAGACTTTCGCGGCCATGTTCGCTCCTCCTCCGGGAGAGTTAAGGCCCGGGCTTCATGCGCCGAGCGCCATGCTCTCTCATATATCCCGGGCCGGGGAGGCTTCCAGACCCATTCCGGCAAAAGGCTTGCCTAATCCTGCAAGGGCGTGGAAATCTAATTGCGGCGGCCAGTTCCAGGCCCAATAATCGCCAGCGGAACCCAGCGCGAGGGAGGGTGGAGATGGGCGAGCATATCTCACGGCAGCGGGCGCGTTTCCAGGAGCTCCTGCGCCGGTTGGCCCGGGAGGATGGCGTCCTGGACACCCCCCTGGCCGGGGTGCGCCTCATGCGCGCCAGCGGTCCCCGGGCCCGGGGATCGGTGATCTACGAGCCCTCCATCGTCATCGTGGGCCAGGGCCGCAAGATCGGCTATCTGGGCGGCGAGGTCTATCATTACGACGCCTACAACTACCTGGTGCTCTCGGTGCCGCTGCCCTTTGAGTGCGAGACCCAGGCCACGGCCCAGGAGCCGCTCTTGGCCCTGTCGGTGGGGGTGGACGCGGTGGTGCTGGGGGAGCTGCTCCTGGCCCTGAACGAGGCCGGGCCGGCCCAAGCCCCGCCCGCGCGCCCGGCGGTGCCCCGGGGCATCTGCTCCAACCCCCTGACCGAGGACCTGCTGGACGCCGCCCTGCGCCTGCTGGAGTGCCTGGGTTCGGCCACGGACTGCCGCATCCTGGGGCCGCAGCTGGTGCGCGAGATCGTCTACCGGGTCCTGCAAGGCCAGCAGGGCGGGACCCTGCGGGCCCTGGCGGCCCAGAACGGCAACTTCAGCCAGATCGCCAGGAGCCTCAAGCGCATCCACACCGACTACGCCGCCTCCCTGGACGTGGAGACCCTGGCCCGCGAGGTGGGCATGAGCGTCTCGGCCTTCCACCACAACTTCAAGGCCGTGACCTCGGCCTCGCCCCTGCGCTATCTCAAGACCCTGCGCCTGCACAAGGCCCGGCTGCTGATGCTCCAGGGGGGCGTCAACGCCAGCGTGGCCGCCGGCCAGGTGGGCTACGTCAGCGCCTCGCAGTTCAGCCGCGAGTTCAAGCGCCTGTTCGGCAACAGCCCCCTGGAGGAGGTCCAGCAGTTGCGCGGCTTTTACCAGGGCGGCCAGGCCGCCGCGTCCTGACCCCCGGGTTAGCCCTGGGCAGTCGCCCGGCGCTCCCCATCCAAAACCGATCCCTGGCCCCGCCCCGGCGCTGGATTACTGAAACGGTTCAGTGGGACGGGGTTGGTTTCCTCTGCTTAGCTAGTCCCAGCGGGGGGAGGAGGAAACCGTGATCAAGATCGAGTTCGTCACCAGCTATGACAACAAGGGCCTGAAGGCGCTGCAAAAGGACATCGCCGAGACCAAGGGGGCCCTGGCCGGTTTCCAGGCCGAGGCCCAGGCCCTGTGCGAGGGCATGAGCGAGAGCTGTTGCCTGGCCAGCCTGGCCGAGGATTTCCAGGATGCGGTCAAGTCCAACCTGGGCGAGACCAACTGGGACGGGCTGTGGGACCAGGCGCGCAAGACCCTGGGCGACAGCCTGGGCGGCGCGGTGGTGGATGGCTTCAGGCACGGTTTGGACGATGCCGGCGCGCTCTGGGAGACCGCTTTCGACAAGCTGGCCCAGATCGGCGACAAGGCGTTGAGCAAGATGCTCTCCGGCGTCTTCGACAAGCTGCTGGAAGGCCTGGGCTCCCTGGCCTGGGACAACCTCCTGGAGCCGGTGGGCTCCTTCCTGGGCCTGGACCAGGGTCTGGGCGGCTTGCTGGACAGCGTCACCTCCACCATCTCCTCGGTCGGGGGCGCCATCGGCTCCTGGCTGGGCCTGGACGGCGGCCTGAGCGGCGGCCTGGGCGGCCTGGTGGACGGCGTCTCCTCCCTCTTCGCCTCGGGCGGGGGGGGCGGCCTGAGCGGCCTGGTGGACGCCGGCGGCTATTTCGCCGGCGGGCTCAGCGAGTTCGCCACCAGCGGCCTGGCGGACCTGGGGGGCTACTTCGGCCTGGGCGGGGCCAGCGAGTTCGCCGCCGAGGGGGCCATCCTGGCTGGCGGAGAGTCGGCCGGGCTCTCCAGTCTCTTCTCCGGCGGCGCCAGCTCCCTGCTCTCGGTGGGCGGCCCCATCGCCGCCACCATCCTGGGCGCGGACCTCTTCGCCAACGCCATGGGCATGCAAGGCCCCATCACCGCGGTGATGGGCGCGTTGCAGGGCGGCGGCGGCCACACCCAGGAATCGGCCCTGTCCTACATCACCGCCGACATGGAATACCTGGCCACCGCCACCGAACGGGTGCAGAACTGCCTGGAGAGCGCGGTGGACGGGGTGCAGGGTTTCGGCGGCAGCATGCTGCTGGAGATGGCCCCCGCCACCCAGGAGATGACCATCCTGGCCGACACCGCCGGTCTCGGCCAGGAGAACCTCAACGCCATGATCGACGCCCTGGGGCCCATGCAGGGCAAGTGGATCGAGGCCAGCGAGGTGATGGCCACCGCCAGCGGGGCCATCGACCGCATGAGCGAGACCCTGAGCGTCAACAACGAGTTCCTGGTCGGTTGCAGCAGCCAGACCGGGGCCTTCTCCGACCTGCTCCTCAACCTGGCCGCCAACCTGGAGCTGCCCGAGGGCGCGGCCAGCGCCCTGCAAGCCACCATCGGCGACCTGGTGGGTCAATGGGAACTGGGCAGCTTCAGCGTCGAGGATCTGAGCTTCAGGCTCAAGCAGGCCTTTGCCGGGGCCCTGGCCGAGGCCGCCAACCAGGCCGACATGACCAGCGACCGCATGCGCGCCCTGGAGGAGAGCATCCGCTCCATCCCCACCGACTGGCAGACCTACATCAGCGTGGTCTATGAGGAGCAGAACAAGCCCTCCACCCTGCACACCGGCGGACGGGTGATGCACTCCGGCGGCTGGCTGGCCAACCTGCCCCGCTTCCATTCCGGGGCCCAGGTCACCAACCTGGCCCAGGACGAGGTGCCCATCATCGCCCGCCGGGGCGAGTACGTGGTCCGCGCCGAGAGCGTCACCGCCGCCAGCCTGCCCTGGTTGGCCGCCCTCAACCAAAGCGGCAAGGTTCCCGGCGCCGCCCAAGCCAGCCCCCCGGTCAACCTGCACCGGGAGGCCCACGGCAACATCCTGGGCAACGAAAGCGG
>CALERA010000086.1 GCA_937908275.1 uncultured Desulfarculaceae bacterium | reverse complement strand
GGAAAACGCCCCCCAAGCGAGGAGGCCGTCTTGCGCGCCCGAGCCCACCGCCCTCTCCTGGTTCCGGGTTTGCTCTTGGGTCCTATGCTGTGCATGGTCCTGCTCGGCGCCGCGCCGGGCCGGGCCGAGCCCCCGGCGGGCAGGCTCAGCCTGGAGCAGGCCATCCAGAAGGCCCTGGCCCATTCCCCCAACCTGGCCTCGGTGCGGGAGGACCGGACCGCCGCCGGCCTGCAACGCCATGAAAGTCAGACCTATTTCCTGCCCTCCCTGAGCACCTCCTATTCCTGGCAGCGCGACCAGGACGCCAAGGGCAACAACAGCCAGCCCTCGGGACCCTCGGGCGCTGGTTCCGAGAACACCTACGCCTGGTCCACCACCCTGACCCAACCCCTCTTCACCGGCTTCCGCCTCAGCAGCGCCTTCCGTCTGGCCGACCTGGGGGTGGACCTGGCCGAAACCCAGGTGCGCCTGGCGGTGCTGGACGTGTCCCTGGCGGTCAAGGAGGCGTTTTTCGATTACCTGCGCGCCCAGAAAAACGAGGAGGTGGCCCAACAGGCCCTCACCCGCCTGACCAGCCACCTGAAGGTCGCCGAGGAATACCACGACGTCGGCAACATCCCGGTCAACGACGTGCTCAAGGTGAGGGTGCAACTGGCCGAGGCCCAGCAGCAGGCGGTCTACGCCAACAACACCACCAACATGGCCCGCAGCCGTCTCAACACCCTGCTGGGCCTGCCGGTGCGCGGCCCCCTGGAGGTGGAGGACATCCTGGGATTTCACGAGGTGCCAGTCACCTACGAGCAGGCCCTGGCAGCCGCCCGGACCAGGCGTCCGGAGTTGAAGGCCCTGGACCTCCGGCTGTCGCAGGCCGACCAGTCCATCATCAACGCCCAAAGCTACTATTTCCCCCAGCTCAGCCTGCAAGGGGCCTACACCTTCACCAACGAGAAGCCGGAGATGGGCGATTCGGACATATACGACCCCAGCGGTTGGCACGTGATCACCCGCCTGGACTGGAGCCTGTGGGAATGGGGGCGCACCTCCAGTCAGGTGGGGCAGCGCCGGGCCCAGAAACGCCGGGTGGAGAACGCCCGCCGGGAGGCGGAAGAGCAGGTCGATCTCCAGGTGCAGCAATACCACCTGGCCTTGCAGGACAGCAGCAAGAACATCGCCACCGCCAAGGCCGCGATCATCTCGGCCAGCGAAAACTTCCGCATCACCCTGGAGCGCTTCAAGGAGCAGATGGCCACCAACACCGAGGTCCTGGACGCCCAAACCTTGCTCACCCAGGCCAACAACAACTATTTCAACGCCTTGGCCAGCTATAACCTGGCCGAGGCCCGCCTGCTGCGCACCATGGGCCAGGGCGCTCCCGAGGACGGGCCGCCGCCCTGGGTCAAGCCCGGGGGCGCGGCGCCAGTCCTGCACACCCCGGCCCCGCCTCCCCTCAGCCCGCCCAACGGGCAGCCGTGACCCCGGCCGGAGCCAGCCGGGCCTCTCGGCCCCGCCCGCCGGTTGCGGGTCGAAGATCATATTTTTTCCCGTGGGTTAACCGGCGTATAGTGAAAAACCAGGAGCCGCCCCATTGCCAGGAAGGAGCCGTAGACATGAACCAGACTGGGAAGAACCCGGCGCGAGGCTGGGGGGAAACCTCCGCCAAGGGCCACGGGCGGCGGTCCGTAATGGCCATCACTTTGGCCTTACTGGCGATTTTGCTCGCCATTCCCGGACTTTCGCCCGTAGTCCAGAGCGCGGATAAGCCGGTGGTTATCGGTTTGGACGCGGAATTTGGTCACCTGAGCAGCACCTCGGCCGAGGCGATCAGGCGGGGGATCATGATCGCCATCGAGGAGATAAATCAGGCCGGAGGGGTTTTGGGGGGACGGCCTTTGGAGCTCCAGACCAAGGACAACCGCTCCGTCCCGGCCCGGGGGGTCAAGAACGTCACCGATTTCGCCCAGGAGCCGGAGGTGGTGGCCGTCTTCACCGGAAAATTCAGCCCGGTGGTGCAGGAGGTGGTGCCGGTGGCCCAGCGCCTGGGGATTCCCATCCTGGACCCCTGGGCGGCCGCCGACGACATCGTGGACAACGGTTTCTCGCCCAACTTCATCTTCCGGCTCTCCCTGCGCGACCAGTGGGCCATGGAGGCCATGCTGAACCACGCCGAGAAGCAGGGCCTGAAGAAAGTGGGGCTCATGCTGCCCAACACCGGCTGGGGTCGCAGCTCCCTGCGCGCGGCGGAGAAATTTCTCCAGGGCAAGCCCTCGCCCACGCTCACCACGGTGCAATGGTACAACTGGGGCGACAACAGCCTGGCCCGGCAATACCAATCCGTCCTGGACGCCGGATCCCAGGTCCTGATCCTGGTGGCCAACGAAACCGAGGGATCCCTGCTGATCAAGGAGGTGGCCGCCCTGCCCCCGGACAGCCGGCGGCCCATCCTGAGCCATTGGGGGGTGAGCGGAGGTCAACTGGCCGACATGGCTGGTCAAGCCCTGGGCCAGGTGGACTTCCTGGTGGTGCAGACCTACAGCTTCATCGGGGCCAACCGCCCCCAGGCCGCCCAGGTCCTGTCGGCGGCCAAACGGCTTTTCAACATTCCCGACGCTCGCAAGCTGGATTCCCCGGTGGGCACGGCCCACGCCTACGACCTCACTTACATCCTGGCCAAGGCCATCGACCTGGCCGGCTCCACCGACCGGAGCAAGATCCGCGACGCCCTGGAAAAAGTGCGCAATTACAATGGGTTGATCAAGGCGTACCCCGCCCCGTTCACCCCCGCCCGGCATGAGGCCCTGAGCCTGGAGGACGTTTTCCTGGCCCGCTACGAATCCGATGGGGCCTTGGTGAAGGCGGTGGCTCGCTGAGCGAAAAAGACCCGGCTCCGGGCGCGGTGGAAACATGATCAATTGGTTCAACAAGCTGGGTGGCTGGTTGGGCGGCAAGCTGGAGCGCCAGGCGGCGGCCAGAAGTCTTTCCATCACCCTGATCCTGCTGCTGACCCTAGGCGCCCTGTCTTTCATAATCACTCGCGGGATGCTTCTGCGCAGCATCAACCAGCAGTTGGAGCACGAGGCCACCATCGTCGCCCAGCAAATCGAGATCGAGCTGGACCAGATCACCAATGCCGGCTTCAACCTGTCCACCAACCCCCTGATCCGCAACGCCCTGGTGGATTCGGCCGGCCGGGGCGCCTACCTGATGCCATTCCTGCAAAAATACCGCATCTCCCAACTGATCGAGGTGCAGGTGTTGTTGGTCGATTTCAGCGGCCAGATCGTCGCCGCCAACAATGAAGGGGTGGTAAAAATCACCGATCCCTGGCTGTCCTCGGTGGTGGACATGAACAAGGCCTGGGCGGAGATTTCCAGCGTGGACGATGTTCCGTGGCTGGTCCTGGCCTGGCCGGTGGTCTATCCCGCCACCCAGATGCCGGAAGGCGCCCTGGTGGTGAGGCTGCGGCTGGCCGAACTGTTCAGACGCAATCTGCCTTCGCCCGAGTTGGAAACCGTGAAGGAATTGCGCAGCAACGACCAGGCGGTGTTCAGGACGGACTCGTCCCTGCCGGGCGCCATTCTCGCGGCCACCAAGCCCCTGCCCCAGGAAAGCCCCCTGGACCGGATGGGCCTGGAATTGGTCCTGTGGACCAACAGCGACAAGCTGACCTCCGCCATGCAGGTGCTGGTCCTGGCCTATGTCCTGGCCGGCATCGTGGCCATCATCCTCACCACCATGTTCTCCATAACAAACTCCCGCCGGCTGGTGGCCCCCTTGGTGGAGTTGAGCCAGGTGGCGACCCAGGTCTCCCAGAGTGGAAGGTTCGATTTCCGGTTGTCCACCGAACGCCGGGACGAGGTGGGGGTCCTGGCCAAGGTGTTTTCCGAGATGCTGGCGCAGTTGTCGGTCAAGCACGAAGAGATGGAGGCCCTGATCTCCGAGCGGACCCGCCGCCTGGCCGACAGCGAAAGCCGCATGCGGGCGGTGCTGGAAACCGCCATGGACGGCATCCTGATCATCGACGCCGCCGGGATCATCGCCAGCATCAATCCCGCCGGGGAGCAGATATTCGGTTATGGGGCCGGGGAGTTGCTGGGCCAGAACCTGACCGTGCTCATGGCCGAGCCCCACCGCAGCCAGCACCGCAACTATGTGGCCAACTACCTGAAAAAACACCTGGGGCAGATGAGCAACTTCCACCAGGAAGTGAGCGGGCTGCACCGTGACGGCTTGGCGATAGCCATCGATCTCTCCGTGAGCAAGATCCAGTTGGGCGACGAATTGTTCTTCACCGGCATCTTTCGTGACATCACCCAGCGCCGGAGGCAGGAGCAGGAGATTCGGCAGCTCTCCCTGGTGGCCCAGTACACCGACAATGCCGTGGCCATCACCGACGCCCAAGGGCGGGTGCAATGGATCAACGAGGCATATAACCGGATTTTTGACTATCCATCCGAGGACGTGGCGGGGCGGACGCCCTGGGAGCTACTCAGCGGGGCGGAAACCGACACCACCGCCGTGGAGTGGATCGCCGCGCAGTTGGCCAAGGGCCATGGCTTCGACACCGAGGTCCTCCTGTACGCCAGACACGGCCAGAGCTATTGGTTGAGCATCGAGGGCCGCCCCATCGCCAACGCCCGGGGGCAAATCATCAACTTCATTGTCCTGCAAAAGGACATCACCCAGCGGCGGCGGGACGAGGAGGCCTTGCGGCGGGCCCGGGACCGGGAAGTGGCCATCGGCGCCCACATCCAGCAGGTCCTGCTCCTGGGGGCCCCTCCCCGCAATTTCCCGGGTGTCAAGGTGGACGTGTACTCCTTCGCCTCCCAGCGCATCGACGGCGACTTCTACGATTTCATCAAACTCGGCGACCAGGTCCTGGACGTGGTGGTGGGCGACGTGATGGGCAAGGGCGTGCCGGCGGCCCTGGTCGGCGCGGCCACCAAGGCCCATTTCGCCCGGGCCTTCATCGACCTGCGGGCTTCCCGGGAAAGCGCCCTGCCCGAGCCCCGGGAGGTGTTGGGCAGGGTGAACCACCGGGTGGCCAACGATCTCATGACCCTGGAGAGTTTCGCCACCCTGAGCTACGCCAGGTTCGACCTGGGGGCCAAGACCGTGACCTATGTGGACTGCGGCCATCCCGGCATCTTGCATTACCACCAGCAAAGTGGCAGCATCAATACATTAAAGGGTGAAAATATGCCGCTGGGGTTCAGGTTGCGGGAGGAGTACGTCCAGAGCAGCGTGCCAGTAGGCCCGGGGGACATGTTTCTCTTTTACTCCGACGGCGTCACCGAGGCGCGCGACCGCCAGGGGGGGCTGTTCGGCGAACCCCGCTTGTTGGAGCTTTTCGCGGGGCACAAGGAAGCCGAACCGTCGGAGCTCCTGTCGGTTTTGTACCAGGCCGTGGAGGAATTCACCGGTCACCGCTCCCTAGGGGACGATTTGACCATGGTGGCGATCAAGATCGGCGAGGACGAGACCCAGACCGCCTCCCTCCTCCACGAGGAGAGGGAGTTCCGCTCCAACCTCAGCGCCCTGTCGGCCATGCGTCAGTTCGTCAACGAATTCTGGGACCGGAACGACCCCTTGCCCGGGGAAGCCGACGCCCTGGCGGGCTTTGTCCTGGCGCTCAACGAGGCGGCCAGCAACGTGATCAAGCACGCCTATGGAGGCGTGGAGAGCCAACCGGTGTGGATTTCCCTGGACCTGCACGCCAGGGGCATCGAGGCCCGCATCAGCCACCTGGGAGCGGCCTTCGACGGCAAGGCCCCGCAACCCCCGGCCTTCGATGGCTCGCGGGAGAGCGGGTTCGGCTTGTATTTGATCGACCAGTTGGTCGACGAGCACCAATATTTGCGCGACGAGCGGGGACGCCAATGCGTCAGGTTGGCGAAATGGCGAAAGGAGCAACCCGTCAATGGAACTACGAGTTGAGCAGGTGCAGGGCATCAGCGTGGTCACCATACCCGTGGAGAGCCTTGACGCCGGCAACACCGAGGATTTCAAGAAGCACATGATTCCCCTGCTTGACCAGGCCAACAGCATGGCCCTGGACTTGGCCAAGCTGCGCTTCGTGGACAGTTCGGGGTTGGGGGCGATCCTTTCCTGCCTGCGCAAGCTGAACGCCAAGGGAGGGGACCTGAAGGTCTTCAACGTCACCAACCAGGTGCGCCTGTTGTTCGAGTTGGTGCGGATGCACCGCATCGTCGACATCCTGCCCGATCGCGAGGCGGTCTTCAGCGCATTCAGCCTTTCCACCTCGTAAGGCGCCTCAGCCTTGCGGGCTTGGCTCGGACCCGGCTCGCTCCTCCTGCCCCAGGGATGGATGATGTGGCCAAACCGCGATCCTTGAGCCTCTTTGTCTTCATCGACGCCCTGGGCTGGGAGGTGGTCCAGCGCCATGGCTTCCTGGCCGGGATCTGCCCCCACCGCCAGGCGGTGGCCACCATCTTCGGCTACAGCGCCAGTTGCCATCCCACCATCTACACCGGGCTGCTTCCCCGGGACCACGGGCATTTCTCGTTTTTCATCTACGACCCGCCCCACTCGCCCTTTGGCTTCCTGGGCCCCCTGGCCTGGCTGCCCCAGTCCCTGACCAGCCGGGGCCGGGTGCGCCACATCATCAGCCGGATCACCCAGCGCCTGCTGGGCTACACCGGCTATTTCCAGCTCTACAACACCCCTTTCGCGCTGCTCTCCCAGCTCGACTACACCGAAAAGCGCGATCTCTACCAACCCGGCGGAATAAACTCCGGCGCGCCCACCATCTTCGACCACCTGCGCGCCGCGGGCACGCCCTTCCACATGTCCGACTGGCGTTGCAGCGACGAGGAGAACTTCGCGGACATGCAGCGGGTGGTGGAGCAAGGCGAGGTGGCCTGGGCCGAGCTGTTCCTGGGCAGCCTGGACGGTCTGCTGCACCGGGTGGGGCCAGACGGGGACGAGGTGGCCCCGGCCCTGGCCCGCTACGAGGAGCGCCTGGAGGTCCTGGTGGCCGCGGCCCGCCAGCGTTATGAGCGGGTGCGGGTCTTTGCCTATGGCGACCACGGCATGGCCGCGGTGACCGGGGTGGTGGACCTGATGGGGCAGATCGAGGGCCTGGGCCTGACCTGGGGCCGGGACTACGCCGCGGTCTACGACTCCACCATGGCCCGCTTCTGGTTCCTGCGGCCCGGGTCCCGGGAGGCGGTGGAGGGCTTGCTGCGCGCCCACCCCCAGGGACGGGTGCTGGACGACGACTACCTGCGCCAGCAAGGCGTGGATTTTCCGGGGCAGCGCTATGGCCAGCTCTATTTCCTGCTGGACCCCGGCCTGCTCATCGTGCCCAGCTTCATGCTGGCCCGTCCCCTGGCCGGCATGCACGGCTATGACCCGCTGCACGTGGACTCCGTGGCCGGCCTGGTGGGCAGCGAGGCCCCGGCGCTCAAGGTGGAGCGCCTGGACCACATCAACCACCTGATGCGCCACGAGGCCGAGCAGGCGCTCCTATGACCGAGGCCCCGCCGGTCTGGATCGTGATGCGCTGCCACGACGACCAGCCCTGGCTGGAGCGCACCCTGGCCGCCCTGGCCAGCCAGGACCTGCCCCACAACCTGCTGGTGCTGGACAACGCCTCCCGGGACGGCTCCCGCCCGGTGGCCCTGGCCGCGGCCCAGCGCCTGCTGGACATCCCCCAGGGGGCCTACATCCCCGGCCGGGTCCTCAACCTGGGCATGGCCCAGACCGACGGCGAGCTGGTGGTCTTCCTCAACGCCGACGCGGTGCCCCACGGCCCGAGCTGGCTGCGCGACTTGCTGGCCGGGTTCGACGCGCCGGAGGTGGCCGCGGTCTTCGGCCGCCAGGTGCCCCGCCCCGCCTGCCCGCCCCTGCTGGCCAAGGACACCGAGGACACCTATGGCGATGGCCGCCGCCAGGCCCGCTGGCGGCACTGTTTTTCCATGGCCGCCAGCGCCATCCGCCGCAGCCTGTGGCTGCAGATGCCCTTCCGCGAGGACCTGCGCCACTCCGAGGACCTGGACTGGACCTGGCGGGCGCGGCAAAAAGGCTGGCGGGTGCGCTACGTCCCCGAGGCGGTGGTGACCCACTCCAACCATTACGACCTGGCCGGCTATTGCCGCCGCCAGCAGGGAGAAGGCCGGGCCGAGGCCAGCATCTTCACCTGGAGCGCCTGGGAGGCCGGGGTTTTGCGCTATGCCTTGCTGCCCTGCCTCCGCCAGGTGCGTGACGATTACCGCTGGGCCCTTGGCCAGCGACAGCCGCGCCTGCTCTG
>CALERA010000085.1 GCA_937908275.1 uncultured Desulfarculaceae bacterium | reverse complement strand
CGAGATGTAGCCGTGACTGGAGTTCAGACGTGTGCTCTTCCGATCTGACCTCCTGGTTGGCGCGGAAGGCCTCGTTGACGGTGCGGTAGAGCTCGGCGGTGGGACGCACGCTGTAGCTGGGAGAGAGCTTGGAGAGGCGGTCCACCCAATCGTCGATCAGGCCGTCCGCCTCGGCCTCCAGCCAGGTCAGGAACGCCAGGTAGACCGGCGAATGCCGGGGCGGGACCAGGACCAGGCCGGGTTCGGCCTCGTCCTCCAGAACCACCGCCTCCGCTGGTTCGGTCAACATCGCCTCATCCTGGTGCGAGTCGCTTTCGCGCGGCCGGGCGAGCCGCTCCGGAGGGAGCGTGACCGTGTCTAGCTACGAATTAGCTGTTCAGGGAATCCTAGCACACCCAGTCCACTGGGGGCAATAAGGCGCCCCCGGGACGATCCCTCGGCCGGGATGACGGCGGCGAAAAATCATGAGGAGAATGAGCGCGCGGGCCCCCTCGGGGCGAGGGGGCTCTTCAGGAACTGGAAATATGGTCCAGGGTGTCCCGGACCACCCGAGTGAGCACCGAGAGATCGCTCTTGGGATTGCTCACCGCCCGCATGGCCAGGCCGCCGAAGATGGCGGACATCACCTCCACCCGGGCCGCCAGGTCCGACTCGTCCGTACCCAGGCCCCTGGCCCCACGGCCGCGCCGCAGCAGTTGGACCAGCTCGCGGCGAAACTGCTCGTCGATCTTGCGGACCATCTCCGCCACCCGGGGATTGTGGGCCGCCTCGGAGATAACCTCCAGGGTGATGGCCGCCTTGGCCGGGTCGGACATCCGCTCCACCCCTTGGTCCACGCTGATCAGCATGGCCTCCAGCAGGTCGCCGCCCCAGTTCTCCTGCTCGCGGATCAGGTCCAGGGTGTCCTCCATGTCCAATTGGACGATGGCGCGGATGATGTCCTCTTTGTTCTCGAAGTAGTGGTAGACATGCCCGGGGCTCATCTGGGCGCACTTGCAGATCTGGGACATGCTGGTGCTGTGGAAGCCGTGGTCGCGGAAGCACTCCTCGGCCGCGGCCAGCACCTGCTCGCGCCGGGCCTCGGCCCGCTCCTGGGCCCAGCGCCGGACCGCGCCCACCACGCAACGCCCGGGGTTGGCCTTGCCTCGTCCGTTGCCCCCCGCCTCCGGTCGCCGCGCGGTCTGGTCCCCGGCTTCTCCCGTCGCCCGACCGCCCAGACCGCCGTTTCCGGCCTCCCCGCTCACGGCCGGGCTCCGCCGCGGGACAGGGCGGCGGTTTTCTCCGCCCCGGCCTTTTCCGGGCCGCCGTCCTTCCAGCCGCCGCCCAGGACCTTGTACAGGGTGACCAGGTTGGTCTGGCGCGAGAGCCGCACGTTGATCAGCCCCTGCTTGGCGGTGTAGGAGCTGCGCTCCAACACCAGCACCGCCAGGTAGCTGTCCAAGCCCTTGCGGAAGCGGGTGTCGGAGAGACTATAGCTCTCGCCGGTGGCCTCCACCAAGGCCTGCTGGGCGGTCAGCTTGTCGCCCAGGGTGGCGCGCTGGGCCAGAGCGTCGGCCACCTCGCGGAAGGCGGTCTGGATGGCCTTGTCGTACCTGGCCAGATAGATCTCGCGGTCAGCCTGGGCGGATTCCAGATTGGCTTGGTTGCGGCCGTAGTTGAAGATGGGCAGGCTGATGCTGGGGGCGAAGCTCCAGTAGCCCGAGCCGGACTTGAACAGCTCGTAGAGCTCGTTGCTGCCGGTGCCGCCCATGGCGGTGAGGCTGATGCTGGGGAAGAACTTGGCCCGGGCCGCGCCGATGTTGGCGTTGGCCGCCTTGAGCAAATGCTCGGCCTGCAGGATGTCCGGTCGCTGGACCAACACCTGCGAGGGCAGGCCCACCGGCACCTCGGGCAGGGAGATCAGGGCCTGGTCCAGGCCGGTGGGGATCAATTCCGCCGGCACCGGCCCGCCCAGCAACAAGGCCAGGGCGTTGACGTCCTGGGCCACCTGGCTGGTGTAACCCGCCACGTCCACCCGGGCCGACTCCACGCTGGTCTGGGCCTGGCGCAGGTCCAGGGCCGAGGAGACGCCCACCTGGAAGCTGCGCTGGGTCAGATCGTAGGAGGCCAGTTGACTGGCCAGGGTGTCCTTGGCCAGTTGCAGCCGCTCACGATCCGCGGCCAGGGTCAGGTAGGCGTTGGCCACCTCGGCCACCAGGCTGATCTGGGCGCTGCGCCGGGCCTCCTCGCTGGCCAGGTACTGCTCCAGGGCCTGGTCCTTGAGGCTCCTGACCCGGCCGAAGAGGTCGATCTCGTAGGAGGCGAAGCCCAGGGTGACGGTGTATTGCCGGGAGACCATGTCGCTGCCGGTGGAGGACAAGCCGGCGGGCAGGCGCTGGATGGTGCCGCTGCCGGTGGCGTTGATGCTGGGCAGCTGGTCGGCGCGCTGGATCTGGTACTGGGCCCGGGCCTTTTCGATGTTCAGGGTGGCCACCCGCAGGTCGCGGTTGTTGGCCAGGGCCAGTTCGATGAGCCGGCGCAGCCTGGCGTCGGCGAAGAAATCGCGCCAGCCCAGGTTGGAGACATCCTGGCCGGGGGCCGGGGCGGTCGCGTCCTGGGGCCAGTTCCGGGGGGCCGCCGCCTCGGGGCGCTGGTATTCCGGGGCCAGGCTCTGGCAGCCGGACAACAGGGCCAGGGCGGCCAACAGGCTGATCAGGTGTTTGCGCATGGGTTACACCCCCTCCCGCGAGGGCTCGGGCGGCAAGGCCGCGTCAGCCTCGCCCGGCTTGGCCGCCGCCGGATTCTTGCCCTGGAAGCGGCGAGACAGGCGGGTGATCAGGACGAAAAAGAGCGGCACGAAGACCACGCCCAGGACGGTGGCCGAGATCATGCCGCCCATCACGCCGGTGCCGATGTCGTTCTGGCTGGCCGAGCCGGCCCCGGTGCTGATGGCCAGGGGCAGCACGCCCAGGATGAAGGCGAAGGATGTCATCAGGATCGGGCGCAGACGCAGGCGGGCCGCTTCCAGGGTGGCCTCGATCAGGTCCCTGCCCTGTTCGTGCAGGCTTTTAGCGAACTCCACGATCAGGATGGCGTTCTTGGCCGCCAGGCCCATGGTGGTCAGGAGGCCCACCTGGAAGTAGACGTCATTGGACAGGCCGCGCAGGGTGGCCGCGGCCAGGGCGCCGATGACGCCCAGGGGCACCACCAGCATCACCGCGAAGGGCACCGACCAGCTCTCGTAGAGGGCGGCCAGGCAGAGGAAGACCACCAGGGCCGACAGGGCGTAGAGGGCCGGGGCCTGGGAGCCGGAGAGCCGCTCCTGGTAGGAAAGGCCGGTCCACTCATAGCCGATGCCGGCTGGCAGTTGGGACACGATGGCCTCCACCGCGGCCATGGCCTCGCCGGAGCTCCGGCCATGGGCCGGCTGGCCCAGGATCTCCACCGAGGGGAAGCCGTTGTAGCGCTCCAGGCGCGGCGAGCCGTAGGTCCACTTGGCGCTGGCGAAGGCCGAGAAGGGCACCATCTCGCCCCTGGTGTTGCGCACGTACCACTTGTAGAGGTCGGAGGGCAACATGCGGGCCGAGGGATCGCCCATCATGTAGACCTTCTTGACCCGGCCCTTGTCGATGAAGTCGTTGACGTAGGAGCCGCCCCAGGCCGCCGAGAGCACCGAGTTGATGTCCGCCACCGCCAGGCCCAGGGCCCCGGCCTTGGCGTAGTCGATGTCCACGTGCAACTGGGGGGTGTCGTCCATGCCGTTGGGCCGCACCGCCACCAGGGTGGGGTTCTGGGCGGCCAGGCCCAGGAACTGGTTGCGAGCCGCGATCAGGGCCTCGTGGCCCAGCCCGCCCAGGTCCTTGAGCTGGAGGTCGAAGCCGTTGGCCCGGCCCATCTCCATGACCGCCGGTGGAGTGAAGGCGTAGACCATCGCGTCGCGGATCTGGCTGAAGGCGCCCATGGCCCGGCCAGCGACCGCGCCCACCCGCAGGTTGGCCTGATCACGCTCGTCCCAGTCCCTGAGGTTGACGAAGGCCACGGCCGCGTTCTGGCCCGTGCCGGCGAAGCTGAAGCCAGCCACCGCCATCATGGCCCGCACCGCGTCCTTCTCGTTGGTCAGCAGGTAGTTCTCCACCTGCTTGATCACCCCCAGGGCGCGCTCCTGGGTGGCTCCCACCGGCAGCTGGATCTGGGTGAACATGACGCCCTGGTCCTCGTCGGGCAGGAAGCCGGTGGGCATGCGCAGGACCAGGAAGCCAACCCCCGCCACGACCAGCAGGTAGATGAGCATGTAGCGCGCGCCCTTGCTCAGGGTCCGGCCGGCCACGCCGAGATAGGTCCTGGAGCCGAAGTCGAACAGGCGGTTGAACCAGCCGAAGAAGCCGCCCTTGACCTGGTGGTGCGCGCCATCGATGGGCTTGAGCATGGTGGCGCACAGGGCCGGGGTCAGGACCAGGGCCACCAGCACCGACAGGGCCATGGCCGAGACCACGGTGATGGAGAACTGGCGGTAGATGACGCCGGTGGAGCCGCCGAAGAAGGCCATGGGCACGAAGACCGCCGCCAGGACCATGGCGATGCCCACCAGGGCGC
>CALERA010000084.1 GCA_937908275.1 uncultured Desulfarculaceae bacterium | reverse complement strand
GCCATAGAGGTTGTCGCGGTCGGTCAGGGCCAGGGCCTTGTATCCCAGCTCCCTGGCCCGCCGGCACAAGGCCTCGGGCGAGCCCACCCCGCGCCCCAGGGAGTAATGCGAACGAACCCACAACGGGATCATCTCAGGGCTCCGCGTCGCGCCCGATTTGGATCTTATCCAACCCGTGGCGGGCGCGAATGTGATCCAGGGCGGTCAAGAGGCGCGAGCCGCGTTGCTGATGTTGCTCGCCGGCCATCAGCGGCAGCTCCATCTGGGCCGGGGGGAAGGCCAGGCGCTCCAGGGTCAGGCGGACCAGGCGCAGGCGCACCCGGCGGGTCCAGGCGGCGGCCATGGCGTCACGGGCGGTATCCATGATAACGAAATCATTGGCCGTTCCCGGAGCCAAGGAACGCTGGCGAGTGGCGCGTTGGCCGTCACTGTAGTCCAGGCTCAAGACCAGGCGGCGGGCCACCCGGCCCTGGGCGCGCAGGGCGGCTCCGGCCTGGTGCACCAGCCCCCGCAAAGCGGCCGAGACCTGCTCGGCCTGGTTGGTGTCCGAGGCGAACTCGTGCTCCAGCCGCACCACCGGCGGCCGGTGGCCTAGGGGCAGCACCGGGGAGTCGTCCCGGCCACGCAGGATGGCGTGGACCGAGGCCGCGCGGTGACCGAAGACCACCGCCAGTTGGGCCGAGCTCCAGGGCAGGGCCTGGCCCACCCGCTGAAGGTGATATTCGCGCAAGAGCAAGAGGTCGTCCCGCTCCAGGCCGGGCAACAGGTGCAGCGGCAGGGGGGCCAGGAAGGGCTCCTCCTGGCCTGGCTCCACCGCGTGCTCGCCATCGGGCTTGACGACGCGGGTGGCCACCTTGGCCAGGAGCTTGTTGGGGGCCAGGCCCCAGATGGGGTCCAGCCCCAGTTCCTTGCGCACCGCATGGCGAATGCGCCAGGCCACGTCCTGGGGCGGCCCCCAGAGCCGGCCGGTGCCGGTGAGGTCCAGAAACAGGTGGCCAGTGGTTTCCTCGGCCTCCACTAGGGGGGAGAACGGCGCGGCCAGGCGCACGAGCTCGGCCATGGCCCGCTCGTAGCGAGCCGGTCGGGGCGGGGCCACCCGCGCCCCCCGGCACAGGCGCAGGGCCCGCTCCAGGGGCATGTGCTTGCGCACCCCGCTGGCGAAGGCCTCCTGGCTCATGTCGTGCACCAGGGCCCGCGCCGCGCCCAAAGGCGCCACGATCAGAGGGCGGGCCTTGAGGCCAGGGTTGCACAGGCGCTCCACCGCGGCGGCGAAATCGGCCACGTTCAAGTGTATGATCGCACGAGACACGTTGCGCTCCACAGGCAGGCCATGGGGATGCAATCCCGCAGGAGCGGTGTTGCGCTATTAAGCTAAACATAAGTTTAGCATTTAGTCAAGAGGGGCTGCCGGGGCATGCTTATAGCCGGGCGGCGTTAGCGCGTCTTTGATGGGTCTTTAAGCCGGGTTACCTCAAGTCGAATAGGGCTGCTATTTAGTTAGCGACCGCCTGTATAGGTAATATCGCAAAACTGAGCGGCATTCAGCGGTGGGATTCGGTTGATAGGGTAGGGCGCTGGCGGTTCCGGGGCTGCTCAGACTGCTTTCAGAAGAAACGACACCAGGCGGCCAGCCCGTTTGGGCTAACCGCCTGCCGTCTAACTCCTACGCGCGCCCAATTGGTCAACAATTGGTCAGCGCTTTTAGCATGCTAACGCATTGAAAACACTAGGGGCGACCCTGTAAAAATCAGAACTCCTCGTCCTGGGACTGGATGATCTCGTAGATCGCCGCGGCGTCCTTGGCCTGCATCAGCTCCTTGCGCACCATGTGGCTTTTCAGCAGGCGGCTGATGCGGGCCAGGGCCTTGAGGTGGATCCCGGCCGAGTTCTCCGGGGCCACCACCAGGAAAAAGAGGTGGGCCGGTTTACCGTCCAGGGCGTCGAAGTCCACCCCGGACAGGGAGCGGCCAAAGGCCAGCAACAGGTCGTCCAGGTGGGGCAGCTTGCCGTGGGGAATGGCGATGCCGTCGCCGATGCCGGTGGAGCCCAGGCGCTCGCGCTCCAGCAGGACCTCCATCAGGCGGTCGGCGTCCAGGCCCGGCCGGGCCAGGGCCTGGCAAAGCTCCTCCATGGCGGCGCGTTTGCCCCGGGCCTGGAGGTCGGGAATGATTTGCTTTTCGGTGAGCAGGTCTGTCAGCTTCATGGCTTTTGATCAGCCCCTTCGGCCGGTTATTGGGGCTCGATCAGGCCGAAGTTGCCATCGGCGCGGCGATAGATCACGTTGAGGACCTCGGTGCGGGCGTTGATGAAGACCAGGAAGTCGCCCTGGGAGAGGTCCAGCTGCATGGCCGCCTCGTCGGCGTCCATGGGCTTGGCGGTCAACTGCTGGGTCTTGATCACCCGGGGCTGCTCCTCGGCCAGGCTCTCGGCCTCGAAGACGTCGACCTTGTAGGGCATCTCGGCCACCTGGGGCTGGACCCGCACGATGCGCTTGAGCTTTTCGCGGTAGCGCTTGACCTGCTTGTCCAGCTTGTCCATGACCAGGTCGATGGCGCTGTAGAGATCGCCGGTGGTCTCCTGGCCGTGGATCTTGAATCCGCTGGCGTAGATCACCACGTCCGCCATGTGGCGGTGCTTCTCGACCCCCAGGGTCACCTGGGCCTCCACCGGGCCGTCGAGGTACTTCTGGATCTTGCCAACCTTGTCATTGGCGTATTCCTTCAGCGCCTCCGAAGGCTCCACGTGGCGGAAAGTCACCTGAATCTGCATTCAAGACCCTCCTTGGCTGTTCGAGCGGGCTGGGTCAGGGTCGGTCACGCCGTCAGCCCCTGCCTTGGGTTCAGTATATACCTTTCGCCGGTCCGCGGGGCCGCCGGGTGCAGGTGTTGTTCCATATCCTTGGACCCGGCGCTTGTCAATCGCCAAGTTGGTCTCCCTCCGCCGGGCGGGGGCTCACCTGCTCCGGGGACGGAGGGTCTGCCGCCGGCGGCTGGAGGGTAGGATGCCGAGCATCTCCCGATATTTGGCCACTGTGCGGCGGGCGATGTCGATGTTCTCTTTTTTCAGCATATCGCCGATGGTCTGGTCCGACAAGGGCTTGGCCGGGTCCTCGCCGGCGATGATGTGCCGGATGCGCTCCTTGACCGCCTCGGAGGCCACCGCGCCGCCCTCGACCTTGTTGATGCCGGAGTTGAAGAAGAACTTCAGCTCGAAGACGCCCTGCGGGGTGTGGACGTACTTGTTGGTGGTGACCCGGCTGATGGTGGACTCGTGCATGCCCACGTCCTCGGCCACGTCGCGCAGGACCAGGGGCTTGAGATAGGCGATGCCCTTTTCCAGGAAGTCGCGCTGGAAGCCGACGATGCTCTCGGTGACCTTGTAGATGGTGCGTTGGCGCTGGTGGATGGAGCGGATCAGCCAGACCGCGCTGCGCAGCTTGCTCTGCACGTACTCCTTGGCCTCGGAGGAGGCGCCCTGGCTCAGGGCGTCCTTGTAGTAGCTGTTCACCCGGAGCTTGGGCAGACCGTCCTCGTTGAGCACGATGACGAACTCGTTGTCCACCTTGTAGACGTAGATGTCCGGGGTGATGTACTGGGGCTCCTCCTCGCTGACCTGCCGCCCGGGCTTGGGGTCCAGCTTGCGGATCACGTCCAGGGCGTCGGCCACCTCGTCCAGGCTGACCCCCAGGCGCTTGGCGATGACCTGGTAGTTGCGCCGCTCCAGGTCGCCCAGGTGCTGCTCCAGGATGTCGAACACCAGGTCGTGGCCGGGATAGAGCTCGGTGGCCTGGATGAGCAGGCATTCCTGCAGGTCGCGGGCCGCCACCCCCAGGGGGTCGAACTGCTGGATCACCTTGAGCACCGTCTCCACCGCCGCGACCGTGGTCTGGGCGGTCTGGGACAGGTCCTCCAGGGACACCTGCAAGTAGCCGTCTTCGTTGAGGTTGCCGATGATCAAGGCCCCGATGGTCATCTGGGCCTCGTCCAGGGCGGCCATGCGCAGCTGCCAGAGCAGGTGCTCCTTGAGCGAGGCGGACTTGGTGAGCATGGCCTCGAAGGAGGGGGCCTCGCGGTCTTCCATGCCGCCGGCCTCGCCCCCGGCCGGGGCCGAGGAGTATTCGCCCAGGTAGTTCTCCCAGTCGAAGTCCTCCTTCACCTCGTCGGTCAGCCGCACCTCGTCCAGGCCGTCGGCCGCCTCGCGGGCCTCGTTGGCCGGCCCGGCGTCGGTCTCCCCGCCGGTCTCGAAGGCCACCTCGCTGGACTCGGTGCGTTCGGCGGAGACGGCGGCCTCGGCCTCCAGCTGGCTGGCCTCGGCCTCGCCCAGCATCTCCTCCGACTCCTCCAGCATGGGGTTTTCCAACAACTCCTGCTGGATGGTCTCGGCCAGCTCCAGGCGGTTGAGCTGCAAGAGCTTGATGGCCTGCTGCAACTGGGGAGTCATCACCAGTTGCTGGCTGAGCTTGAGGCTTTGCTTGATCTCCAGGCCCATGGCTAGCTCACCCGGTCCGGGGCGGGGCGGCGGCCCGCGCGGGAGCGGACCGACTCCCGATCGGTCCGGAGGCCCCCCGCGCGGCGGTTGAGACTGTGGGGCGGGCGGATCATCACTAGAGACGGAACCTTTCTCCCAAATAGATGCGGCGGGCGATCTCGCTCTGGGCCAGGGTCTCCGGGTCGCCCTCCTCCAGCAGGGTGCCTTCGTTCAGGATGTAGGCCCGGTCGCAGACCCCCAGGGTCTCGCGCACGTTGTGGTCGCTGATCAGGATGCCGATGCCCCGGTCCTTGAGCTGGCGGATGATGTTCTGCAGGTCCGCCACCGCCAGGGGGTCGATGCCGGCGAAGGGCTCGTCCAGCAGGATGAAGACCGGCTCGGTGATCAGCAGGCGGGTGATCTCCACCCGCCGGCGCTCGCCGCCGGAGAGGGAGTAGGCCCGGTTGTGGCGCAGGTGGCTGACCTTGAGCTCGTCCAGCAACTCCTCCAGGCGGGTCTCCTCGGCGCTGGCGCTGAGCTCCAGGGTCTCCAGCACCGCCCGCAGGTTCTCCTCCACGGTCAGCTTGCGGAAGATGCTGGGCTCCTGGGGCAGGTAGCTGATGCCCCGGCGGGCGCGCTGGTACATGGGCAGGTTGGTGATGTCGGTCTGGTCCAGCATGATCCGGCCCTCGTCCGGGCGGATCATGCCCACGGTCATGTAGAAGCTGGTGGTCTTGCCGGCCCCGTTGGGGCCCAACAGGCCCACGATCTCGCGCTCGTTGAGGTTCAGCGAGACGTTGTCCACCACCCGGCGGCCGCCGTAGATCTTGACCAGGTTGTGCAGGCTCAGGCGGGCCAAGCTACTTCTTCCCTCCCCGGGGGCCGTCGGGCTGCTCGCCCCGGGCGGGCGCGGCGGGCTGGGGATTGGAGCCCTGCTCGGGGATGATCGTCACCGCCACCCGCTTGCCGGGCTTGCCGTGGACCACCGAGCGGTCGTCGTCCAGGAAGACCGTGATCTGCTCGCCGGAGACCTGGTTCTTGCCCCGCCAGACCGTGGCCTCGCCCTCCAGGAGGATCTTGCGCGCGCCGGCCCAGTAGGTGGCGATGCGGCCCACGCCCACCCGGTCCTTCTGCACGATCTTGACGTGCCCGATGGCCACCACCTTGCGCACCTTGCCGCCGCCGTCCATCAGGCCCTGGCTCTGCTGGGGCTCGCCGGGCTTTTCCTCCGTCGGCTGGGGCTTGCCCTCGGCCGCCTCGGCCGCGTCGCGGTCGTAGTGGACCTCCAGGGTGTCGCTGTTGATGGTGACGTCGCCCTGCACCGCCTTGACGTTGCCGATGAAGTTGGCCACCTGGGCCTTGTTGTCCACCTCCAACCGGTCGGCCACCACGTGGATGGGCTGGTCGGATTTCTCGGTGGTGAAGGCCGACGCGGCCGGCGCCCAGATCAAGCCCACGCAAGCGGCCAGGACCAACATCAACTTGCGACTCATGGTTGTCCTCCGTCTGGAGAGTCGTCTTTCGGCAGATCGGCCGTCACCCCCGGCGGCGGGCCCTTGCCCTTGGGGATGAAGGTGGAATCCACTTGGCTCTTGAAGATGACCCGGCTGGCCGGCACCTCCACCAGCATGCCCTTGCCGGTGATGGAGTAGTCCTTGCCCATCACCGTGACCCAGGCGTTGGTGTCGGCCACCTGCTCCACCTCGGAATAGGTCATCCAGTCGGTGGTCAGGCTGTTGCCGTCCTCGGTGATGCCCCGCACGTTGCCCTTCAGGGTCACCACTTGCTGCTTCTGGTCGTAGGTGCCCTCGTCGCCGCTGACGTCGATCCGGCCGCCCTTGTCGGTGAAGAAGCGGACCTTGACCTTTTCCAGCCAGACCGCGCCGCTGTCATCCTCGTAGCGGGCGCCCTCGGCGTTGAGGGTCCATTTGCGGACCCCGTCCTTGACCTGGGTGTAGCTCAGCCCCCGCAGGCGAGGCTTGCCATCGCCCGCTGGATCCGACTGGCCGGCGTCCTGGCCCAGGGGAACCTGGGCCGGGGGATTGAGCCAGTAGGCCAGCAGGGTCCCGGCCAACACGGCCGCGATGGCCGCCAGCACTATCATCCTAAGGTGTTTCACTTAACGGCCAACCTCCGTTGACACCGCGACCATGGGCTGCGCGGTGAACATCAGCGGCCCTGGCGCCCGGACTCACCCCCGTCTCCCCCGGGGTCCGCCCGCCCTGTGAGTATAGCCATACCGCCCTGGCGGGTAAAGGCAAAATTCTTGCATGCAGGCCCCTTGACCAGGGTCTGGTCGCTAAAATGTCACGCTTTGCTCCCCAGGAAGGGGGATTTGCGGCGCGAAGGCCCCGCGCCGGCCCGCTCAGCGGTAGCGGGCGGTGACCTCGGCCCAGGCCCCGGAGCTTTTGAGCAGGAACTCGATGGCCTGGCGCACCGCGCCCCGGCCGCCGGGCAGGCCGGCCACCCAATGGGCCGTCTCCCGCACCTCGGGGATGGCGTCGGCCGGGGCCAGGGCCAGGCCCACCGCGCGCATGGGGGGCAGGTCGATCAGGTCGTCGCCCATGAAGGCCACCTGCTCCGGGGTCAGGCCCTGGCGGGCGATGAGCTCCTCCAGGACCGGCAGCTTGACCTTGACCTGCTCCAGGAGCGGGTCGATGCCCAATTCCCGGGCCCGGACCCGGTTGGCCTCGCAGCCCCGGCCCGAGAGCCAGGCCATCTGAAAGCCCGCCCGCTGCCAGAGCTTGATGCCGTGGCCGTCGCGCACATCGAAGAACTTCAGCTCCCGGCCGGCGTCGTCATAGACCACCCGGCCGTCGGTGAGCACCCCGTCCACGTCCAGCACCAGCATCCGCACCTTGGTCGCCCGCACCGCCGCCGTCAAGCCCGCCATTGCCTCAGTCCTCCCGCCGCACCAGGTTGTGGATGGCCTTCAGCCGTCGCAGCAGCCCCTCCACCTCGGCCAGGGGCAGGCTGTTGGGGCCGTCGCACAGGGCGCGCTCGGGCCGGGGATGGACCTCCAGGAAGACCGCGTCCGCGCCGGCGGCCACCGCCGCCTGGGCCAGGGGAGCGATGAAGCCGCGGTCCCCGCCGCTGCAACTGCCCTGTCCGCCGGGCAATTGCACGCTGTGGGTGGCGTCGAAGACCACCGGGCAGCCAAAGGCCCGCATCTGGCCAAAGCCGCGCATGTCCACCACCAGGTTGTTGTAGCCAAAGCTGTAGCCCCGCTCGGTCAGCCAGACCTGGCGGTTGCCGGCCTCCATCACCTTGCCCAGGATCGGCCCCACGTCGTGGGGGGCCACGAACTGGCCCTTCTTGACGTTGATCACCCGGCCGGTGGCGGCCGCGGCCAGCAGGAGGTCGGTCTGGCGGCAGAGAAAGGCCGGGATCTGCAACACGTCCAGCACCATTGCCGCGGCCTCGGCCTGGGCCGGGGTGTGGATGTCGCTGATCACCGGCAGGCCGGTGACCCGCTTGACCTCGGCCAGCACCTTGAGGCCCTCCTCCAGGCCCGGGCCCCGGAAGCTGGTGATGCTGGTGCGGTTGGCCTTGTCAAAGCTGGCCTTGAAGATCAGGGGCAGGTCCAGGCGCTGGGCCACGGCCTGCAGCTCGCGGGCGATGTCCAGGGTCAGCTCCGGGTCCTCGATCACGCAAGGCCCGGCGATGACGAAGAATTCCTCGCGGCCGAAGCGCCGGCCGCCCAGGTCGATCTCGGCCAAGGGTGTCTGGCTCATGACTTGCCCTGTCCCTCGTGGCTGTGGCGCACGGCGGCCCGGATGAAGTCGCGGAACAGGGGATGGGGATTCATGGGCCGGCTCTTGAACTCGGGATGGAACTGGCAGCCCAGGAACCAGGGATGGCCCTTGAGCTCCACGATCTCCACCAGCTCGCCGTCCGGGCTGGCGCCGCCGATGACCAGGCCCTTGGCCTCCAGCTCGGCGCGGAAGGCGTTGTTGAACTCGTAGCGGTGGCGGTGACGCTCGCTGATCTCCTCGGTCTTGTAGGCCTTGTGGGCCAGGGTGCCCTCCACCAGTTGGCAGGGGTAGGCCCCCAGGCGCATGGTGCCGCCCATGTCCGAGAGTTCGTCGCGCTTCTCGATCTTCTGGGAGCGGTAGTCGAACCACTCGCGCATCAGGTAGATGACGGGGTAGGGGGTGTTGGGGTCGATCTCCGAGGTGTGGGCCTCGGGCCAGCCCACCACGTGGCGGGCGAACTCCACCACCGCCATGTGCATGCCGTAGCAGATGCCGAAATAGGGGATGTTGTGCTCGCGGGCGTATTGCACCGCCTTGATCTTGCCCTCCACCCCCCGCGCGCCAAAGCCGCCCGGCACCAGGATGCCGTCCACGTCCTTGATCTCCTCCAGGCCCTCGCGCTCCACCTTCTCGGAATCCACGTAGCGGATGTTGACCCGGCAGTTGTTGGCCACCCCGCCGTGGGTCAGGGCCTCGTTGAGGCTCTTGTAGGACTCCTTGAGGTCCACGTACTTGCCCACCATGGCGATGGTGACCTCGTGGACCGGGTTTTTCAGGCGATAGACCAGGTCCTCCCAGTTCTGGAGGTGGGGGGCCCGGGTCCAGATGCCCAGCTTGCGGCAGATCTGCTCGTCCAGGCCCTGCTCGTGGAACTTCAGCGGCACCTCGTAGATGTGGTCCACGTCCACGGCGGTGATGACGGCCTCAGGCTCCAGGTTGCAGAAAAGGCTGATCTTTTCCTTGAGCGAGCGCGAGAGGGGCTGCTCGGTGCGGCAGAGCAGGATGTCGGGCTGGATGCCCACCCGGCGCAGCTCACTGACCGAGTGTTGGGTGGGCTTGGTCTTCAGCTCGCCGGCGGTCTTGATGTAGGGCACCAGGGTCAGGTGGATGTAGAGGACGTTCTCCTTGCCCACGTCGGCCCGGAACTGGCGGATGGCCTCCAGGAAGGGCAGGCCCTCGATGTCGCCCACGGTGCCGCCGATCTCCACGATGCACAGGTCGTTGCCGTTGACCGCGGCCAGGACCGAGCGCTTGATCTCGTCGGTGACGTGGGGAATGATCTGCACCGTGCCGCCCAGGTAGTCGCCCCGGCGCTCCTTGGTGATCACGTTGTAGTAGATGGAGCCGGTGGTGTGGTTGCACTTCTGGCTGATCTTGGCGTTGGTGAAGCGCTCGTAGTGGCCCAGGTCCAGGTCGGTCTCGGCCCCGTCGTCGGTGACGAAGACCTCGCCGTGCTGGAAGGGGTTCATGGTGCCGGGGTCCACGTTGACGTAGGGATCGAGCTTTTGCAGGACCACGGTCAGGCCGCGGGCTTCCAGCAGCGCGCCGATGGAGGCGGCGGCCAGGCCCTTGCCCAGGGAGGAAAGCACCCCTCCGGTGACGAAGATGAACTTGGGCGTCATGGACCACCTCCAATTTTGGTGCACTGCCAGGCGAAAAATTCGCGGCGGCCCCTGGGGGACAGCCGGTTAAATCGTTGGCTAAAGTTATGATATAAAGTAATAAAAAGTCAAGCGACAGAACGATGTGCCTGGGTGGGAGATTTTGTGTGCGCCGGAAAAGTACACTGAAGCCAACAGTTGCCGAAAAGCAACACCCCCTTGACATTACCTGACCAGTTGGTCAAATATCGCTCGCGGGGCGGGACGGGACAAAATCGTACCCCAAGCCGGGCCGAATCTGCTATTTGCTAGAAGTATGGGAACTCAAGACAGACGGACCAAACGCCCCGGCTTCGGCCGTACGCGCCACAGCACCCGAGGGGAGGGCCAAGCGTGAAGGTCAGGAACCACATGAGCCCCGATCCGGTCACCGTGGGGCCCGCGGCCACGGTGGACCAGGCCCTGAACCTGATGCGCCAGCACGGCATCCGGCACCTGCCGGTGCTGAGCGAGGGCCGCCTGGTGGGGCTGGTCACCGACAACGAGCTGCGCTCGGCCTGGTTCCCCTCGCTGCTGGCCGAGGTCCAGGTCAAGGACCTGATGTCCCCCGATCCCCAGACCGTGGCCGCCGACGCCACCATCTACCAGGCCGCCCGCCTGCTGCACAACGGCCGCATCACCGGCCTGGTGGTGCTGGACGAGGGCCGGGTGGCGGGCATCATCACCCTCACCGACGTGTTGGGGGTGCTGGTGGAGATCCTGGGACTGTTGAGCGAGACCACCCGCCTGGACGTGCGCCTGCCCCCCGAGCCCGGGATGCTGGACCGGGTCCACGCCATCATCAGCCGCCACGGCGGCCGGGTCATCAGCCTGGCCCTGGTCTCCAGCGACGGCGATCAGCGCATCTACTCCTTCCGCCTGGAGAAAATAGACCTGGGTCCCTTGCTGGCCGAGCTGCGGGCGGCGGGGCTGGAGGTTTGGGAGTAGACCCTTGCCCCTGCCGGTGGAAAATATCCCCCCTGAACTGGCCCCGGCCTGGGAGCGCCTGCTGGCTCGCCTGCGGGAGCTGGCCCCCCTGGTGGTGGCCTTTTCCGGCGGGGTGGACTCCAGCCTGCTCCTGGCTGCGGCCACGGCCGCCCTGGGGCCGGGGGCGCCGGCCGCGCTTTGCCTGGGACCCTTCACCGCCCCCTGGGAGGCCGCGCGCGCCCGGGAGCTGGCCGAGGACCTGGGGGCGGAGCTGATCGAGGTCGAGGCCGCCGAGCTTGACCAACCCGAGATCGCGGCCAACGATTCCCTGCGCTGCTACCACTGCAAGCGCCTGCGCCTGGGCCTGCTGACCGAGCTGGCCCGGCAGCGGGGCTGGAAACACCTGGTGGAGGGCAGCCAACTGGACGACGCCCGCGAGCTGCGCCCGGGCAGCCGCGCGGTCAAGGAACTGGGCGTGGCCAGCCCCCTGGCCGAGGCCGGGCTGGACAAGGCCCTGGTCCGCCGCCTGAGCCAGGCCCTGGGCCTGCCCACCGCCAGCATCCCCTCGGCCGCCTGCCTGGCCACCCGGGTGCCCCAAGGCACCCCCCTGACCCCGGAGGCCCTGGCGCGCATCGCCCAGGGCGAGGCCGCCCTGCGCGGCTTCATCCCCGGACAGCTCCGCCTGCGCGACCAGTTCCCCCTGGCCCGCCTGGAGCTGGAAATCACGGCTCTGCCCAAGGCCGCCGCCGATCCCTGGCGCGCGGCCATTGTCAAGGCCCTGGAACCGCTGGGTTACCGCCAGGTTTGCCTCGACCTGTCCGGTTACCGCACCAGCGGCCAGGAACCCATCTAACCCGGAAACAGCAGGAGGTTTTTAGGCATGATCGTCAAAACGCGCCGTATTTTGCCGGCCTGGCTGGCCCTGGCCGGTCTGGTCGTCCTCAGCGCGGTCCCGGCCCTGGCCGCGGACAATCCCTTCCGGCCCAAGCTGCCCTTCAACAGCGCCGTGATCAAGTACGAGCACAAGGGCAGCGAGAAGGGGACCTCGGTCCTCTACCTGCAGGGCGACAAGATGGCCAAGCACAGCGACACCAAGCTGAGCATGATGGGCATGAACCAGGCCAAGAAGTCCATCCAGATCACCACCCCGGACAAGGTGATCGACGTGGACCTGGTGGAGAAGAAGGCCACCGCCACCGGCAACATGCAGACCTACATGGCCCAGGAGTATGAAAAGCTCTCCAAGGCCGAGCAGGCCAACGTGCGCAAAAACGCCGAGAAGATGGGCACCGCCATGGCCGCCCAACTGATGGGCAAGGGCAGCCAGCCGGTGATCAAGGAAGGCACCTACAAGGGCAAGCCGGCCCAGATCGTCAGCATGATGGGCGTCACCACCTACACCTGGAAGGACACCCCGGTCACTCTCAAGGTCGAGGGCTCGGTGATGGGCATGAAGATGGACGAGGAGGCGGTGGACATCGCCCTGAACGGTCCGGTGCCCGGCGACGCCTTCGCGGTGCCCGGCGGCATCCCGGTGGTCTTTGACAAGGAGGCCGACCAGATGCAGCGCCAGATGGCGGCCAACATGGTCAGCATGCTGAAAGACCCCAACTTCGAGCAGAAGATGCAGTCCCAGGGCGGACCCATGGGCGCCATGATGGGCGGCATGATGGGGGGCCAGGCCATGCAGGATGCCATGCAGGACATGACCCCGGAGGAGCGCGAGGAGTTCCAGAGGATGATGAAGAGCCGGGGGCGCGGCGGCCAGGGCGGACAGCCCGGCCAGGGCATGCCCTCGGACATGAACATGGAGCAGCTCCTGCAGCAGCTCCAGCAGGGGCAGCAGGGCGGTCGCTAGACCCGGCCCTGCACCCCAGGCCTTGAACGCGCCCGGCTGCGGCGGCTAGCCCCGCCCCAGCCGGGCGTACAATTCGGCGTAGCGCCGGGCGCTCTGCTCCCAGGAGAAGTCCTGGGCCATGCCCCGTGCCACCAGGCCGGACCATTCCTGGGGCCGGGCCTTGGTCCACAGGGCCTCGCGCACCGCCGCCACGACTTCCTTGCCCCCGAAGCCCTGGATCCAGAAGCCGGTGCCCCGCTTGGTCAGGGGATCGTAGGGCTCCACGGTGTCCTTGAGCCCGCCGGTGGCCCGCACCACCGGCACCGCGCCATAGCGCAGGGCGTAGATCTGGTTCAGGCCGCAGGGCTCGTAGCGGCTGGTCATCAGGAGGATGTCGCTGCCGGCGGTGATCAGGTGGGCCATCTCCTCGCTGAAGGCCACCCGCACCCCCAGGCGGCCGGGGTGTTCGCGGGCCAGGGCGGTCAACTGATCCTGGTAGTGCTGGTCGCCCGAGCCCAGGATGCAGATCCGCACGTCATCCAGCAGGAGATAGGGCAGGGCGTCGGCCAGGATGTCCACGCCCTTCTGATAGGCGAAGCGGCCGATGTAGCCCAGGACCGCGGTCCGCGGGCCGGCCGGCTCCAGGGCCATCTGGCGCAGCAGGGAGTCGCGGCAGGCGGTCTTGCCCCGCAGGTCGGTGGCGGAATACTGCTCCGGCAGCAGGGGGTCGTTCTCCGGCGACCAGACCGCGTAGTCCACCCCGTTCAGGATGCCGCACAGGGCGGCCTTGCGGCTGGCCAGCACCCCCTCCATGCCGTGACCGCCCTCGGGGGTGGTGATCTCCCAGGCATAGGTGGGGCTGACCGTGGTCAGGGCCCGGGCGGTGACCAGGCCGGCCTTCAACAGCGAGCAGTTGCCCCAGAACTCCAGGCCCTGGGGCGAGTCCAGCCAGGCCGGCAGGCCGGTCAGGCCGAAGATCCCGCGCTCGTAGATGCCCTGGTAGGCCAGGTTGTGGATGGTCAGCACGCTGGCCGCGCCGCGCAGGGGCCCCAGGTCCCAGCCCCCGGCCTCCAGGTAGGCCGGCAAGAGGGCGGTCTGCCAGTCGTGCACGTGCACCACGTCGGCGGCGAAATCCAGGGTCCTGGCCAGCTCGATGGCCGCGCGGCAGAACCAGGTGAAGCGCACCGGGTTGTCGGCGAAGTCGCCCCCCGGCGGGCCGTAGAGGCCGTCGCGGTCAAAGAACTCCGGGCAATCCAGCAGATAAACCTGGCAGCCATCCACCCAGCCCTCGTGAACCTGGGCCGCCAGGCGTCGGCCGGCCACCTCCACCTTGACCTGGAGCCCGCTGGGCCGCACTCCGTGGGCCTGGCGGTCCACCTCCCGATAGAGCGGCATCACCGCCCGCACCTGACAGCCCAGCCGGACCAGGGCCGGGGGCAGACTGCCGGCCACGTCGCCCAGACCGCCGGTTTTGGCCAGGGGGGCCATCTCCGAGGCCACGAAGAGCACTTTGAGTCCAGTGAGTGAATTAGCATTCATATCAATATCCTAGGTTGTGGCTTGGGCTGGCGCGCGGTGACGCGCCGGGAGAAAAAATGGCAGCCTTCAGCTAAGGTATTGTTAAGGCAGACCTAAATAAAGTATAAAGAAAAGCGGACATTGGGACAAGCCGGCCCTTAAGGTGGTGAGGATTGCTGGCGGCAACACTGCGCAAAGTCATGAACCTGATGAGCGAACGCCGCCACGGGCGCCGCCGCGAGATGCAGTTGCCAGCTCGGTTCGTGGTTCTGGCCCAGGATGGCGTGACCGTGTTGGTGGAGCCGCGCCAGGCCCGGGTGCTCAACCTTTCCAACCGGGGTTGCTGCCTGGCGGTGGCTAGTTTGCACCTGGACCAGTTCCACCTCAATCGCTGTCTGGAATCGCCCGAGGAGTATCCCCTGGAGGTGATAGCGCAAGGTCCCGACGGCCAGATCTGCCGGGCGCTGGCTTGCGTGCGCTGGACCAACCGCGAGACCACCACCACGGACCTGCCCTTCCGGGTGGGCCTGGAGTGGCTCGAGCAAGGGGAAGCCAAGCTCTGCTCGATGTTCCCACGCCCGGTCAAACCCTGAACCATCAACCAGCATCGGGCGTGGCCGGGTTCGATGGAGCAACCCTGGACGCGCGATGACGCCTGCCCAGCGGAGATGACGACGATGCCCGAGGTGCCAGAGGGAATCTACCTGGAGATCAAACAGAGCACCGTGGGGACGGGAAACACCGCCTCCCGGGTGACCTTCCGCAATTTCTACGCGGTGCGCCTGCACGGCCCGGAGGCCGACCTGCACCTGCTGGACGACCGCCTGGGCCTGACCGGGGTCAAGGAGACGGTCTCCCTGACCCGCTTCCCCAGCCAACTCAGCTACCAGCCCAAGCTCGATCCCTACTTCGCCAAGCTGCTGCCCAGCCTGGGACCGACCCGGACCCCCAAGGTGCAGGAGGAGGCCCCGCCCCCGGCCGCCCGGCCCGAGAGCGCCCTGCCCCAGGAGCGCCCCGCCGCCAGTCTGCCCCAGGAGCGGCCGGCGGCGGCCCTGCCCCAGGAACGGCCGGTGGCCCAGCCGCCCCAGACCCGCAAGCCCGCCCAGCCCCCGGCCGAGAAAAAAGACTCCGGCTGGTGGGAGCTGACCAGCCGGGGCTCGGACCTGCTCAAGAAATAATCCGCGCGAACCAACGAGGCTGGACGCGGTGGCCGGCGTCTAGTCCTCGTCGTCGTCGTCGTCGTCCCAGGCCGGGGCCAACTGGCCGCGCAAGGCCCGCACCAGGGGCAGGGCGGCCAGGCCGGGGGGCAGGTCGTCAAGGCCGGCGGTGGGTCGCCGGGGGGGGCTGAAACGCCGGACCTCCTCCGGAGTCACCGCCAGGTCCGCCCCCAGGTCCCAGGCCTGGGCCGGGAAGACCTCTTCGCTGAGCTGCCGGGAGTCAACCAGGACCACCACCGGGGTTCGCGGGGTGATGACCCCCTGGGAGACCAGCAGGGCGTATAGCAGATCGGTCAGGCCCCGGCCATCGCCCAGCAGGCCACCCCCGGCGTCCACCGCCAGGGCGGGGGCCACCAGCAACTCGGCCTTGCCCAGGCGGTCGGCCGGCGGGCGCAGGGGCTTGCCGGCCTGGACCAGGGAGCCGCCGCGCAACAGGCGCGAGCGCAACTGGATGGCCAGCATCTGGGGGGTGATCCGCACCAGGCCCTGCTTGAGGCCCGGGGTGCCGGCCAGCAGGGTCTTGCCGTCGGCCAGGGCGTTGACCCGGACCTGCAACAGCACCGGGTCGGCCAGGACGGCGATGGTGCGGGCGCGGCGGTATTCCGGCAGCCGGCGCAGGCGTTCGGCCGCCCGGCCAGACCCCTCGAAGTGCGGCGGGCGCAGGGCCTCGCCGTCCGGCGGCCAGAGTTCGGCCCAGCGGGCGCGATACTCTTGGCGTATTTGCTCTTTTTCCTTCATGGCGTTCATTGTGACCACCGGGGGGGCGGGGCGTCAAGGCCGGGCGAGATCCGGGCTTGCAATATGCTTAAATAGTTCTTATATTTTCTCCGACGCAACCGGAGGCGGAAGAGCATGGCCGGGCGGCGGCGCTTTGGCAGGGAAGAGATGGCGATGGTGGCCCGCTCCATGGAACTGGCCGAGGAGCGGGTGAGCGAGCATTTCCAGCTCTCGGACGGCTCCTGGTTCCGTTATCCCTACGAGTTCCGCACCCTGGCCGAGCTGATGCCCCAGGAGGTCACCCCGGAGGCCCTGGCCCAGGTCCTGCGCCTGCGCCGGCCGCCGAGCCAGCGTCAGTGGCGGGGCAAGGACTTTTATCGCATCTGTTTGCAGGACCACAACCTGCTGAACCTGGTGCAGCGGGAGGGCCAACCGGGCCTGTTGCCCCCGCTCCTGAGCTATGTGCTGGTCCACGAACTGGTCCACGTGGTGCGCTTCTATCGCCACGACCACCTGTTCGAGGCCACCCCGGGCCAGCGGGCGCGGGAGGAGGCCCGGGTCCACGCCATCGCCAGCGAAATTTTACGCCCGGTGCGCTTGCCAGAAATGGATCGCGTGCTTAATCTATACGAAGCCCAGGCCGGCCAGCCGACCGGCGCAGGTTGGTGTTAGTCGCAAGGGGAGAAGCCAGTCATGCCCATCTATGAATACGAATGCAATAAATGCCATGAGGTGACCGAGGCCCTGCAGAAGGTCTCCGACCCGGAGCTGAAAAAGTGCCCCCACTGCGGTGGCAAGGTGCACAAGATGATGAGCCTCAACGCCTTCCACCTCAAGGGCCAGGGTTGGTACGTGACTGACTACGCGGGCAAGAACTCCTCCACCCGCAAGTCCGAGACCAGCGGCGACGGCGCCCCGAGCGCCCCGGCCGAAAAGGCCGAGAAAAAGACCGAGGCCAAGACCGAGAGCAAGGCCAAGGTCGCCGACTAAGCCTTTATTCCCTTCCGGGAGTCGGGACGGCGCGGGCGAACCCCGCGCCGTCCTGGCGTCTTGACAGCCGCGCGAGCCATTCTCTATCGTGTGGCTACCAACCGGGGCGGAGCGCTTGCCCGCCCGCCCCAAGCCAGGGGGTAGCCATGCGTTGTTTCGTGGTCGTCTATGGAGCCGGGGCCATGCTGGTCCTGTCCACCTTCAAAACCTCGACCCATCCCATCCTGGTGCAGCGCCTCAAGGGCAGCGACATCCACCGCATCATATTGATGGAGGTCAAGCTGGACCTGGCCCGGGAGCGTTACGGCGAGAACTTCGAGCGGGTGGAGAAGCTCATCGGCCCGGATCAGTTCAAAGTCCTGGATTTCAACGGCGCCTCGGTCTTCAACAAGTTCAGCTTCGCGGAAATGGGGCAGCCCCTGATGGTGGAGTTCTAGGCCCAGGGTCCGCCAGAGGTTGCTTCCGGCGGTTGAAACCGGAAAAACGCCGACCATGCGCGGAGCAATTGTCCGCGCCCAGGGGCCAGACGACAGGCGGTCAGCCCGATCGGGCTGACCGCTTGCAGTCGTTTTTATTTGTGCCGGGAGAGTGGGCCCGCGCCCCGGTTGTCCGATCTGTCCTCAGATCCCCCCCAGCGCAATTTACGGCGAGCGTCAGAAGAGACTCGCGGTCAGCGGACCGGCGGCACCGCGCCCCCAAAGAAGCTGGCCACGCGATCGGCGGCGTTCTGACGGATGTTGTAATAGTAGAACGGGTAATCGAAGCTGTGGTAGACGCCCCGGCCGAAATAGGCATTGCCGGGCGCCAAACGGTTTTCATCCGCCGTGCTGCATAGCAACACCCCCTTGGCCGTGTCCACCTGCGCGTCGGCAAAGTTCATGAATTTAATGAAATTGCCGGAGTCGTCCAAAATCACCGTGCCATCGGGATTGAGGCGGATGGAGCCCAGGTTTTGTGAGGCCGGGGCCAGGGTTTCACTGCGGGTCCAGGTGATGGGGTTAATGGCCAGGGCGCCGGAAAGCACCACGGGGTTGGTGCCGGGAACGGTATCCGGGGCCTCGGTGTTGTAGGAGATTATCACGCCCGTATCAGTGGCTCCCTCGGCGAATCTGAGGTGGGGATTCTGGGCCAGGTAATCGCCGGTCACCGAATAGCCGATGGCATAGGCGGCGATCATCCTTTGGTACTCGACGGGATGGTCTTTCATGTATCGGGACAGCAGGTTGACCAGCACGTTGGAGCCCTGGGAGTGTCCGGCCAGGATGTAGGGGCGACCGTTATTGTAGTGCTTGAGGTAGTAGTCAAAGGCGGCGATGCCGTCGCTGGTGGGGATGCCGTTCACTAGGGTTTCGCGCACCTCCGGCGGGGGGGACATGTCCACTTGCCGGTAGTAGGGCGCGAAGATATTGGCGGTGGGTTGAAAGGCCGTGGCCTGGCGATTGAATGCCAAGCCGGCGCCGTGCAACATGGACGCATTGTCGATGGCGCAGATACTGGGGTCGCTGGGATTTTCCTTTTGCCAGGCTGTGGGATAGAAGTAAAAGACATCGACCCCCTTGTCAATCGTCGTGGGCAAGGACAGCCAATAGTCGGTATGGGCGTAATCGAGGGCGTCATATCTGGCGCTGCCGCATGATCCCAGAAGCCCACAAATCAGCAAGGCGCAAAGTAGCAGGCGCTGGTAGTTGGCTTTCACTTTTTTGTCTCCTGGAGGTCAGTCCTGGCGCGGACAGCGGTGTTGCCTGGCCAGACGGTGGTGGTTTCAGGCCCGGTGCCTTCGCCCGGTGGTTAGCGGCATGGGCAGGAGATCAATAAGCCGATATTTCCGACTTTTCCCAAAAATATTATGCCGGTCGTATATGGAACGTATGGAACGGTTATCGCCCTGGCAACACGATCTGGCCTAGTTTAGCATATCGGCTGAATTAGCACCCCATGCCGGACCGGTTTGGGGGCGCCCCTCACCACCAAAATGGTCAAGCCTCCGACCAGGCATTTCGAGACGAGTTGACAGGCGAGTTGATGGTCTGCGGATCAGGCCGCTAGCCTCCCGCAAAAGAAGGGGGCTGCCAGTCACAAACCGGCCGCCCCTACAGGAGCTTTGCTCCCGGACTTTTTACGGCTTAAAAATCTGAATTAAGCGCGAACCAACAGCCATTAGCCTTACTGCTCTCGCGCACTTTTTTCATTGTATATCACTCCTTAGCATGTTTGATCTAATATCCGTTCGACTGAAAAGGAAAATAGCATGCTTCCGACTCCCATAAAAACAATATGTTCCGGGATGAGCATGCCCGCCCAGCTTAGGGCTTAAACTTTCCCAGCCTGGGCCTTGAAGGCAAGGCTGGACTCTGGAACGACAAAGAAGGTAGTTTAGTTCTCGGCCTTGAGTCCGGGAGAAGGCACGGCCCAAACGGCCTCAAAAGCAATGTATAAAGATAGTTAAATGCCGATAAATGAAGGCGTAATTATAAATAGAAGCAAGAACCAGGCGGCGATCCGGTCCGGCCGGGCGCGCCGGGCCGGGGCGTTGGTGAGCGGCATCAACCCGGGTCCCACCCCCAAGGCTGGGCAGGTGGACCTCGGCCGGCTGGGCAAGGCCGGGGAAATCCCGCCCTGGCTGGGCCAGCCATGAACCCGCCGGTCATCAGCCTGACCACCGACTTCGGCCCGGACGTCTTCGTGGGCCTGATGAAGGGCGTGATCCTGGGCCTCTGCCCCCACGCCCGCCTGGTGGACCTGAGCCACGCCGTGGCCCCCCAGGACGTGCTGGGCGGGGCCTTGGTCCTGGAGCAGGCCCTGGGGGTCTTCCCGGCCGGGACGGTTCACCTGGCGGTGGTGGACCCCGGGGTGGGGAGCCCGCGCCGGGGGCTGGCCCTGGTCGCCCTGGGCCAGTTCTGGGTGGGGCCGGACAACGGCCTGTTCACCCCGGTGCTGCGGGCCGATCCCGTGGCCAGCGCCTATCACCTGGACAATCCGGCCTATTTTCGACCAGGCCTCATCTCGGCCACCTTCCACGGCCGCGATGTCTTCGCCCCGGTGGCCGCCCACCTGGCCCTGGGGCTGCCTCCGGCGGCCTTGGGACCGGAGGTGACGGACCCGGTGCGCCTGGACTGGCCCCTGCCGCGGCGGGAGGGCGACGCGCTTATGGGGCAGGTGCTCTTCGCCGACCGTTTCGGCAACCTGGTCAGCAACCTGGAGCGCGCCTTGGTGGAGGATTTCCTGGCCGGCCGCCCGGCCCGGGTGGAGCTGGCCGGGCTGGTGGTGCAGGGCGTCCAGCCCTGCTATGCCGCCGCTGGCCCAGGCCAGGCCCTGGCCCTGTTCAACTCCCTGGGCCGCCTGGAATTGGCCATGCAAAATGGTGACTTGTCCGCCAGGCTGGGTCTATCGTCCCAGAGCGCGCGGGGCCTGCCGGTGGTGCTCCGGGCGGTTGAGTAACGCTGGGAGGGCGCGTTGACAGTTGGACGGACCGGGCCTATACTGCCGCCATGCTCAAACTCAAGGACCTTCAAGAATTCAAGGAGTTTCTGGCCTCGGGGGCCTGGGCCGACGCCTTTGCCAACGCCGAGGAGGATTTGCGCCTGGAGATGTTGGAAAAGGTGCAGGAATTGCTGGACGCGGCCGACGAGGCCGACCGGGTGGTGGGGGAAGTTCTGTTCACTCAGGAGGGCATGGCCCCGGCCGGCGCGGGGGTCAGCCAACTCGACGAGAAGGGACGGTCCTAGGCCATGCGCCGCTTTCTCCCCTGGATCTTGCTGGCGGCCCTGGCCACGGGCGGTTTCCTGGTCACCCAGCACTACCTGCGCAGCCCCTATTGGTCGCTCTACCAGATTGGCAAGGCCGTCCACAATCACGACTCCCGCCTGTTCCTGGCCTATGTGGACCTGGGGCGGGTGATCGCCTCGCAAAAGGACGCCATCGTCGAGATGATCTTCCCGGCCGAGGAAAAGCACCAGCAGCGGGACGTGGTCAAGCAGATCCTCTCGGCCTTCATGGCCCCTATCACCGAACAGGTGCGCGACCGGGTGGTGCGGGCCATCGAGGACAAGGAGCGCGACAACCTGCCCAGTTCCTGGACCCTGGTGGCCCTGGGCTCGGTGACGGTGGACGGCGACCAGGCCCAGGTGGTGCTCAGCGACCCGGTCAACGACCGCCGCCTGCGCCTGGGCATGCAGCGCAGCCCCGAGGGCTACTGGCGGGTGGTGGAGGCCAACACCCAGGACCTCAAGGCCCTGGCCGAGAAGTACCTGTTGGTGCAGCGCGCCCCGGCCACCCCCAGCCCGGCCAACGGCAGCCCGGCCAACGGCAGCCCCAAACCCATGCCGGCCAACTGACGCCATGAACCTGCTGCTTCTCCTGGCCCATCCCCGGGCGAAGAGCCTCAACGCCTCCATCGCCCGCGTTTGCCGGGACACCTTGACCGACCTGGGCCACCAGGTGGTCTTCCACGACCTCTGCGCCGAGGGCTTCGACCCCCTGCTGCCGGCGGCGGAGCTGCACCGCGCCGCCCAACTGCCGGAATTGATTCAGCAACATTGTGCGGAGCTGAGCGCCTGCCACGGCCTGGTGGTGGTTCACCCCAACTGGTGGGGCATGCCCCCGGCGGCCCTGGTGGGCTGGGTGGACCGGGTGCTGCGGCCCGGGGTGGCCTATGAATTCCTGCCCGGCGACAGCGGCGAGGGGGTGCCCCTGGGCCTGCTGACCGGCAAGGACCTGTTGGTCTTCAACACCGCCGACACCCCGGCCCAGCGCGAGGCCGCCTATTTCGGCGATCCCCTGGAATCCATCTGGCGCAACTGCGTGGCGGGCTTCTGCGGCATGGCCCGGGTGGAGCGCCGCACCTTCAGCGTGGTGGTCACCAGCACCCCGGATGAGCGCGCGGCCTGGTTGGACGAGGTCCGCCGGGTGACGGCGACTTTCTTCCCGGCGGCTTGAGGTCCCGGAGTCCTGACCCGCGCCGACCGGCCAGACGGCCCTGGGACGGCCGGAGGGGGAGGCTGGCCATGGGCGGTCTGACGGGTTGGGCGATGATGTTGGGCTCCGGCATCAGCGCGGGCATCGGCAATCTGCTGCTCAAGCAATCGCGCCAGGGCGCCCTGACCGGCCTGCACTCCCCCTGGCTCTGGCTGTCCCTGGCCTTCTTCATCCTTAATGTTCACTTATTGAGTAAGTCTTTGGATACTCTGCCAGTTTCTGTGGCGGCCCCGGCGGTTTCCGGCGCCAATTTCGTGGTGGTGGTCCTGGGCGCGGCCCTGGTCTATGGCGAGAGCCTCAGCCTGGCCCAAATCCTGGGCCTGGGCAGCATCGTCCTGGGCATCGTGCTGGTGGGCCAGGCCTGAGGTCTGGCCGGGCCGGGTCGAGTCCGGAAACCGCTAGAGCAGCGAGTCCTGGGCCTCCAGGTGTTTGCGCAGCGATTCCGGCAACTTTTGCTTCACCCGCTCCATGAAATAGACTCCATATCCCGGGCGCTGCATTTTTTCTTTCCAGTCCTGCGCGGCGTGATCGATCATTTGCATCGATTGCAAGGTCTGCTTCGCGGCGGTCCTGGCCACCTTGCGGCCGGTGGGTGTCTGGTAAAAGTTATAAATATCCAATATTTCCTGGTGGGTGAAGCTGGCCGCGTAGATATTCACCGCCCCGTCTTCGAGCGGCTTTCGCACGTCTTCCCAAATGGTTTCGGCGAGCGCCGCGGTAAGCAGGCGAGTGTCCTGCTCCCCCAGATTAAACTTCTTTTTCAGTTGGTCCTCACTGGCCTTTTGCGCAGCGATCAGAAACAGCATCCGCATTTGGTTTAACGAGTCGGTCAATTCCAACAACTGGCGGATGCTGGCTTCCTTCTGCAGGGGATCCTCGCTCACCACCGGTTGATGGGCGCAGGAGGCGGCTCCCACTAGGACGCTTACGAGCAGGGCCAGACCGGCCGGTCTCCACAACGAACCATGGATCATGTCGTCCCCCAGAAGGCATTGAGCCGACTATTTGGATACACGAAATAGCGCAGATAGTTTATCGCTGACGAGCTTCAACTCTAGGGTTTGGGAGGGAGAATATCCTTTCTCATCCGCATCCTTAAAGATTCCGGCATTCTATCCACCATTTTCCGCATCATGGCATCGTGATATGCCTGAGTCTGCGATTTCTCAGACCAGTCTTTCATTGTCTTCATGGCCAAGTCCAGGGATTTGACCTTCAATATTAAACTGCTCTCAGCATATTTCTTGCCGGTGCCGGTGCTGAAGAAGGTAATTAAATCGACAACTTCTTGATCGGAAAATCGACTGGAATACAACGGCACAAGAGTCTGATCAACGTATTGAGCAATATCTTCCCAGGTGACGTCCATCATGATGGTGGCCAGGATTTGAATTTCCTCCTGGCTCAGGTTTTGGTTATAAGACAATGTCTTCATAGATTTTTGCCTTAAATCATCACCCGAAATCTGCCTTATTTGGCCGGTTATGTTTTCAAGCTCGATCAGCTTTTTTATATTCGCTTCTTTCTGAGTGGGGTCCAAGGTGGTCGGCTGATGCGCGCAGGACACGACACCCAAGACAACGGCGCACAGGATAAAAAAGCGCGGCAGAAGATCGCGGTGTGAGCGGCTCATGGATACCCCCCAGAAATGAAAGGTGGCCCTGTAACGGAAACGCGGGGGGATAACCGCCGCGCGCCGCCGGTGGAGCCAGACGGCGCGTAGCTTAGCATATGCGGATTATTTTAGGGCATTAAAACCCGGTAGGACGGACCGACGTCCAGTCCCTCCCAGGCTTACAGCGCCCGCAGCCACTCCGGCTTCAGGCCCACCTTGCCGCCCACGGCCGCGTCGATCAGGGCCAGGGTGCGCTCGCGGTCCTGGGGCAGGCGGGCGCGGATGGGCAGGTAGTTGCTGGCGTGGTTGGCGTAGAAGAGCCCGCCGCTCAGGTGGGTGCTGGCGATCATCTCGCGCAACTCGCGCAGCATGCCCAGCTTGTCCGGGGGATGGAAGCGCCCGGCCTGGACCTCGTCGCCCAGAGGGGTGCCGGGAATCGGCATCAGGGTCAGGGCGCCCACGAAGTCCGGATCCATCTCGCTGAGGAGCGCGCCGGTGGCCTGGGCGTGCCGCAGGCTGCCTTCCTCGCCGCCCAACCCCACCAGCACCGTGACCGAGAGCTTGATGCCCGCGGCCTTGAGACGCTGGCCCTGGGCGATGAGCTTCTCCGGGCTGCTGCCCTTGCGCACCGCCTTGAGCACCTCCGGGTCGCCGCTCTCCACGCCGTAATAGACGATGCCCAGGCCCAGCTCCTTGAGCCGGGCCAGGTCGGCGTCGGACTTCAGGGACACGCCCTTGGCGTTGGCATAGGCCCCCACCCGGGTCACCCAGGGCAGGCGGCGCCGGATCTCGCCGAGCAGCCACTCCCAACGCGGCATGGGCATGATCAGGGCGTCGACGTCCATGATGAAGACCCGGGTCTGGCGGCGGCAGTATTTGGCGGCGAAGCGCAGGTCGGAATCCAGCAGGGCCTGGTCCTTGATGGCGAAGCGCTTGTCACGATAGGTGCAGCAGAACGAGCACTTGTTGTGGGAGCAGCCCACGGTGGCCTGGATCAGGATGCTGTCGGCCTCGCTGGGCGGACGGATCAGGTTGCCTACGTAGTGGAAACCCGTGGGCTCGGCGGAACACTCCATGGCTGGCCTCCTTATTGCGCCCCTAAATATAGGTAATCTTGGCGATGGGGGCAAGTCCGATGGTCCAGGTGGGTCCGCGCCCAAAAAAGGGCCGGCTGGCTGAGGCGGTCGGAGGCGCGTCAGCCAGCCGGCGGGTCAGGTTGGGACGGGGCCGCCGGACACCGGCCCCGCGCCGTCCTTATTTCCTAGTCGGAGGAGCGCTCCTTGCGCAGCATGTGGGTGAAGAAGGGGCTGGAGGCCATGGCCTGGGGCGCGCTGGCGAACTCGGGCCGCACCGCGCCCACCGCCTTCTCCGGGGCGTTGGTGAACAGGCTCAGGCCGGCGGCGACCAGCAGGAGCGAGCCGGCCACGATGTAGGCGGTGCTGAAGCTGCCGGTGGCGGCCACCACCATCTGGGAGAGCTTGGGCAGGATGAAGCCGCCCACGCCCCAGGAGGTGAAGACCAGGCCGTAGTTGACCCCGAAGTGCTTGAGGCCGAAGTAGTCCTTGGTGGCCGAGGGGAAGAGCGACAGGTTGGTGCCGTAGTTGAAGCCGATCAGGGTGGCGGCCAGGACCACGAACCAGGCCTGGGAGGCGCCCACCAGCAGCAGGGCGAACATCACCACCGCCTGGAGACCCATCATCAGGAGCATGGTGCGGGTGCGGCCGATGCGGTCGGAGAGCAGGCCGGCCGCGACCCGGCCGCCGGCGTTACCGATGGCCATCAGGGCCACCACGATCCAGGCCATCTGGCCCAGGCTCTGCCTGGCCATGCCGGCCACGTTGCCGATGATCATCAGGCCGGCGCCGGAGCCGATGGCGAACATGATCCACAGCTTGTAGAAGGAGCCGGTGCGCAGCATCTCCATGGGGGCGAAGTCCTGCTTGTGGGTGGCCGCGTTCTGGCTGGGGGCGGGCATGCCCTCGGGCCGGTAGCCGGCCGGGGGATTGACCAGGAACTGGGCCAGGCCGCAGACCACCACCATGAAGGCCCCGCCGAAGATGAGCATGCTGGTGCTGAGGCCGAAGTTGGCGATCAGGAACTGGGAGAGCGGCGCGATGTAGACCGAGGCCAGACCGAAGCCGGCCACCACGATGCCGGCGATGAGGCCGGTCTTGGAGGGCGCGAACCACTTGATGGCCGGCGGGGTGGCCGAGGCGTAGCCAAAGCCCAGGCCCATGCCGGTCAGGACGCCGAAGCCCAGCACCCAACTGGCCAGGGAGTAGGAGACGCTGCTCCACATCAGGCCCAGGCCGGTGAGCACGCCGCCGATGACCGCGGTCAGGCGCGGACCCAGCTTGTCCTGCACCCGGCCGGCCAGGATCATGGTGGCGGCGAAGACCAGGCAGCAGACCGCGTAGGGGTCGTTGAGGTTGGCCAGGTCCCAGGTGAACAGCCCGTCGTGGGCCTTGATGGAGGAGGCGATGGACTCCTTGAAAATGCTCCAGGTGTAGAGGATGCCCAGGGCCAGGTTGATGCCCAACCCGGCCAGGGTCACGGTCCAGCCCTTGTTCTGCACTTGGCTCATGTTCCTTCCAACCCTTCCCCCGCTGGGATTCTTGCTCGCGGGTGGTCGCGGCATCCCGCCCGCGCTTCTTTATAATGCAGGGGGTGTGCCAAGGGCTGGCGCAATATAACAAACAATGATTACGGGGTGTTGTCCGGAACGGCCCCGCGCGGGGACTTGGCAGGATTCCAAATCTTAGAAGATTTACCAGGCCGAGTTAGAAAAATTTCTATTCGTGGCCCTCGCCCGGGGACAGGCCCAGCTTCTTCTTGCGATAGCGCAGGGTGTGGTAGTTCATGCCCAACAGTTGGGCCGCCTTGACGTCGCTGCCCTCGGCCAGCTCCAGGGCCCGCTCCAGGTAGCCCCGCTCGATCTCCTCCAGGGCCAGGCCCAGGTCCAGGCCCTGGGGGCCCAGGGGCGGGGCCGGGGGGGCGTCGCCCCCGCTGGCGGCGGGCGGGGCGAGCGCGGGGCCGCGCCCGGCCAGGGCGTCGGCCGGCGGGGCCTCCAGGCCCAGGTCCCCGGTCAACAGCTCCGGGCCATGGCCGGAGAGCACCCCGCGCTCGATCGCGGCCTTGAGCTCGCGCACGTTGCCCCGCCAGGGATGGGCCATCAGGGCCACCTCGGCCGGGAGCGAGATGGCGGTGAAGTTTTTGTGATACTTGTCCGCGAACTGCACCAGGAAGTGGCGGGCGATGGGCAGGATGTCCTCCCGCCGGTGCTCCAGGGAGGGCACCTCCACCTTGAGCACCGCCAGGCGGTAGTAGAGGTCGCGGCGGAAGCCGCCGTCCTCCACCATGGCCGCCAGGTCGCGGTTGGTGGCCGAGACCACCCGGGTGGTGGTGCTGTGCTTCTTGGTGCCGCCCACCCGGTAATACTCGCCGGCGTCCAGGAAGCGCAGCAGCTTGGCCTGGGCCTCCAGGCTCAGGTCGCCCACCTCGTCCAGGAAGAGCGTCCCGCCGGCGGCCTGCTCGATCAGGCCCGGCTTGCCCCCGGGGCGCGCCCCGCTGAAGGCCCCGGCCTCATAGCCGAAAAGCTCGCTCTCGATCAGCTCCTGGGGGATGGCGGCGCAGTTGAGGCTGACAAAGGGGCCGTTGAAGTTGGGGCTGTGGTAGTGGATGGCGCTGGCGATCAGCTCCTTGCCGGTGCCGGTCTCGCCCACGATCAGGACCGGGGTGTCCGGGCTCTGGGCCACCTGGCCCACGAACTCCCAGAGATCGGTGACCCCCCGGCTCTCGCCGATGAAGCAGGGCAGGTTGTCCTCGATCAGGCGGTCCTGCAGGGCCTGGACCTCCTTGCGCAGGCGGATGGACTCCAGGGCCCCGGCGATGGTCTGGCGCAGGGTGTCCATCTGCAGGGGCTTGACCACGTAGTCGGCCGCCCCTTTTTTCATGGCCGAGATCACGGTCTCGGCGTCCTCATAGGCCGTGATCATGATGAACAGCACGTGGGGGTGCTTTTGCCGGATGCGGGCCATGGCCTCGATGCCGTTGATGCCCGGCAGGCCGATGTCCATCAGGATCAGGTCCGGGGGCTCGGCCTCCACCACCGGCAGGGCCTCCTCGGCGTTGGCAAAGGCCCGCACCTGGTACTGGGTCAGGGTCAGCAGCGCCGCGTCGCGGATGCTCTCCTCGTCGTCCACCACGTAGATCGAATATCTGATCATGCCGCTCCCATGCCGGCTGGCGGGTTAGCCATGGCTATCATAACCCCAATAGACCACCGCCGGAATCTCCACCCGGAACTCGGCCCCGCCCCAGCGGCTGACGCCGACCTTGAGCGAGCCGCCGTGATCGGTGACGATGCGGTGGCTGAGGCTCAGGCCAATGCCCGAGCCCTCGCGCTTGATGGAGAAGAAGGGGTCGAAGATCTTCTCCCGCAGCTCCAGAGCCACCCCGGGGCCGGAGTCGCCCACGGTGAAGACCAGATGGTCGCCCTCCAGGGCGGTGCCCACCACCAAGTGCTTGTCCCCCGGATGGTCGCGCAGGGCCTGCACCGCGTTGGTGATCAGGTTCAGCAGCACCTGGCCGATGAGCTGGCGGTCGGCGTGGCACAGGGGCAGGTCCGGGGCCAACTCCCGCTCCAGGCCGATGCCGGCCTTGCGCAGGGTCACCGCGCTCAGCTCCAGGGCCTCCTCCACCACCTGGTTGGGGTCCATCCAGCCCATCTTGGGGCTGTTGGGCTTGGAGAAGTCCAGCACCCGCTTGATCACCGCCTCGATCTTGGCCGAGGCGTTCTTGATGCTGTCCAGCACCCGGTGGGCGTCGGCCAGGCGCTCGGGCTGGTCAATCAGGTCCGGCAGGGCGCTCAGGTAAAGATTGATGCCCGACAGGGGGTTGCGGATCTCGTGGGCCAGGCCGGCCGCCACCCGGCCCAGGGAGGCCATCTTGTCCTGGATGCCCAGGAGGTGCTCCAGCTCCTTGGACTTGGTGGTGTCCAGCCAGATCACCAACAGGGCCGGGCAGCCCTGGAACTCGATCAGGTTGGCCCGGCAGAAGGCCCAGCGCAGGCCCTGGCCGCTGGGCATCCGGCCATAGGGGAAGTAGCGCAGCTCGAACTCCAGCCGGCCGCCCTGGGCCGCCACCTCGGACTCGCTCAGGCGGGCCAGGCGGGCCAGGTCCTCGGGCGGGGCGTCGCGGAACTGGGCCAACTCGAAATCCCGGGGCAGCTCGCCCAGCAGGTTCACGAACTCCGGGTTGCGGTAGACCACCCGGCCCTGTTGCAGGATGCAGATGCCCACCAGGGAGTGCTCCACCAGGTCGCGGAAGCGCTTCTCGCTCTGGCGCAGGGCCTCGTCCATCTCCCGCCGGGCGGTGACGTCCTCCAACGAGCCCAACACCCCCACCACCCGGCCCTCGGCGTCGTGCAGGGGAATGCGGCTGGTTTCCATCCAGCGGCATTCTCCGCCGGGGCTGATCCAGGACTCCGGCCGGCGCAGCTCGGGCCGGTCGCGCTCCATCACCCGGGCGTCGGACTGGCGCTGGGCGTGGGCCTGGTTCAGGTCCCAGGCCAGGTCGAAGTCGGTCTTGCCCTTGACTTGTTGGGGGCTCTCCACTCCCGAGAGCCGGGCGTAGTTCTGGTTGCAGCCCAGGTAACGGCTGAGGTGGTCCTTCCAGAAGACGTACTGGGGGATGTTGTCGATCACCAGGCGCAGCATGGTGCGGCTGGCGCTGAGCTCCTCCAGGGCCTGCTGGCGGCGGGTCTCGGTGTCCAGGCCATGTTTGATGATATACAGCGAGAGCAGGGTGATGGTGACCAGGATGGTCAGGGAGACCGCGGTGAGCTTGCTGAGCATGGCCGTGATCTCGGCCGCCACGTCCTCCACGTAGATGCCGGTGCCCACGATCCAGCCCCAGGGCTTGAACAGCTGCACGTAGGAGATTTTTGGGACGATGCGCTGGGGATCGTCCATCCACTGCCACATGTAGCCCACGTAGCCCTGGCCCTGGGCCTTGGCCACCTCCACGAACTCCACGAAGATGCGCTTGCCCTCGGGATCGCTGTAGCCGGAGATGTCGGTGCCCTCCAGGTCGGGCCGGTAGGGGTGCATGATCATGCGCGGGTGCAGGTCGTTGATCCAGAAGTAGTCCTTGAGGCCCTGGCCGTAGCGCTGGTGGCGGATCAGCTCCCGGGCCTGGTCCTGGGCCTGGGCCAGGCTCAGCTTGCCCTCCTGGTGCAGGCGCTGGTAATAGGCCAGGGTGTCGCAGGCGGTGTGAACCAGCTCCCGGATCATCTCCCGCTTGCGCTCCAGGCTGTTTTCCTTGAGCGCCGGCAGGATCAGGGCGAAGATGGCCAGGGAGAAGAGGAGGACGGTCAGGATGGCGGGCAGGATCAGGCGGATGCTGAGCGGCTGCCAAAGGCGCCGCCAGCCTTTTTCCTGCCTGGCCATGGCCGGACCCTGGGTCATGTGACGCCCCCCCGACCGCGCGCCCCCCACGGAGGCGCGCCTGCCTGGCAGCAAAGCACACCCGGGCCGGTTTTGGCAAGGGCCGGCTGCGCGCCCCGGCCCCGGCTGGGTCCAAGCCAGCGCGGGGCCTGGACCTGGTCCCGCGCCGGCCGGCGGATCAGGCCTTGCGGGTGGGCTTCTTCTTGGCCGCGGGCTTGGGCGCGGCCTTTTTCTTGGCCGGGGGCTTGGCGGCCTTGCGGGCCAGGTCCCTCAGGCGCTCCAGCTCCTTTTCCACGAGATAATTCACCGAGCCCTTGGGATAGACGCCCTTGGCGTTGGGCTCCCCGGCCGGCAGGCCGGTGAAGATCTCGATGGCCTGGTCCAGGTGCTCAACGGCGTAGATGCTGAACTTCTTCTTGCGCACCGCGGCCACGATGTCCTGGGGCAGCATCAGGTTCTTGAGGTTGGCGGCCGGGACCACCACCCCCTGCTTGCCGGTCAGGCCCCGGGCCTCGCAGAGGCGGAAGAAGCCCTCGATCTTGATGTTGACCCCGCCGATGGCCTGGGCGCGGCCGTTCTGGTCCATGGAGCCGGTGATGGCCAGGTCCTGGCGCAGGGGCGCGCCGGAGACCCGGCTGATCAGGGCCAGGGTCTCGGCCAGGGTGGCGGAGTCGCCGTCGATGGAGCCATAGCTCTGCTCCATCACCAGGCTGGCGGTCAGGGTCAGGGGGCCGTTGCCGCCAAAGCGGTTGCGCAGGAACCCGGCCAGGATCAGGGTGCCCTTGGTGTGGAAGGGGCCGGAAAGATTGCTCTCGCGGTCGATGTTCACCACCCCCTCGCGGCCCAGGCCCAGGGAGGCGCTGATCCGCCCGGGATGGCCAAAGGCGTGGTCGCCCAGGTCGAAGACCGCCAGGCCGTTGACCTGGCCCACCTGGCTGCCGCTGGTGTCGATGTGGATGAAACCCCGGGTCACCGATTCGCGCAGGCGCTCCTCGGTCTGGGAGGCCCGGTGGCGGCGCTGGTCCACCGCGGTCTGCACGTCCTGGGCCTGGATGGCCTCGCGCCCGGCCTGCTGGGCGTAGAAGTTGGCCTCCTTGAGGATGTCCTCGATGATGGCCAGTTGCAGGGTCAGGCGCTCGCGGTCGCCGGTCAGCTCGGCGGCCAGCTCGATCAGGCGGGCCACGGCCTCGCGGTGCAGGGGCCGCATCTCCAGGCTCTTGCCCACGTGGCAGAGGTGGCTGATGAAGCCGGTGACCTCCTCGGCCCCCCAATCCATGCGGTCGGCCATCTGGGCCCGGACCTTGAACAGCTTGGGGAACATGGGATCGTAGGCGTGGAGCAGGTTGTAGAGCATGGTCTCGCCCACCAGGATCACCTTGAAATCCAGGGGGATGGGCTCGGGGCGCAGGGTGCGGGTGACCATGAAGCCCATCTGCTCCATGGCGTCTTCCATCACCACCCGCTTTTCTTTCAGGGCGCGTTTGAGGCCCTCCCAGGGCAGCCAGAGGCGCAGCAGGTCCAGGGCCGGCAGCACCAGATAGCCGCCGTTGGCCTGGTGCAGGGCCCCGGCCTGGAGCAGGGTGAAATCGGTCAGCAGGGCCCCGAACTGGGCCTGGCGCTCGATGCGGCCGAAGAGGTTGGGATGGGTGGGGTGGTTGACCACCACCACCGGCGCGCCCTGGGTCTCGGAGTTGTCCACGAAGACGTTGACCTGGTACTCGCGGAAGCTCTGCTCCTCGCTGGGCACCGGGAAGGGCAGGGCGGGCTGCTCCTTCTTCTTGAAGCGCTCGAAGTTATCCACCAGGTCCTCGCGCACCTGCTCCAGGTAGACCAGGACCTCCTTCTGCTCGGCGTAGCGGTCGAAAAGCTCGTCCAGCAGGTGGCCCACCCCGGCCAGGACCGTGACCCGGTCCAGCTCGCGCAGGGCGGCGTTCAGCTCCTTTTCCTCGCCCCCCACCTGGCGCAGGACCTCGGCCACCCGCTGTTGCAGGAGTTCGCTCTTTTCCCGCAGTTGGGCCCGGTCCTCCTCCTTCATCTCGCGGATGTCGGCCTCGCTCATGGGCTCGCCGTCCGCGCCCATGGGGGCCAGCATGATCCCGCTGGACTCGAAGCGCAGCAGGTAGCCCTGCTCGCGGGCCTCCTGGTCCAGGCCCTGGAACCGCTCGGCCCGGCCGCGCTTGAACTGGTTGACCAGAGCCTCGCGGGCGCTGCCATAGTCCTCGCTCTCGAAAAGGGCCGGGATCTTGGTCCGCAGCCCGTCCACCAGGATCGCCATCTCCTTGGCGAAGGCCTTGCCCTGGCCGGTGGCCAGGCGCAGGGCCCGGGGCTGGTCGGGCTGGCGGAAGTTGTGCACGTAGACCCAATCCGGCGGGGCGGGCTGCTCCTGGGCGATGCGCTCCACGAAGCTGCGCACCAGGTGGGTCTTGCCGGTGCGCTGGCTGCCGGCCACGAAGACGTGGTACTCCATGTCGCGCATGGCCAGGCCGAACTCCAGGGCCTCCTTGGCCCGGTCCTGGCCCACCACCGGCTCCTGGCACTGGGCGGCCTGGTCGCTGGTCTCGAAGGGCACCAGGGCGGGGTCGAAATCGCGGCGCAGGTCTTGGGGCTTCAGCGGCTTCAGGGCGGTGGCCATGCCAGCATCCTCCGGTGGTGGTGCGCGAATCGTGGGCGCCGGGCGAGTAATGGCTTAGAGAATAGCACAGGAGGGGTGAGGCGGGCGCGGGGGGAGGCCATAAAAAAGGGCCCCCGTGGGGGGGCCCGCGACGGTCCGCGCCCCGCCTAGCAGGAGGGCGTCCCGGGCCGGGACCAGGCCATGCGCAGGCATTCCCCACGCAGGGAGGCGATCAGGGGACGCACGTCGGAGGTCTTGGGCAGCAGGCGCAATTGGCTGTCGTCGCGGGGCAGCCGCCCGGGGGAATGACCCAGCAGGATCAGGGGGCCGCCGTGCAGGCGGCGCACCCGGGGCAGCCAGGATTCGATCTGGCCGTTGGTGGAGCCCAGGTCGGTGACCAGCATCAGGGCTGGCTCGTTCTCCAGGCGGCACATGGCCACCCCCAGGTCGGGCAGCACCTGCACCGCGAAACCCGCCTCGCTCAGCTCCTCGTCGTAGAGCCGGGCCACGGCCGGGTCCTTTTCCACCACCAACACTTCCAGCATGGCCTCCTCCTTGCCCTGGACCCGATGGTCCCTTCAAGCCGAGGCCCCCCTGCCTGGCCCATCCGCGCCACGCTGCGTGATCCGGTTGTATGGATGACGGGCTATGAGTCTGCAATATAAATGCCGATATATCACCACGTGGATTCGGGTGTTTAGGCAAGCTCCGCCGCCGACTTTTGACCGGATTTCGACATATCTCCCGAGCACGAAAACCGTGTGGCGTTCAACACGTTGAAATATTGCCAAAAAGAGAAAAATGACCGAATTTCGACGTATGTCTTGAATTCGGCATACGGGAAATAGATGACTTGCTACGGAGAAAGTATGGGCGGCGGAGGGGGGGATCATGGGGTAACAGGTTAAAATTAATACGGTTTATTTACTATGGAAACCCTATATATTCGCTGTCGGGCAGTTTGGCCCGGCTTTTGCTCTTAGTCTGGGCGCCTGCAGGTGTTCACGGTCCACCTCCAAACCCCGAGGAGCAGGTCATGCGCAGAGCCCGTAAGCCCCGTGGCAAGAGCGTCCCCTTCAGCCCCAGTCTGGACGTCAACACCTGGTTGGCCGAGAACCCGGACGCGCTCATCACTTGTCCCAGCCAGCCCGGGAACCTCAAGCTGCTGCCGGCGGCCTGCGTGAAGCGGCATCAAGCCGCCAACGAACCCAAATGGTCCACCATCGGCGCGGAGCCGTTCCATCTGTTCGTGTTCAAGATGAACCTGGTGGCCTGCCGCAACTGCGACATCGGCGCCCAGCTGGCCCGCGAAAGCAAGATCATGGCGGCTTGACCCTCCCCCCGCCTCCTCCGCCGGGCTCCCCCACCCGGCCTCATCCCCACCCACGCCCTTCGGGGCGTGGGCTTTTTTTGCTTCCCACCAGGCTTGCGGGCGGCGAGCACGCGTCCTAAAATGGCCGCCAGCCAATCCCCCGTTTGCCTTACCCCGCGAGGAAAACCATGGCGCGCAACTTGGCCCAGAAAATCATCGCCGACCACCTGAGGGAAGGCGTCCCGGAGGCCGGCCGCGAGATCGGCCTGGCCATCGACCAGACCCTGACCCAGGACGCCACCGGCACCCTGGCCGCCCTGGAGTTCGAGGCCCTGGGCCTGGACCGGGTGCGCACCGAGGTCTCGGTCTCCTACGTGGACCACAACCTGCTGCAGACCGACTTCAAAAACCCCGACGACCACCGCTTCCTGCGCTCCATCGCCGCCCGCTTCGGCCTGTGGTTCTCGCCCCCGGGCAACGGCATCTGCCACCAGCTCCATCTGCTCAACTTCGGCCGGCCCGGGGCCACCCTGCTGGGCTCGGACAGCCACACCCCCCACTGCGGCGGCCTGGGCATGCTGGCCATGGGGGCCGGCGGCCTGGACGTGGCCGCGGCCATGGCCGGCTATCCCTTTTTCCTGCCCTGTCCCCGGGTGCTGGGGGTCCACCTGACCGGCCGTCTGGCCGAGGGGGCCAGCGCCAAGGACGTGATCCTGGAGCTGTTGCGCCGCCTGAGCGTCAAGGGTGGGGTGGGCCTGGTGCTGGAATACTTCGGCCCGGGCGTGGCCAGCCTCTCGGTCAGCGAGCGGGCGGCCATCTGCAACATGGGCGCGGAGCTGGGGGCCACCGCCAGCCTGTTCCCCAGCGACGAGCGCACCCGGGAGTTCCTCACCGCCCAGGGCCGGCCCCAGGTCTGGCGCGAGCTGGGGGCCGATCCCGGCGCGGAGTACGACCAGGTCCAGGAGATCGCCCTGGACCAGCTCGCGCCCCTGGTGGCCTGCCCCTCCAGCCCGGACAGCGTCCGCCCGGCGGCGGAGCTCAAGGACGTGGCCGTGGAGCAGGTGATCGTGGGCTCCTGCGGCGGCGGCTCCTATGAAGACCTGATGACCCTGGCCCTGGCCCTGAGGGGCAAGACCATCGCCCCGGAGCTGAACCTCTACGTCAACCCCGGCTCGCGCCAGGCGCTGAGCCAGCTGGCCGCGGCCGGCGGGCTCCAGGACCTCCTGGCCGCCGGGGCCAGCGTCTTCCAGGCCGGCTGCCTGGGCTGCATCGGCATGAGCCAGGCCCCGGCCACGGGCAGCGCCAGCCTGCGCACCTTCCCGCGCAACTTCCCCGGCCGCTCCGGCACCAAGGACGACCGGGTCTACCTGGCCGGACCCCGGGTGGCGGCGGCCACCGCCCTCTGCGGCCACATCGCCGATCCCCGGGACCTGGAGCCCCTGCCGCCCCTGCCGCCGGCCCCGGACCTGCGGCCCGAGGCCCTGGCGCCGCCCCTGGCCGACGGCTCGGGCGTGGAGATCGTGCGCGGACCCAACATCGCCCCCTTCCCGGTGCTGGAGACCCTGCCCGAGGACCTGACCTGCCAGGTCATCCTCAAGGTCGGCGACAACATCACCACCGACCACATCATGCCCGCCGGCAGCAAGATCCTGCCCCTGCGCTCCAACGTGCCGGCCATCAGCCAGCACGTCTTCGCGGCGCTGGACCCGGAGTTCGCCCAAAAAGCCCAGGCCGCGGCCCCGGTGGCGGTGGTGGGCGGCGAGAACTACGGCCAGGGCTCCTCGCGCGAGCACGCCGCCCTGGCTCCGCGCTACCTGGGGGTGCGGGTCAAGCTGGCCAAGTCCTTTGCCCGCATCCACCGCGCCAACCTGTTCAACTTCGGCATCGTGCCCCTGGTCTTCGCCGACCCGGCCGACTACGACCGCCTGGAGCCGGGCGCGGGCCTGGAGTTCCCCGGCCTGGCCCGGGCCATCCGCGAGGGCCGGGAGACCATCCCCTGCCAATGCCAGGGCCGGGAGCTGGGCCTGATCCTCCAGGCCAGCCGGCGCGAGCGCCGCCTGCTGGTGGCTGGCGGCCTGCTCAGCCTGATCCGGGGCGGGGTCTAGGCCCCGTCGCCCGGGCCAAAACAGGCGGCCCAGCTTTGGGAGCTGGCGCGGAAATCGGTTGCCAGGGCGTGGGGGGCGGCATAATATAGTGACCACCTGGTCACTGCCCCGGACTTGACAGCCCGGGACCATTGCCGGCGGTCCGTTCTGCCCGGGCGGAGCCGCCAGGGAGCCCGACGCGACCATGTCCCCCGCCGTGCGCCGCAACGCCCAACCCGGGCCGTTTTCACCCCTGCCCCCGCTGGAGGTGGACGCGGCCGTCATCAGCGACCCCAGCCTGCGCCCCCTGGCGGCCAAGCTCATGGCCGGCCAGCGCCTGGAGCGCGAGGACGGCCTCAGCCTGTTGAAGAGCCGCGACCTGCCCGGCCTGGGGGCCCTGGCCACGGCGGTGCGCCGCCACCACAACGGCCAGCGCGCCCACTACGTCCTGAACCGCCACATCAACTACTCCAACGTCTGCGTCAACCAGTGCGCCTTCTGCGCCTTCTGGCGCGATGACGACCAGGACGGGGCCTACACCATGACCCCGGCCGAGGTGGCGGACAAGGCCGCCTGCGGGGGCCTGCCGGTGGACGAACTGCACATCGTGGGCTCCTGCCATCCCGACCTGCCCTTCGAGTACTACGAGGACATCCTGCGCGCGGCCCGCCGCGCCCGGCCCGAGGCCTGCCTCAAGGCCTTCACCGCGGTGGAGATCGACCACCTGGCCCGCATCTCGGGCCAGACCCCGCGCCAGGTGCTGGAGCGCCTGATCGCCGCCGGCCTGGGGGCCATGCCCGGCGGCGGGGCCGAGATCTTCAGCCCCCGGGTGCGCCAGGAGCTCTGCCCCCGCAAGACCAGCGCCGAGGACTGGCTGGCCATCTCCGGCCTGGCCCACGAGCTGGGTCTGCCCACCAACGCCACCATGCTCTACGGCCACATCGAGAGCGACGAGGAGCGGGTGGACCACCTCCTGGCCCTGCGCGGCCAGCAGGACCTCTCCGGCGGGTTCTCGGCCTTCATCCCCCTGGCCTTCCACAGCCAGAACACCAAGCTCACCAGCCAGGCCTCCACCACCGGCCTGGACGACCTGCGGATCATGGCCGCCAGCCGCCTGATACTGGACAACTTCCCCCACATCAAGGCCTATTGGGTGATGCTGGGCGAGAAGCTGGCCCAGGTGGCCCTGAACTTCGGGGCCGACGACCTGGACGGCACCGTGGTGGAGGAGCGCATCACCCACTCGGCCGGGGCCACCACCGCCCAGGGCCTGACCGAGGCCCAACTGCGGGGCATGATCCGCGAGGCGGGCTTCGAGCCGGTGCGCCGGGACAGCTTCTACCACCACCTGCCCGCCCTGGACCCGGCCGCGGAGGCCGCGTGAGCCCCGCCGCCGCCCGCCAGGCGGTGCGCTACGGCGACAATCCCGTGGCCGACCCCTCCACCCTGGCCCAGGCCCTGGAGACCGCCCGCCGGGGCGAGCGCCTGAACCCGGATGAGGCCCTGGCCCTGTGGCAAGGGGCGGACCTCCTGACCCTGGGCCACTTGGCCCACGCCGCCCGCCTGCGCCACAACCCGGACCCGGTGGTCACCTACGTGGTGGACCGCAACATCAACACCACCAACGCCTGCCTCTCGGGCTGCCGCTTCTGCGCCTTCTTCCGGCCCCCCGGCCATCCCGAGGCCCGCGACCTGCCCCTGGATGAGCTGCTGGCCAAGGTCCAGGAGACCATGGACCTGGGCGGCACCCAGATCCTGATCCAGGGCGGCTTGCACCCGGCCATCGGCATCCGGGCCACCTGCGAGACCTACCGGATCATCAAAGAGCACTTCCCCAGCCTGCACATCCACGGTCTCTCGCCGCCGGAAGTGGTCCACATGGCCGCCCTGGACGGGATGAGCCTGGGCCAGGCCCTGGACGCGCTGATGGCCGCCGGCCTGGACTCCATCCCCGGCGGCGGGGCCGAGATCCTGGTGGACCGGGTGCGGGCCCTGATCGCGCCGGGCAAGTGCAACACCGACCAATGGTTGCAGGTGATGGCCCTGGCCCACGCCCGGGGCCTGATGACCACCGCCACCATGATGTTCGGCAGCCTGGAGACCCCGGCGGAGCGCATCGAGCACTTCGAGCGCCTGCGCCGGTTGCAGGACGAGAGCCTGATCCGGGGGCGCGGCCACTTCACCGCCTTCATCCCCTGGTCCTTCCAGCCGGCCAACACCGCCCTGGACCACCTGACCACCGCCACCGGGGTGGAATACTTAAGGGTCCTGGCCCTGGCCCGGCTCTATCTGGACAACTTCCTGCACCTCCAGGCCAGCTGGGTCACCCAGGGGGCCAAGATCGCCCAACTGGCCCTGGCCTTTGGGGCCGACGACCTGGGCTCCACCATGATCGAGGAGAACGTGGTGGCCGCGGCCGGGGTCAGCTTCCGCCTGCCCCGGGCCGAGTTGGTCCGCCTGGCCGAGGCCATGGGTTATCAGGCCCGCCAGCGGGACATGTTCTACCGCCTGCTGTGAGCGCGCGGCCCCCAGGAATCATCGCCTATCGCGCCGCCTGGACCTGGTCCGGGCCGGGCGACCTGCGCGCTGGCCAGTGGCTGGTGGTGGAGCAGGGCAGGGTGCGCGAGCTGACCGACCGGCCCCCGGCCGAGGCCCGGCGGATCGACCTGGGCGACGGCCTGCTGCTGCCCGGCCTGGTCAACGCCCACACCCACCTGGAGCTCTCTTTCCTGCACGGCCTGGCCCCGGAGCCGGCCCGGGATTTCGTGGGCTGGCTGGAGGGCCTGGTGCGGGTGCGGCCGGGTCACGACCACCTGGACGCCACAGAGGCCACCCGCCGGGCGGTGCGCCAGGCCCGGGAGGCGGGCACCGTCCTGGCGGGCGACATCACCAACACCTTCCGGGCCCAGGAGCCGGCCTGGGAGGAGGGCCTGCACACCGTCAGCTTTGGCGAGGCCATTGGTCCGAAAAGGGCCCAGCCCCCGGAGCCCAGCCTGGCCTGGCGGGAGGGGGTGCTCCAGGTCAGCGCGGTGGCGGCCCACGCCCCCTACTCGGTGCCCGACTGGCGGCTCCAGGCCCTCAAGCGCCAGGCCGGCCGGCTGCCGTTTTGCATCCACCTGGCCGAGTCCCAAGCCGAGGTGGAGTTCGTGGCCGGCCAGGGCGAGCAGGGCCAGCGCCTGCGTCAGTTCCTCCTCGATCGGGGCATGAACCTCGACGACCTGGTCTTTCACGGCCCCCGCCCCCTGGCCCATCTCCTGGCCCTGGGGGTGGTGGATAGCCGCAGCCTGTTGGTGCACGGGGTGCAACTGACGCCCGGCGAGCTGGGGCAGGTGGCGGCGGCCGGGGCCTCGCTCTGCGTCTGTCCCCGCTCCAACCTGGGCCTGACCGGGGCCATCGCGCCGCTGGAGGCGGCCTTGGCCGCCGGAGTGAACCTCTGCCTGGGCACCGATTCCCTGACCAGCGCCCCGGATCTCTCGCTGTGGCCGGAGATGGCCACCCTGCGGCGTCTCTTCCCCGACTTGCCCCCGGAGAGCGTCCTGACCATGGCCACCCTGGGCGGGGCCCAGGCCCTGGGCCTGGCCGCGCACTTCGGCAGCCTCTGGCCCGGCCGCCTGGCCCAGGCCGTGTTCCGCGCCCTGCCCGGCGGTTTGGCCCGGGAGGCGGTTTTTGACCAGGCCCTGGAGCTGCCCGAGCCCGGCCAGGTCCAGGCCCTGGACCTGCGCGGACAGGCCTAGCCCGATTCAATCTGAATTATGGCGAGAAGGCGGTGCCGCCGGAAAGGCGGGCGGGAAGCTATTGCATGGGGGGACCCAGGCGGGTCCAGCGGTCCCCGGGCTGGGCCTCGTGGCCCGGCCAGAAGATCAGGCGCGCCCGGCCCAGGATGCGCTCCCGGGGCACGAATCCACCGTGGCCGTCCCAGAGGCGGGAGTCGTAGGAATTGCAGCGGTTGTCGCCCAGCATGAAGTACTGGCCGGCGGGCACCTTCACCGGGCCGAAATCCGCCCCGGCGCAACCGCCGATCAGGCTGGGCGTCAACTGGCCCCAGTGATCGCTCAGGGGTTTGCCGTTGATGTGGACCCGCTGCTGGCGCACCTCCACCGTCTCGCCCGGCAGGCCCACCACCCGCTTGATCAGGGGCTCCGGGTTCAGCTCCGGAATCTGGAAGACCACGATGTCCCCGCGCTGGGGGTCGTCCAGGCGCGCCAACGGCACCGCCCCGCCGGGCAGGGGGATGTCCACCAGGCCCAGGCGCAGGGAGGCCGGCAGCAGGTTGAGGTCGTAGGAGACCCGGGAGACCAGCAGGCGGTCGCCGATCTGGAGGGTGGGCAGCATGGAGCCCGAGGGGATTTCGTACGCCGCCACCGCGTAGTTGGCCACGATCAGGTAGAAGCAGAACGCCAGGCCCAGGCTCTCCAGCAGCTCGCGGGTCCAGGATTTGGCCGCGCCGCTCTGGGACGATGGGTTCTGAGGCATGGATTGACCCTCCCCGCGCCTGATGGCGTTTACTGGATCAGACGGCCCAGGCGGGACCAGCGCACCCCGAAGGTGTCGCCCTCCCAAGACCAAAAGATTACCACCGCCCGCCCCAGGATGTCCTGGATGGGCACGAAGCCGCCCTTGCCCCCTAACCAGAAGCGCGAGTCATAGGACTGGTCACGGTTGTCGCCCATCACGAAATATTGATCGGCCGGCACCGTCACCAGATCGGAAGAGCGTCGTGTAGGGAAAGAGTGTAG
>CALERA010000083.1 GCA_937908275.1 uncultured Desulfarculaceae bacterium | reverse complement strand
TGGCCCTGGCCCGCCAGGGACAGCTCACCGCCGCCCAGTTGATGGCCCGCCTGGACCAGACCGACCTGGACCAGGTGGAGTTGGTGCGCCGCCTGGAGCAGAGCCAGCGCCTGTCCGCCGCCCTGAAGTCCAAGTCCCTGGAGCGCCACCGCCTCTATCGCCGGGCCCTGGCCGCCCTGGAGCCGCTGGAATACTGGCGGGCCGAGGCCCTGGCCCAGCAGGAGCAGACCCGACGCCTGGGCGAGGAGCTCCAGGAGGCCCGCCAGCAGCTGGAGCAGGCCCAGGCCGAGATCAAGGCCGCCCACGCCGCCCGGGACCTGACCAAGCTGCGCCTGGCCCAGGAGCAGACCGCCCGCGCCCGCCAGGCCCTGGACCTGCTGGAGGGTCAAGGCCTGGCCCTGGAGCTCTCGGCCAGCCAGGGCGAGGCCCAGCGCTGGGCCGACCTGGCCCAGGAGCTGGCCACCGCCCTGGCCCTGACCGGCCAGGCCCACAGCCAGGAGGTGGACGAGCTGAAGTTCAAGGCCGCCGAGCAGGCGGCCCAGGCCCAGCACCTGCGCGGCCAGTTGGAGCGCCTGTCCTGGCTGGTGGCCCTGACCACCGCCCCGGGCCGCGCCGGCGACCAGCCCACCGGCCCCCTGCGGGTGCGCATCACCAGCCTGACCCCGGCCCAGTTGGAGCGCATCGGCGAGCGCATCAGCGCGGTGCGCGGCCGGCTCAAGCAGATCGGCCGCACCACCATCGGCTATTGGGCCCTGGTGGCCGCCCTGACCGCCGGCCTGGTGCTGGTGGCCCCCAACACCCCCAGCAAGGCCAACCGGCGGGTCTCGCCCCTGGTGCCCCCGGTCCAGGCGGTGCAGCAGGCCGGGGCCAGCCTCAGCCTGGGCGGCAACCTCAACCTGGCCGCCAGCGGCCAACTGCTGGCCCCCGGCCCGGCCACGGCCGAGCTGGAGCTGAACCTGCTGCCCCTGCGCCCGCGCCCCGCGCCCCTGGCCGGCGAGACCCGCTCGCGCCTGGCGGCCCTGGCCCGGCGGGCCGGGCTCTCGCCCCAGGTGCTCCTGACCAGCGCCCAGGCCGCCTTTGGCGACAGCGAGATGGTGGACGCCAAGGCCCTGGAGCAACTGGCCGAAACCGCCCACGACCTGGCCCGCCGCCATCCCCTGATCTTCCGCGAACTGGCCAGCAAGGGCCTGCCCAGGAACGCCGCCGACCTGACCGCCCTGGACCCGGCCCCGGAAAAGGCCCAGCAGCTCTTCCTGGACCGGCTCTACCGCGAATACCGCTCCCTGGGCTTCGCGCCCGAGGAGGCCCTGGGCGCGCTGACCGCCAACGAGCGCGCCGCCGCGGCCCTGGCCGACGCCTGGCAGACCCCCAACCTCTACACCGGCCAGGTCCGCCTGGTGGCCGAGGTGGAGACCCTGACCCTGGCCGAGTTCATGGAGCGCATCACGCCCTACATCGAGACCCGCCTGAACGGCTACCTCAGGGGCGGCGGGGTCTCCTTCACCGGCGACGTGGGGCTCTACGCCAAAAACCTGGCCTTCGACATCTACTGCGCGGCCAAGAAGTTCCAGGTGCCGGTCTCCCTGATGCTGGTCATCGCCCATCAGGAGAGCTCCTACGCCAACGTCCTGGGCGACTCCAACCTCTCGGCCAGCCCCTTCCAGATCTACGCCCCCACCCGCAAGCTGATTGTCAACAGCCTGGCCCGCAACCGCTTCGTGCCCCCGCCGCCGGACCTGCGCCTGGAGCACCACCTGACCATGGCCACCTACATGGCCGCCTTCCACCTGCGCGAGCTGTTGCTGGAGTCGGTGGTCAACCCCGGCGGCGGCCAGGCCGCCCACGTGGACCTGGACCGGGTGCTCAAGCGCTACAACGGCTCGGACGTCTATGCCGGCCAGGTGGCCCAGCGCCAACGCCAACTGGTCAGCTTCCTGCGCAACAGCTAGGGCCTGTCCCCCCTTTCCGGACGCCGTCGCGCGCTCGCGGAGATCATTGCGAGCCTGGCGAAGCGATCGCGCGCGGGTTTTTAGTTGTGTCAAAAACTCTTAGAAAAAGGCCATCCACCCAGAGGAGAAGCGCCATGTTCCGCCTCGCCACCGTCGATCCGGCCCAGGCCACGGGCGACTTCGCCGCGGTCTACGCCATGTTCCCGCCCCAGTTGGGCGTTCCCGCGCCGCTGCGCCTGCTGAGCGCCAGCCCCTTCCTCTTCGCGCAGCAGGCCAAGGTCATCCAGCACTTCCGCGACCATCCCAACCTGGACGCCCGCCTGATGGCCCTGGTCCGCTACCTGGTGGCGGCCGAACACGGCTTCCCGCTCTGCGAGGCCTTCAACGGCAACCTGCTCCAGATGTTCGGCCTGAGCGACAAGCTCCTGGCCGACTGCCAGGAAGACCCCGACCTGGCCCCCCTGGCCGAGCGCGAAAAGACCATGCTCAAGTTCGTGCTCAAGGCCGTGCGCTCCCCGGAGCAGGTGGCGGACGCCGACCTCGCCGGGTTGCGCGAGCTGGGCTATGGCGACAGCGACATCCTGGAGGCCCTGTGGGTGGGGTCCAACATGGTGGCCCTGGCCACCATGGTCAAGGCCCTGGGCTGGGCCTGATCTGTGCCGCGCGGGGGCCTGGCCGGCGGCCCCGGCCGGGCCTCTTTCCGCCTCTCCCCCCGTTGGCGCGCCGCCTGGCGCGCGCTTTTCGCTTGACGCAGTCCCATCCCGGCGTCATCCTGCGTGCCATGTACGATTCGTTAATATTGAGTGGTACTTGGAAGGAATGATAGCCATGCTTGCGCACTCCTGGGGACGCCTGTCGCGCCTGCTCTCGGCCCTGGTCATCCTGGCCACCGCCCCGGCCGCCCTGGCCGCGCCGGTCAACTTCGGGGCCTGGCTGTCCCCGGAGCTGGGCAAGCTCAAGACCAGCCTCAGTTACGACCTCACCTGGTCCCCGGACCAGAAGGTCGGCGGTCAATCCCACGAGTTCGGCTATGCCGAGCAGTCCCTGGGGGTCTTCGCCCCGCTCTATCAGAGCGAGCGCCAGGAGCTGGCCCTGAGCGCCAGCGCCGGCTACCTGCCCCTGGACAGCGACCTGCGCTTCCCCTCGGGCAAGGCCTTCCCCAGCGACCTTTACGACCTCGGCCTGAGCGGCCTCTATCGCTACAAGCTGGACAATGGCTGGATCGCCGGCGGCTTCCTGCGGGTGGGCTCGCCCAGCGACAAGCCCTTCGAGACCGAGGACGAGCTGAGCCTCAACGCCAGCGCCTTCCTGCGGGCGCCCAGCAGCGGCCGAAACGCCTGGCTGTTTCTGCTCAACTACGACAACCACCGCGACTTCCTGGGCGGCACCCCCATTCCCGGGGTGGCCTACTGGTGGGAGCCCAGCGACCAGCTCCAGGCCATGGTGGGCCTGCCCCTGTTTTCGGTGCGTTACAAGCCCTGGAAGCCCACCACCCTCAACCTGACCTACATCTACCCCTACAACCTCTACGCCCGGGTCACCCAGCGCCTGGCCAAGCCCCTGGCGGTCTTCGCCGGCTTCGAGTGGTCCAACCAGCGCTGGTTCCTGGTGGACCGCTCCCACCGCGAGGACATGCTCTACTTCAACCAGAAGAAGTGGCTGGCCGGGGCCAGCTACACCCTGACCCCGGGGGTCGACCTGGAGCTGACCGGCGGCTGGGCCTTTGACCGCATCTTCTTCGTGGGCGAGGGCTACGGCGACCGCGACCAGGAGCGGGTGGACCTGGACAACGGGGCCTTCCTCAAGGCCCAGGTGGTCTATCGCTTCTAGGGCGGGCCGCCACGCCGGCGGACATGCCCGGCGGCAACGAAAGCGCGGGCAAGCCTCAAATTAACGGGGCGGGGTTGATCCCCGCCCCTTTCCTTTGGGCTCTGGCTTTTCCAGGTGGCTGGGACAACCGGTTGTCCCGGCGCGAGGCGCAAGAGGTCCTGGCGGACGGCGGCGGGGCCAGGCTGCCTGGCTTGGCGCTAAACCGGTCGCGCGGCCGGCTGGTAGAGGCAGAGCGGCTCCTCGGCCAGCTCGCTGCCGCTGACCTCGTAGGCCCGGGCCCGGCAGCCGCCGCAGACCCGGCGGTACTCGCAGATCCCGCACTTGCCCTCCAGGCGATCGGCGTCGCGCAGACGGAGGAACAGTTCGCTCTCCCGCCAAATCTGGCTGAAGGGCTGGCGCTTGATGTCTCCGGCCGCCAGTTCCAGGTAGCCGCAGGGCTGCACCTGGCCCACGTGGCTGACAAAGGCGAAGCCCTGGCCGCCCAGGCAGCCCTTGGTCACCGCGTCCAGGCCGTGGGTCTCGAAGGCCAGCTTCACCCCTCGGCGCTTGGCCTCCTGGCGGATGATGCGGTAAAAGTGCGGCGCGCAGGTGGCCTTGAGCTCCAGGGGCGGGCCGGCGAACTTCTTCTCCGCGAACCAGTGCAGCACGTCCTCGTATTCCTGGGCGGTGATGATCTCGCCGGTCAGGGCCCGGCCCCGGCCGGTGGGCACCAGCAGAAAGATATGGTGCGCCACCGCGCCCAGCTCCACCGCCAGGTCGTAGAGCCGCTCGATCCAGGGCAGGTTGCTGCGGGTCACGGTGGTGTTGATCTGGAATTCCAGGCCGGCCCCGCGCGCGGCGGCCATGCCGGCCAAGGCCCCGGCAAAGGCCCCGGGCTGGCCCCGGAAGCTGTCGTGGCTGGCCGCATCCGGGCCGTCCAGGCTGATGGACAGGCGCTGGATGCCGCAGGCCTTGAGTTGGTGGGCGATCTCCGGGGTCAGCAGGGTGCCGTTGACCGCCATCACCATGCGCAGGCCCAGGTCGGTGCCGTATTGGGCCAGGTGGAAGATGTCCGGCCGCAGCAGCGGCTCGCCACCGGTCATGATCACCACCGGCTTGCCCAAACTGGTCAGGTCGCGCAGGAAGGCCTCGCCCTCGGCCGTGGTCAGCTCCCCGGGATATTCCTGGTCCACCGCCCCGGCCCGGCAGTGCAGGCAGGAGAGGTTGCAGCGGCGGGTGGTCTCCCAGGCCACCAGGCGTAAGCTCGGCACGCCATCGGCCGCGGCCGGGGGCGGCCCGCCGGGATGGCCGGGGTGTCCGTGGGGGGGTTGGCCGGAGTGGGGATGCGGCATGGCGGCTCCTGGGCTGAGTGATGGTGGGGGGCGGCGGCGCTCCCCATCCCAGTTTTATGGTCCGGGGCGGCAAAGCGCAAGAGGTGGGGCGAAAAGGCGATTTTCGACGCCCTGAAACCCGTCGATGAAAACCTTGACAATCCCCGGGGAGTTTGCTTGAATTGCTGGTGAGCGAGCGCTCAGTCACTTGATCAGCTTGGCTTGCACCCGTGACCAATCCCCAGATTGGAGGGTAACGCCATGTCCCAGGACGAAGTCATCCGCCGTTACGCCCAGCGGGTGGGCTACAGCGACCAGGAGGCCGCCAACCTGGCCCCGGGCGATCCCCGCGCCCGCCACATCGTCCGGCTCAGCCAGGCCGCGCCCCGCTACGCCATCCAGGCCGAGGTGACCGAGGCCCGCCACTGCAACACCGGCTACCGGCCCGGGGACCGCTTCCTCCTGGACGTGGACGGCAATTTCATCACCAAGCTCTGCCCCAAGCGCCTGTGCGTCTACCTGGTCTCGCAGATGGCCCTGCCGGTGGCCCTGATCAACGAGCGCCTGAGCGAGGGCCTGGACCCCAACCTGTTTCACTTCACCCGCCAGATCCACTGCCCGGACGTGGGCCTGGAGTGCGGCGGCTACGGCAAGGTGAGCCTGAAGATGAGCGTGGTTCCCCGGGTCCAGGAGGCGCGGCCGGCATGAAGCGCCCCCAGCCCCAGCGGGCTCCCCTGGCGGAGCCGGAGACCGCCCGGGACATCCCCACCGAGGTCAAGGACCCCGGCCTGGTGACCCGCCGCCGCCGCCAGATCGTGGACGCGGCGGTGAGGCTGTTCATCGCCAAGGGCTTCCACAAGACCACCACCCGCGAGATCGCCAAGGCGGCCGGGTTCTCCATCGGCACCCTCTACGAATACGTGGTCAGCAAGGAGGACGTGCTCTACCTGGTCTGCCAGGCCATCCACCAGGAGGTGGAGGAGCGCATCCGGGACCGGCTGCCCCGGGCCAGCCACGGGGCCATGGCCCTGGAGGCGGCCCTGGAGGTCTATTTCGCGGTCTGCGACGAGATGAACGACCACATCCTGTTGATCTATCAGGAGACCAAGAGCCTGCCCAAGGAGGCCATGCGCTTCGTGCTGGCCCACGAGCAGCGCATCACCGACCTCTTCGCCGACCTGATCCGGCGCGGGGTGGAGGACTATTCCCTGCGCCCCCTGAACCACGCCGAGGTCGGGCTGTTGGCCCACGACATCGCGGTGTTGGGCCACATGTGGACCTTCCGGCGCTGGGCCTTGTCGCCGCGCATGTCCCTGGCCGACTACGTCGGCCTGCAAAAGGAACTGATCCTGGGCCAGCTCCGTTAGCTGGCGGCGGGTGCGACTGCCAGCGCTGTTGCGCGCTAAAGTTTTTTGGGAAGGAGGTCCGGGAGAAACCCTTTTGTCCACAAAAGGGTTTCTCCCGGAAACTCCCATCCCCAGGGGGAAAGCCATGAGCATGGAGACCGAGCCTTATCTACCGCTGAATCCGGTGCGCTGCGTGACGGCGGCCAGTTTGTTCGACGGTCACGACGCGGCGATCAACATCATCCGGCGCATCCTGCAGGCCACCGGGGTGGAGGTGATCCATCTGGGGCACAACCGGGCGGTGTCGGAGGTGGTGGAGGCGGCGATCCAGGAGGACGCCCAGGCCATCTGCCTGTCCTGCTACCAGGGCGGGCACATGGAGTTCTTCAAGTACACCGTGGACCTCCTGAACCAGCACCATTGCGGGCAGATCCAGGTCTTTGGCGGCGGGGGCGGGGTGATCGTGCCCGAGGAGGCCCGGGAGCTGGAGGCCTACGGGGTGGCCAAGATCTACGGCCCGGAGGAGGGCCGCCAGTTGGGTTTGCAGGGGATCATCAACCACCTGGTGCGGGCCATCGACCACCCCCAGGGCGGGGAGGGCGAGGACCTCTCCCTGGTGGGCGAGCTGGCCCCGGAGCGGCCGGAGGTGGTGGCCCGGGTGATCACCTGGGTGGAGCGCGCGGCCCTGGGCCAGGGCGGGGACCTGGCGGCCTGGCGCAAGGCCCTGGACGCCCGGCGGCCGGACAAGGCGATGCCGGTGGTGGGCATCACCGGCACCGGCGGGGCGGGCAAGTCCTCCCTCACCGACGAGCTGCTGCTGCGCCTGCTGGCCGACTTCCCGGAGCTTCGGGTGGCGGTGCTGAGCGTGGACCCCACCCGCCGCAAGAGCGGCGGGGCGCTGCTGGGCGACCGCATCCGCATGAACAGCCTGGCCAGCCCGCGCCTGTACCTGCGCTCCCTGGCCACCCGCAACAGCGGCATGGAGGTGAGCAAGGGCCTGGACGACGCCATCGCGGTGGCCCGGGCGGCGGGCTACGACCTGATCGTGGTGGAGACGGCCGGCATCGGCCAGGGCGACGCGGCGGTGGTGGACTACGTGGACGTGAGCCTCTACGTGATGACCAGCGACTTCGGCGCCGCCAGCCAGTTGGAAAAGATCGACATGCTGGACTTCGCCGACCTGGTGGCGATCAACAAGTTCGACCGCCGGGGGGCCGAGGACGCCCTGCGCGACGTGCGCAAGCAGATGCAGCGCAACCGGGGGGCCTGGCACATCGCGCCCGAGGAGATGCCGGTCTACGGCACCATCGCCAGCAAGTTCAACGACCAGGGCACCACGGCCCTGTACCTGGCCCTGTTGGACGCCATCGCGGAGAAGGCCGGGGTCAAGCTGGCCAGCCCCCGCACCCGGCCGGCGGCGCGCTATTCCGAGGACAAGACCATCATCGTGCCGGCCGAGCGCAACCGCTACCTGGCCGAGATCGCCGAGACCCTGGCCGCCTATCACCAGGAGACCCGGGACCAGGCGGCGGTGATCCGCCGGGTCTGGCAGATGAAGAACACCCACGACGCCCTGGCCGAGACCTGGCGGGGCGACGCCGGGCTGATGCAGGCCCTGGACCGGATGCGGGCCGAGGTCCACCGCCTGGAGGAGTCCTTCAGCAACGAGACCCACCGCTTGCTGGCCGAATGGCCCCTGATGCAGAAGGCCTACGCCGGCGAGGAATACGTCTACAAAGTGCGCGAGCGCGAGTTCCGGGTGCCGCTGACCACCCGCTCGCTCTCCGGCAGCGTGATCCCCAAGGTCTGCCTGCCCAAGTGGGAGGACCCGGCCGAGGTCTACGCCTGGCAGCGGGGCGAGAACCTGCCCGGCGAGTTTCCCTACACCGCCGGGGTGTTCCCCTTCAAGCGCAGCGACGAGGACCCCACCCGGATGTTCGCCGGCGAGGGCGACGCCTTCCGCACCAACCGGCGCTTCAAGCTCCTATCCGGCGAGGCCAAGGCGGCCCGGCTCTCCACCGCCTTCGACTCGGTGACTCTCTATGGCTGGGACCCGGAGGAGCGCCCGGACATCTACGGCAAGGTGGGCAACTCCGGGGTGAGCATCTGCACCCTGGAGGACATGAAGGTCCTCTACGACGGCTTCGACCTGCTGAGCCCCAACACCAGCGTCAGCATGACCATCAACGGCCCGGCCCCGATCATGCTGGCCATCTTCTTCAACACCGCCATCGACCAGCAGGTGGCGGCCTTCGCGCAGGAGAACCAGCGTCCGCCCTCGGCCGAGGAGCGGGCCCGCATCCGGGCCATGGTGCTCAAGAACGTGCGCGGCACGGTGCAGGCCGACATCCTCAAGGAGGACCAGGGCCAGAACACCTGCATCTTCAGCGTGGACTTCGCCCTGCGCCTGATGGGCGACATCCAGCAGTTCTTCATCGACCAGGACGTGCGCAACTTCTACAGCGTCTCCATCAGCGGCTATCACATCGCCGAGGCCGGGGCCAACCCCATCAGCCAGTTGGCCTTCACCCTGGCCAACGGCTTCACCTACGTGGAGTACTACCTCAGCCGGGGCATGAGCATCGACGCCTTCGCCCCCAACCTGAGCTTCTTCTTCAGTAACGGCATGGACCCGGAGTACACCGTCATCGGCCGGGTGGCCCGGCGCATCTGGGCCGTGGCCATGCGCCAGCTCTACAAGGCCGGCCCCCGCAGCCAGATGCTCAAGTACCACATCCAGACCTCGGGCCGCTCCCTGCACAGCCAGGAGATCCAGTTCAACGACATCCGCACCACCCTCCAGGCCCTCTGCGCGGTCTACGACAACTGCAACAGCCTGCACACCAACGCCTATGACGAGGCCATCACCACCCCCACCGAGGAGAGCGTGCGCCGCGCCCTGGCCATCCAGCTGATCATCAACCGCGAGTGGGGCCTGGCCAAGAACCAGAACCCCTTGCAGGGCGCTTTCATCGTCAACGAGCTGACCGATCTGGTGGAGGAGGCGGTGTTGATGGAGTTCCAGCGCCTCACCGCCCGGGGCGGGGTGCTGGGGGCCATGGAGACCGGCTACCAGCGCAGCAAGATCCAGGAGGAGTCGCTCTATTACGAGACCCTGAAGCACACCGGCGAGTTGCCCATCGTGGGGGTCAACACCTTCCTCAACCCCAACGCGGAGCAGGACCAGTTCTGCAAGGTGGAGCTGGCCCGGGCCAGCGAGGAGGAGAAGCAGGGTCAACTCGCGCGCCTGGCCCAATTCCAGGCCGCCCACGCCGAAAAGGCCCCGGCCGCCCTGGAGCGCCTGCAACGGGTGGCGCTCAGCGGCGGCAACGTCTTCGCCGAGCTGATGGACACGGTGCGGGTCTGCTCCCTGGGCCAGATCACCCGCGCGCTCTA
>CALERA010000082.1 GCA_937908275.1 uncultured Desulfarculaceae bacterium | reverse complement strand
CTGGCCATGATCATGGGCACCGGCTTCCCGCCCTATCGCGGCGGCATCCTGCGCTGCGCCGACCAGTGGGGCCTGGCCAAGGTTTTTGCCAAATTGCAGGAGCTGGAACAGAAGTACGGCCCCCGCTTCGCCCCGGCCCGGCTGATCCAGACCATTGCCAGCCAGGGCCAGACCTTTTATCCGTACTGAGGGAGTGCGCCAATGGCTAGCAAATTTGTGAGCAAACGCAACCTGAAGTTCCTGTTGCACGAGGTCTATCGGGCCGAGGAGCTGTGCCAGCTGCCCTTTTTCGCCGACCACGACCGCGAGAGCTTCGACATGATGCTGGGCACCGCCCTGCGCATCTCCGAGCAGTTGCTCTTCCCGGCCCTGCGCGACCTGGACCTCAACCCGCCGGAGCTGGTGGACGGCCAGGTGCGGGTGCGGCCGGTGGTGCGCCAGATGCTGGAGCAATGCGGCGAGGGCGGCTGGCTCTCGGCCACCTTCCCCTACGAGCACCAGGGCATGCAGCTGCCGGTGATGATCAACACCGCCTGCATCTATGCCTTCGCCTCGGCCAACTTCTCGGCCTCGGCCTACCTGGGCCTCACCACCGGCGCGGCCCATCTCATCCTGTCCTTCGGCGCGCCGGAGCTGCAGGAGACCTACGTGCCCAACATGCTCTCCGGCCGCTGGCAGGGCACCATGGCCCTGACCGAGCCCGGCGCGGGCAGCTCGCTCAGCGACGTGGCGGTGACCGCCACTCCCACCGAGCAGGGGCACTACCTGATCAGCGGCCAGAAGGTCTTCATCAGCGCTGGCGACCACGACGCGGTGGACAACGTGGTCCACCTGATGCTGGCGCGGATCAAGGGCGCGCCGGCCGGGGTCAAGGGCATCAGCCTGTTCGTGGTGCCCAAGCTGCGGCCCCAGGGCGACGGCCTGGCGCCCAACGACCTGAACACCGCCGGACTCTTCCACAAGCTGGGCTACCGGGGCTGCCCCATCGTGCAGCTTTCCATGGGCGAGGCCGGCGACTGCCACGGCTGGCTGGTGGGCGAACCCCACAAGGGCCTGGCCTATATGTTCCAGATGATGAACGAGGCCCGCATCAGCGTGGGCAAGCAGGCCACGGCCGTGGCCTCTGGGGCCTACTACGCCTCGCTGCAATACGCCCAGGAGCGGCCCCAGGGCCGGCCCATCGCGGCCAAGGACCCCAGCCAGCCCCAGGTGCCGATCATCGAGCACGCCGACGTCAAGCGCATGCTCCTGTTCCAGCGCGCGGTGGTGGACGGCTCCCTGGCCCTGGTGCTGCAATGCGCCAAGTACGCCGACCTGGCCAACCACGGCCAGGGGCAGGTCCAGGAAGACGCCTCCCTGCTGCTGGAGCTGCTCACCCCGGTGGCCAAGACCTTCCCCTCGGAGATGGGCATCCTCTCCACCAGCGCCGGGGTGCAGGTCCTGGGCGGCTATGGCTACACCGACGAGTTCCCCGCCGAGCAGTACTTCCGCGACATGCGCATCCACCCCATCCATGAGGGCACCACCGGCATCCAGGGCATGGACCTCCTGGGGCGCAAGATCTCCCTGCAGCAGGGCCGGACCCTGCAACTGTTCGCCGAGGAGCTGGGCCGGGAGATCGCGGACGCCGCTCAGACCCCCGAGCTGGCTGAATACGGTCAGCGCCTGCAAGCCGCCCTGGACCTGTTGCTGGCCGCCACCCAGGCCAAGCTGGCCCTGGCCAAGACGGGCGACGTGGCGGTCTTCCTCTGCGACGCCAGCCTCTACCTGGAGCTCTTCGGTCTGGTGACGGTGGCCTGGCAGTGGCTCAAGCAGGGCCGGGTGGCGGCCCAGGCCCTGGCCGGCGGGGTGGGCGAGTCCGACCAGGCCTTCTACCGGGGCAAGCTGACCACCATGCGCTACTACTTCCACTACGAGCTGCCCAAGGCCAAGGGCCTGGCCGAGCGCCTGGCCGAGAGCGACGGCCTGACCGCGCGCATGGACGCGGGGCTGTTTTCCGACTAGTCCGAGAGCAAGGAGCGGCTACCATGAGCGTAGCAGGCAAGCCCAAGGCGCGCAAGGAGCAGATCCTCAAGGCGGCCGAGCGGATCTTCGCCCAAAAAGGCTTTCACGAGTCCACGGTGGCCGAGATCGCCAAGGAGGCGCGGGTTTCCGAAGGCACCATCTACGAGTACTTCTCGACCAAGGAAGGCCTGCTGTTCACCATTCCCGAGGCCTTCATCGCCAAGGCCCGCGAGCAGGACCTCTTCCACCTCCAGCTGATTCGCGGGGCGGCCAACCGCCTGCGGGCCATCGTCTATCTCTATCTGCACACCTGGCAGGAAAACCCCAATTACGCGGTGATCAACCTGCTGATCCTGAAGAGCAACCTCAATTTCCGCCAGACCGAGGGCTATCGCCTGATCCGCGAGGGCTTCCGCGACATCACCCGCATCATCCAGGAAGGCATCGCCAGCGGGGAGTTCCGCGCCGACATCGACCCCTATGTCGTGCGTTCGGTGCTGATGGGGGCGGTGGACCACGCCACCACCAACTGGCTGCTCTCGGGACGCGACCACCAGCTGGTGGACCTGGTGGACCCCATCCTGGACCTGGTCATGACCGGCCTGATCAGCGACCTCCCCCCGGCGCCCGGGGCCAGACCCCGCTGGGACCATTGGCCGTCCCGGCCCGCCCGGCCCGCCCCGCCCGCCCCGCCGGCGCCGCCCAAAACCGAAACCGATTGAACCGCAGCAAGGAGCGTTGTCATGCAAGAAGTCGTCATCGCTGGTTACCTGCGCACGGCCCAGTCCCGTTGCCGCCCCAACGACCCCGGCCGCGATTGGCTGCACGGTCTGCGCGCCGACGAACTGCTGGCCAAGGTGCTGCCCGAGCTGATCAAGCGCACCGGCCTGGCCCCCGAGGAGGTGGATGACTTCATCGTGGGCTGCGCCACCGGCGTGGGCGAGCAGTGGACCTACGGCGGCCGCACCCCGATCTTCCTGG
>CALERA010000081.1 GCA_937908275.1 uncultured Desulfarculaceae bacterium | reverse complement strand
TCTCCACGAACAAGGCCAGGGGGACGTTGCGCCCCAGGTCGTGTATCTCGAACCCGCCCACGTCCAGCATGATCTTGACCAGGTTCTTGCCGATGTCGTGGGTGTCGCCTTCCACCACGCCAATCACGCATTTCAGCTTGGCCCGCGCATCTTCTTTCCTGAGGTGGGGCTGCAGGATCGCCAGCGCCGCGTACATGGCGTCCGAGCAGATGAGCAGCTCGGGCACGAAGTACTCCTCCTCGTCGTACAGCTCTCCCGCTCGCTTCATCCCCGCCACCAGGCCGTTGGTGATGGCATCGTAGGCATCCAGGCCGGCTGACACCGCCTCGTGAGCGGCCTTGACCGCCAAATCCTCATTCAGGTTCAGGACTCCGTCGGCCAGATCCTTGAGTATTTCCTCGCGGGCGCGAGCCATGCAAAGCCTCCTGTCGAATGCTGTCGAATACTGTGGGGATGCTAGTAGATGATTAATAATCGATATATAGCCGGGCCGATGCTCAGTCAAATTCGTAATATCTATCATTGATCCGTCTAGCATCGTTATTGCAAATAACTATTATAAAGTCTGCCAAACAGGCCATTGCACAGGGGTAAAGCACCAAAATTGCTAATGTAATGAGGGTAAAACGGCTATAACGGCCAACGACTGGAAAATATTAGGGGAGTCAGCACGGGTAGTCTTAATACCGGGCAGGTTGTGTGGCTCTGACCCCCGCTAAAGCGGACACTCCGCGGTTTGTAAATTCCTGCGGATGAACTGCCTGGCGGGCGGCAGCCGCAGACCTTTATGCGGACGGACCTCGTTGTAATCCTGGAACCAGCCGGCGATCTGCCTCAATACGGAAGCGGCGCCAGGCCGCTGGCTTATGCACCCGTAATCCCTTGAAGCTCTTCCCGAACGGCTCCGCCCTTGCCGTTGGACTCCGGACTCCGGACCGGGGTGAAGCAGGGCAGCATGCCCCATCCCAGGGCAAGGGACACGAGATCCGAGGCCGTATAGCCCTGCCGTTGTCGGCCAGCCATTCCGCGGGGCTGCTCCACCATCATCACCCGAGGGGCTGATCTGGTGTAAGAGCAGCCCTCCTAACTTGGGCCATTTTGTTGCCATGAATGGCCTTAAGTGAGGTTACATTGGAGGGGCCTTCTCGCTGTCAGACAAGGCAATGGTTCGGGCGGGGATACAGTCACCGAGGATCACGATTCAAAATGCCCCCCATGGAAAAAGTGTGTCGCTTGGCGCTGGTATGCGTGCTCATGCTGGCATTCCCAGCCCGCGGCGTTTGGGCCAGCCCAGACGACTCCGCCAAGACCAACGTGCTCGTCCTGCACTCCTATTACAGCAGTTTCGTCTGGACCGAGGGCCTGGACGCGGGCATCCACGAGGTGCTCAACGATGTCAAGCACCTGGAAATCTACACCGAGTACATGGATTCCAAGCGCTTCGAGAGTCCGCAGTTATTCAGTGATCTGTTCAGGCTCTATCAAAACAAGTACCGCCGCACCAACTTCTCGGTGATCATCGCCTGCGACGACAAGGCCCTGCGCTTCCTGCTGAACTATCGCCAGGAGTTGTTTCCGGGGGCGCCGGTGGTCTTTTGCGGGGTCAACAATTTTCCGTCCGGCCTGTTGGAGGGCCAGCGGGGGGTCACCGGCAAGCTGGAGCGGCTAAACCTGTCCAAAACCCTGGACGTGGCCCTGACCCTGCACCCCCAGACCAGGCGGGTGGTCTTCATCGTCGACACCACCACCACCGGCCAGGGCACGGCCCAGGTGGCGCGCGAGGCCATCCAGGGACGTCCGGGGCGGGTGGCCTTCGAATTCCTGGACGACCTGCCCATGCCCGAAATTTTACGCCGCGTCGCGGCCCTGCCCGACGACAGCCTGGTGGTGCTGCTCAACTTCAACCGCGACCGCGACGGCAAGGTCTTTTCGCACCTGGAAAGCATCGCCCTGCTCCGCGAGGTGTGCCGGGCGCCGATTTACGGGGCC
>CALERA010000080.1 GCA_937908275.1 uncultured Desulfarculaceae bacterium | reverse complement strand
CGGCGACCACCGAGATCTACACTCTTTCCCTACACGCCGCTCTTCCGATCTTATTATTCCTCCAACCCGCCCCTGGACCTGGCCGGTCTGACCGCGCCCCTGTTGATGCTCTCGCCCTCCCTGGTGCTGAGCATCCTGTGCCTGAGCCTGGCCTGGTGGCTGGCCCGGGGCATGGCCCTGGCCCGCCGCCAGGGACCACGGCCGCTGTCGCGCCATGTCTGGTCCCTGGGCCTGCTCTGGCTGGGCCTGCTGGCCTGGGACCTGATGGTCTAGGGAGCGGGGCCATCACGCCTGGGTGGGCAGCAGCAATATGTTGTAGTAAATTAAAAAATTATTACAACATATTGTTGTTTTTAGATCACCTCCCCGGCCGGCCGCTTTTCTGCTATCCTCCTCCCAGGATCGCCCCCTCGCGTTGAACACCCCACGGGAGATTGCCTTGACCGCGCGCCTCGCCTCCATCCTGGGACGCCTGGCCCTCCTGGGCCTGCTGCTGGGCCTGACGGCCTGCGGCAAGATGGTCACCGTCAACGCCTACCTGGACCCGGCCCGCTCCCAGGGGCTCTTTCCCGGCGCGACCTTCGCCCTCCTGCCCCAGAATCGCAATCCCAACCCCCTGCTGGAGCGCGAGGTGGCCGACAAGATCGGCCTGGTCCTGACCAACTCCATGTACCGCCTGGGACCGCCCCAGACCGCCGAATACCTGCTGACCTACTCCTATGGCTCCTCCAGCAGCCAAGGCACCGAGATGCGGGCCATCCAGGAGCCCGGGCGCAAGGTCAACGTGGTCACCACCGACAAGGACGGCAAGAAGTCCACCACCGTGGTGGAAGAGGAAGGCCGCACCCGTTACGTGCCCCAACTGGTCACCAGCCACGCCTACAACCTGCGCCTGGTGGTCTACCTCAACCAGGCCCAGGGCCAGGTCCGGCGCGACCTGGCGGTCTGGTCGGCCGAGGTCAGCACCAGCGAGCGCCAGGAGGGCTATGGCGATCAGGGCGACCTGCGCGACGCCCTCAACTACCTGATCGTGGGTGGTTTGAGCGTGCTGGGCCAGGCCGGTCCCGAGCCGGTGAGCTTCCTGGTCAAGGACGACGACCCCCGCCTGGCCCTGATCCGCCGCCGCTAGGGCCGGCCAAAGCGGTTGGGACCCGCCGCGAAACCTGCTAAAATGCCAGTCATGTTGACGATCCCTGGCCCTGGCGGCCAGGCGGCGGCCCCCAGCCTCCGCCCGGTTTTCGCCGTCCAGGCTCCCCCGCCCACCCCAACCCCGGCGCGCCGAGCATGAAGATCCTGATCCGCACCGACGCCACTCCCGCCATTGGCATGGGCCACCTCTCCCGCTGCCTGACCCTGGCCGCCCAACTGCGCGCCCGGGGGGCGGAGTTGGAGTTCCTGATGGTGGAGCCCTCGCCGGTGGTGGCGGAAAAGGTGGCGGCGGCGGGGGCCGGGCTCCACCCCCTGCCCGGGGGCCTGGACCTGCCCCAGGACCTGGAGCTGACCCGCCAGCGGGTGGCCCGGGGCAAGGCGGGGGGCGCGGTGCTGGACGGCTACCAGTTCGACCAGGCCTATCTGGACGGCCTGGGCCGGGTCCTGCCCCTGCTGTTCTTCGACGAGCTGGCCGAGTTCGACTTCACCTGCGCCCTGGTCCTGAACCAGAACCATCATGCCGGCGAACTGGCCTATCGCGCCGCGCCGGGGACCCGCCTGCTCCTGGGGCCGGGCTACGCGGTGCTGCGCCCGGAGTTTCCGGCCGCCCGTCCGGCGGCGCGGGTCCACCCGGACCAGGCCCAACGGGTTTTTCTCAATTTCGGCGGCAGCGACCCCCACGACCTGACCAGCCGCGCCCTGGCGGGCCTGGCCGCCAGCCCCTCCCGCTACCAGATCCGGGCGGTGCTGGGGGGCGAGAACCGCCACGCGCCCCGGGTGCGGGAGCTGGCCGCGGCCAGCCCCCACCAGGTGGAGGTGCTGGAGAATCTCTCCGACATGACCGGGGTCATGAACTGGGCCGACCTGGCCCTTTCGGCCAGCGGCACCAACACCACCCTGGAGATGAGCTGCCTGGGCCTGCCCATGGTGCTGGTGATCCAGGCCGAGAACCAGCGCCTGATCGGGGAGTTCATGGGTCGCCAGGGCCTGGCCCGGCAGTTGGGTTTCTGGAGCCAGGTGGACGGCGCGGCCCTGGCCACCGGCCTGGAGTCCCTGGCCGCCGATCCGGTGGCGCGCGGCGAGATGAGCCAGCGCCTGCAGATGGCGGTGGACGGCCAGGGCGCGGGGCGGGTGGCCCAGGCCCTGTTGGCGGTCTGCGCCGGAGGCGGGGCGTGAGCGGGCCGATCCTGGTCACCGGGGCCAGCGGCCTGCTGGGCGGGATGCTGCTCTGGCAATGGCGGCAGGCCCCCCAAGGCCTGGCCGCCCTGGTGCGCCGCCGCGACCAGGTGCCGGACGGGGCCTGGCCCGGGGTGGCGCTGGTGGAGGCCGACCTGGGCGACGCCGAGGCCCTGGCCCGGGCCCTGGAGACGGTCCGACCCGGCCTGGTGGTCAACTGCGCGGCCCTGACCAACGTCGATCTCTGCGAGCGACAGCCCGAGTTGGCCCTGGCGCTCAACGCCCAGGCCCCGGGGGTGGTGGCCGCCCTCGCCGCCCGCCTGGGGGCGGGCCTGGTGCAGATCGCCAGCGACTCGGTCTACGCCCAGGGACCCGGCCCCCACCCCGAGACCGCCGCCGGCGGCGAGCTGAGCGTCTACGCCCGCAGCAAGCTGGCCGGCGAGGCGGCGGCCCTGGCCGCCCATCCCGAGGCCCTGGTGCTGCGCACCTGCATCGTGGGCCTGAACGCCAACCCGGCCCGCTCCAGCCTGGCGGAGTGGATCCTGGCCAACCTGGCGGCGGGCCAGGCCATCAACGGCTTTAGCAACGTGAACTTCTCGCCCTTGTTCACCGCCAGCCTGGCCCCGGCCATCGCCGCCGGGGTGGCGGCTGGTCTGCGCGGCGTGTACAACCTGGGCTGTGGCCAGGGCCTGAGCAAGTACGAGTTCGCCCGGCGCCTGGCCCGGGCCTTTGGCCATGACGAGGGCTTGGTGCGCCCGGCCCGCCTGGACCAGGCCGGCCTGGCCGCGCCCCGACCCCTGGACCCGGTGCTGGACAGCGCGCGCTTCGCGGCCGCGGCCCACTGGCCGCTGCCGGACATCGCCGGGGAGGTGGAGCGCCTGGCCCGCTTCGCGCGGGGGGGCGAACTGGCGCAATTCCGGCGCTTCGGAGGATGGGCATGAAAAAGCGCATTTTCATCGGCGGGCGCGAGGTGGGCCAGGGCTGCCCGGCCCTGCTCATCGCGGAGGTGGGCAGCAACTTCGACCGCGACCTGGACCGGGCCTACCGCCTGATCGACCTGGCGGTGGAGTGCGGGGCCGACGCGGTGAAGTTCCAGACCTTCCTGCCCGACCGCATCATCAACCGCAAGGCCTTCGAGGGCCTGAAGCTGGGCTTCCAGGCCAAGTGGGGCAAGGACGTCTACACCGTCTACCACGAGGCCCACCTGCCCCGGGCCTGGCACGAGCAACTGGCCCGCCGCTGCGAGCAGGCCGGGGTGCTGTTCTTCTCCAGCCCCTACGACTTCGAGGGCGTGGACCTCTTGGCCGAGCTGGGCACCCCGGCTTTGAAGATCGGCAGCGGGGACGTGACCTGGCTGGAGATGCTGCGCCACCAGGCCGGCAAGCACCTGCCCATCCTGATGGGGGTGGGGGCCTGCACCCTGGCCGAGGTGGACCAGGCGGTGCGCACCCTGCAGGAGGCCGGCTGCCAGGAGTTGATCCTGTTGCAGTGCGTGACCAACTATCCCAACAGCTTCGACAGCGCCAACCTGCGGGCCATGGAGAACATGGGCCGCATGTTCGACGTCCCCTATGGCTACAGCGACCACACCCCGGGCCACACCGTGCCCTTGGGCGCGGTGGCCCTGGGCGGCTGCGTGATCGAGAAGCACTTCACCGACGACAAGGCCCGCAGCGGCCCGGACCACCCCTTCGCCATGGACGGGGCCGACTTCAAGGCCATGGCCAGGGCGGTGCGCGAGCTGGAGCGGGCGCTGGGCGACGGGGTGAAGCGGGTGGTGGCGGAGGAGAGCCAGACCGTGGTCCTCCAGCGCCGCAGCCTCTACGCCGCCCGCGCCCTCCCGGCCGGGCAGGTCCTCGCCCGGGAAGACCTGGTGGTGCTGCGGCCCCAGCACGGCATCACCCCCGACCACCTGGAGCGGGTCCTGGGCCGCACCCTGGCCCGCGCGGTGGGCGAGTTGGAGCCCCTGACCTGGGAGCACCTCTAGGCGGCCGGCATGCGCGCGGACCCACCCCCAGCCAGCCCCGGCCGGATCTGGCGGCCATGAGCGCCGCCCCGCCCCGGAGCATCGTGGTGGTGGCCGGCGATCCCGGCCCGGCCGCGGCCCTGTCGCCCCTGATCACCCGGCTGCGCGACCAGGGCGGACCTCCCCTGGCGCTGCTGGCCTATGGCCAGGCCCTGGCCCTGTGGCAAGGGCAGGGCTTGGCGCCCCAGGCCCTGGCCGAGGAGGGCTGGCCGGCGGCGGCCGACCGCCTTCTGGCCGAGTTGGGGGCCGGGCTGCTGGTGGCCGGGGCCTCGGTCAACCGCCTGAACCTGGAGCTGCACTTCATCGACGCCGCCCGTCGCCGGGGCGTTCCCAGCCTCTCGCTCATGGACTTCCCCACCAACTACCGCGCCCGCTACCAGGACGCGGCGGGCCGCCTGGCCCATCTGCCGGATTGCATCGCGGTGGGCGACGCGGACTGCGCCCGGGAGATGGCCCAGGCCGGCTTTCCCCCCGAGCGCCTGCGGGTGGTGGGCTGGACCGGCCTGGACGCCCTGGCCGGCTTCCGGGAGCAGTGGACCCCCGCGGCCCGGCAAACCCTGCGCCAGGAATTGGGCCTGGCCACGAACGACCTGCTGGTGCTCTTCGTCTCCCAGCCCCTGCGCGAGCTGTACGAGCATCCCTCGCTGCAAGGCCAGGGGCCGGGGTATGATGAGCACCAGGTCCTGGGCCTGTTGCTGGCCGGTTTGGAAAAACTGGCCCCGGACCTGGCCCGGGAGGGACGCCGGCTGCACCTGCTGCTCCGCGCCCATCCCCGGGAGCGGGCCGACAAGTTCCGGGAGGTGCGCGGGCAGGGGGTGCGGCTGATCCCCAGCCCGGGGGGCGAGGCCCTGGCCGAGGTGGCGGCCGCCGACCTGGTGGTGGGCATGAACTCCATGCTGCTGTTGCAGGCCTGCCACCTGGGCCAGTTGGTCCTGAGCCTGCAACCCGGCCTCCAGGGGCCGGACAGTCTCTACACCAACCGCCGGGGACAAAGCCTGGCGGTGTATGATGCGGCCCAGGCGCCGGCCGTCTTGAGCCGGGCCTTGTTGGACCAGGAGTATCGCGCCCGGACCCTGGCCCAGTTGACGGGCCTCCTGCCCGACGGCCAGGCGGGACGGCGATTGACGGATTTGGCTTTGGCCATGCACCACGGCGAGGCAAGCACCCTCACGAAAGAGGTCGAGGCATGAGCAAGTTGGCGATCCACGGCGGCCAGCCGGTCATCGAGTCCCCCCTGCCGGCTTACAACACCCTGGGACCGGAGGAGACCCGCGCGGTCCTGGAGGTGATGGAGGGCGGCTCGCTCTCCTCCTACCTGGCGGTGGCCGGGGAGTTCTTCGAGGGCGGGGCGGGGGTGCGCCAGTTGGAGGCCGAGTGGGCGGCCCACTTCGGGGTGGCCCACGCCGTGGCCCTGAACTCGGCCACCTCGGCCCTCTACGCCGCCATGGGCGCGGCCGGGGTGGGTCCGGGCGACGAGGTGGTGGTCAGCCCCTACACCATGGCCGCCTCGGCCACCTGCGCCCTGATCTACAACGCGGTGCCGGTCTTCGCCGACGTAGACCCCGAGACCTTCTGCATCAGCCCGGAGACCATCAAGGCGGTGCTGACCCCGCGCACCAAGGCCATCGTGGCGGTGGACATCCTGGGCCACCCGGCCGAGATGGAGGGCATCATGGCCCTGGCCCGGGAGCACGGCCTGGTGGTGGTGGAGGACGCGGCCCAGGCCTATGGCGCCAGCCTCCACGGCCGCCCGGCCGGGACCATGGGCCACATCGGGGTTTACAGCCTCAACTACCACAAGACCATCCAGTGCGGCGAGGGCGGGATGGCGGTGACCGACGACCCCGAGCTGGCCCTGCGCCTCAAGCTGATCCGCAACCACGCCGAGGTGGTGGCCGAGGACACCCATGTCGCCAACCTGGTGGACCTGGTGGGCTTCAACTTCCGCATGACCGAGTTGGAGGCGGCCATCGCCCGCCAGCAGCTCAAGAAGGCCGTCGCCCTGGCCGCCAAGCGCCAGGCCAACGCCGCCCGCCTGACCCAGGCCCTGAGCGGCCTGGAGGGCCTGCTCCCGCCGGTGGTGCGCCCCGGGGCGGTCCATGGCTATTATCTCTACGCCCTGCGCTGCGACCAAGAGCGCCTGGGCGTCTCCCGCTCCGCCTTCGTGGCCGCCCTGCGGGCCGAGGGCCTGCCGGCGGTGGAGGGCTACGTCAAGCCCATCTACCTGAGCCCCATCTACCAGGAGCGCATCGCCTACGGCATGGCCGGCTGCCCCTTCGCCTGCCCCCTCTACCAGGGCAAGGTCAACTATGCCAAAGGCATCTGCCCGGTCTGCGAGCGCCTGCACTACCAGGAGCTGTTCTTCACCAACGCCGTCCACGCCAGCCTGGAGCCGGCGCAGATCGACCTGATGGCCGAGGCCATCCGCAAGGTCCATGCCCAGCGGGCGGAGTTGGGCTAAAGGGGGCGGAGAAATGACCCGGACCGCTTCCGCGCGGGGCTGGCCCCAACCTGGTGTTTGTCCGGAGTATGTAGCTTATTCCGAGGGTTGCGAATTCTGGCCGCTGGGATAAGATGGACCTTGGCCGGCGAGCGATGGCCCGGCTCGATCACGCCGCGCCCCTGGCCGGCCTGAACCAGGGAGGGCCGAGATGCCCGACGTATTCTTGATGGGCGAGCGCCTGTTTTTGCGGGGTTTGCGCGCCCAGGACGCCACCGGCGAATGGGCCCAGTGGTTCAACGACCCGGAGGTCTGCCGCTTCAACAACCACCACCGCTTTCCCGGCGGCGCGGCGGCCAACCTGGCCTACCTGGACCACCTGAGCGCCTCCCGCGACACCCTGGCCCTGGCCATCGTCTGGCAGGACCAGGAGCGGCACATCGGCAACATCTCCCTGCAGAACATCGACTGGATCAACCGCAGCGCCGAGTTCGCCATCGTCATCGGCGACAAGGCCTTCTGGGGCCTGGGCGTGGGCCGGGAGGCCGGCGCGCTGCTGGTGCGCCACGGCCTGGAGGAACTGAACCTGCACCGCATCCACTGCGGAACCAGCGCCGACAACCAGGGCATGCGCAAGCTGGCGCTGGCGTTGGGCATGCGCGAGGAAGGGCGGCGCCGCCAGGCCATCTACAAGCATGGCCAATACCTGGATGTCATCGAGTTCGGCCTGGTCCGGGAATAGCTCCGCGCCGGCTTTTCGCAACCAAGGAAGATCGTCATGTCCACCGAGTCCGAGCCGCTTTTCCCGCAACTCAAGTACTGCATCCGTTGCTGCCTGCCCGAGACCGAGGAAGGCACCTCCTTCGACGAGGTGGGCATCTGCCGGGTCTGCCAGTCCTCCGAGCAGAAGATGCACATCGACTGGCGGGCGCGGGAGCAGGCCCTGCGCGAGATCTTCGACCGGGCCAAGGCCCAGGCCGGCGACAACTACGATTGCCTGCTGCCCATCAGCGGCGGCAAGGACAGCATGTTCCAGGCCCACGTGCTGACGAAGGTCTATGGCATGAAGCCCCTGGCCGTGACCTTCAACCACAACTGGTACAGCGAGACCGGTTGGTACAACCTGATGAACCTGCTGGAGACCTTCGACCTCGACCACGTCATGTTCACCCCCAACCGGGGCCTGGTCAACCGGCTGGCCAAGAAGTCGATCTCGGCCATCGGCGACACCTGCTGGCACTGCCACAGCGGCTGCGGGGCCTTCCCCCTGCAGGTCGCGGCCCGCTTCGGCATCCCGCTCCTGATCTACGGCGAATCGGTGGCCGAGAACTCCGGCCGGGCCACCTACCTGGAGCCCATCAAGTACGACCGGGAGTATTTCACCCGGGTCTCGGCCAAGAAGAGCCCCGACGACATGGTCTGCGAGTACATCTCCAAACGCGACGTGCAGCCCTTCCAACTGCCCTCGGCCCAGGAGTGCGAGGAGAAGGGGGTTTTCGGCATCCACTTGGGCGACTACATGTTCTGGGACTCCGAGCGTCAGATGGAGTTCGTGCGCGACACCTACGGCTGGCGCGAGACCGAGATCGAGGGGAGCTACAAACACTACAAGAGCGCCGAGTGCGTGATGCCCGGGATGCACGACTTCACCTGCTACCTCAAGCGGGGCTTCGCCCGCGGCACCCTGGAGGGCTCCATCGACGTGCGCGCCGGCCTGCTCAGCCGGGCCGAGGCCTTCAGGCTGGTCCGGCAGCGCGACCCCATCCGGCCCGAGGCCCTGGATTATTTCCTGGAGGTCACCGGCCTGAGCGAGCAGGAATTTTTCCAGATCATGGCGGCCCAGCAGATGGGTCCCTTGAAAGGCCAGCAACTACCGGTGTTCCCCAAGCCCCGGCCCAACGCCGAGCGCATCCGTCCCTTCCCGGTGCAACTGGTGGAGCGCCTGCGGCGGATTCCCGGCCTGGAGCGGGCGGCGGAGGCAACGGAGGCCGCAGGCTCGGCCCAGGCCGCCCCGGTGACGCCCGACATCTTCCTGCGCCACAGCATGCGGCGCATCGTGGAGGGATACCGCGCCGGGGAGTTCTCGCCGGTGGAGGTGGCCCAGGCCTGCATCGCCCAGGTGGAGAAACTGGACCCGGCCTACCAGGCCCTGGAGTGCTTCGATCCCGAGCTGCTGCTCCGGGCCGCCGCCCAGAGCCAGGCGCGCCTGGAGTCCGGCCAGCCGCCGCGTCCCCTGGAGGGCATCCCCTGCGGGGTCAAGGACGTCTACAACACCCAGGACCTGCCCACCCAGATGGGCAGCGTGCAGTGGCAAGGCTTCACCCCGGGCAACGACGCCCGGGTGGTCTTCAACGTCAAGCAGGCCGGGGGATTGGTGGCGGCCAAGACCGTCACCGCCGAGTTCGCGGTGCACGCCCTGGGCAAGACCCTCAACCCCCATCATCCCGCCCACACCCCCGGGACCTCCTCCAGTGGCTCGGTGGTGGCCACGGTGCTGGGCATGTTCCCGCTCAACCTGGGCACCCAGACCGGAGCTTCCATCTCCCGTCCGGCCAGCTTCTGCGGGGCCTATGGCTTCAAGCCCTCCTTCGGCCTGCTGCCGCGCACCGGCACCCTCAAGACCACCGACAGCCTGGACACCCTGGGCTTCTTCACCACCCATCTGGAGGACATCCCCCTGGTCTTCGAGGCCCTGCGGGTGCGGGGCGGCGACTATCCCATCAGCCACGCGGCCCTGGACGATCCCCAGCGCCAGGCCGGGCCGTCCGGTCGCCCCTGGCGGGTGGCCCTGTTGCGCACCCACACCTGGGACGCGGCCCCGGACTACGCCCGGGAGGCCCTCCTGCAATGGGTCCAGCGCCTGGCGGCCAGCGGCCTGGCCGAGATCGTGGAGCCGGCCTGGCCGGAGATCATGGGGCGCGCCCACCAGATCCATGTCGGCATCTACGATTTCGCCCTGAGCTACTATTTCAAGCACGAGGCCATGAACCAGCGGGAGCTCTCGCCGATCATGGCCGAGTGCGTGGCCCGGGGGCGTGATATCAGCAACGAGCAGTACCGTCAGGCCCTCAAGGACCAGGAAAAGGTCATCGGGACCATGGACGGGATCATGGCCGGGGTGGACGTGGGGCTCAGCCTCAGCACCGCCGGCCAGGCCCCCCGGCGCGAGGTGATGGAGACCCCGGACCCCAGCCTGATCTGGACCCTGGCCCACCTGCCCGCCCTGAGCGCGCCGTTGTTCGTCTCCCCGGCGGGTCTGCCCTTCGGCGCCCAGGTCATCGCCCGCAAATACAATGACCGGCTCCTGCTGCGCTTCATGGGCGACCTGCTGGACAACGGCCTGGCGCCTGCGGGACCCAATCCCCTGGTTGCGGTCCTGAACGCCGGCCAGCGATGAGCACTCGGGCTTTCTACCTGGGCTTCCACGCGTCGGTTTGGATGGACGCCTTCGCCTTGCTGCGCCAACGCGGGGTGCTGACACCGCTGTATTGGACCACGTCCGCCAAACGCCTGGACGAAATCCGACGCGATTATCCAGACGTGGTGGCCCAGGACCTCATGCAGGCCATCCGGGGCATCCCTGCTCCCGAGACCTCCGGGCTGCCCCAAAATCCGCTGGAGGCCGAGACCCTGCACCAGTTGGCCTGGCAGCAGTGCATCGCCCTGTCCATGATGGACCGCATGGATCCGGGGGGAGCCTTTTCATATCCCGAGCGCATCCGCCTTTATTACCGGCATCTGCGCTACTGGTCGGCGATGCTGGGCCAGTTGCGGCCCCAGGTGGTGCTGTTCCCCGTCACCCCCCATGCCATCTACGACTACGTGGTCTATGGACTGTGCAAGCTGCGCGGAATCCCCACCCTGATGGTGGGCACCACCAGCTTCAACCGTTTCTATCTGTTCTGGGACATGGAGTCCGGCCCGGAGGATGTCCTGGCCGCCTATCGTGACGGCCTGGGCCAGGGCCCGCCGCCCTTCGCGCTTTCTCCCCACGCCCAGAGTCACTACGAGCACATCTCTCGCCTGGACAACGCCAACTACCTGCTCACCTACCGGCATTACCTGGAGCGGGTGGGCGGTGACGAGGGGGCAGGGATCCTGGCGGTCAAGCGGGCGGTGGCCGGCTTGTGGCCCAGGCTGCGCGGGGCCTACCGCTTTTTCACCGCCCCGGCGCCCGAGAATTATCTCAAGCAGCCGGGTCGGACCATGGAGGATTCGGCGTTCTCGGGGCTGGAATGGCGCCTGATGAAGCGTCGGGCCCAGCGGAGGAAGCAAGTCCTGGCCAACCTCTATGCCTCCCTGTGCGATCGGGTGGACTTCCAAAAACCGTTTGTCTATTTCCCCCTGCATTATCAACCCGAGAACACCACCTGTCCTAACGGCGACGCCTATAACGACCAGCTTCTCACGGCGGCCCTGCTGGCCGAGGCCCTCCCGCCAGGCTGGGAGCTTTACATCAAGGAATATCCCAACATCTTCGACTACAAGCTCAACGGCGAACGGGCGCGCAGCGAAAGCTTCTATCGTGACCTGCGGGCCATCGACCCGCGGATCAGGCTCCTGCCCATCGACCACAGCTCCTTCGAACTGATCGACCGGGCGGCGGCGGTGGCCACCGTGACCGGTTCGGCGGGCTGGGAGGCGGTCTGCCGGGGCAAGCCGGCCCTCACCTTTGGGCACGCCTGGTACAACGGCTGCGAGGGGGTCTTCCACACTCCGGGGTTGGAGCAATGCCGCCAGGCGTTGGCCATGGCGGCGTCTGGTTACCGGGTGGACCAGGAAAAGGTCCGTTACTTCCTTCACGTCTATGACCAGCATTGCCTGCCGGCCTGCGCCGACCCCCTCTTTGCCCAGGAGTTCGACTTGACTCCCGCGGAAAACGCCGGGTTACTGGCGGAGGCCATCGGCCGGGCCTGCCAAGAGGGTCTGGCCTGACAGCCACGACCAAGTCAACGCTTGCTGGCTCAGCCTGATTCCCGCATGGCTGCGCGCGCCGGTCACCTGGGCTGGGCTCGTCCCTGGTCGAGGTTGGGATTGGGCTGGCCGGAGAAACCAGGCCCGTGGGCTGGCAAAGTCAGGCCTCAGGCCGCTCCCTGGGCGGCCTCCACCAAGGCCTGAACCAGGCGCTGGCGGCAGTGGCCGTCGAAGATGCTCAATTCCTCGGCCCAGCGCTGGTTCTCCCGGGACAGGTGATCCCGACGAGCCTGGCCCGCCGGCGAGAGCAGCTCGGCCAGGCGGGGAGCAAACTCCTCGCGCCGGCTGACCTTCTCCACCCCGGTGATGAAATCGTAGACGTCGTAGCCGAAGTCGTAGAAATCCACCACCAGGCAGGGAATCCGGCAGAGCACCGCCCACAGCACCGTGCTGGAGAAGGTGGCCAGGAACAGGTCGGCCGCCGGCAGGATCTCCGCCAGGCGCTGGCGGGCGATCGGCAGGTGATATTCTTTTTCCAGGAACTGGTATTGGGCGGGGTCCATGCGCGGGTGCAGGGAGATGAGCACGTTGCCGCCCTGGTCCCGCAGGGCCTGGGCCAAAAAGCGCATCTCTTGCCAGTGCTGCTCCCAGGGCAGTTGCCCGTGCTCGCCCAATTGGGGCAGGGCCATGATCCCCAGGGGCCGGACCGGGTCCAGCCCGTATTCGGCCGACAGCCTGGCCTTCAAGGCGGCCCGGTCCAACCAACCGGCGTACACCTGGTCGTGGTGGGGATGCCCCACCACCTTGATCCGCGCGGCCGGCACTCCCTCCTTGGCGTATTCCTTGGCGAAATGCCGGCCGTCGGCCAGCATCAGGTCGGCCAGTCCCCCGCCCAGGACCCAGGGGTTGGGCGGCAGCAGGCCCAGGTCCTCGAGGGCCAGGGTCATGGCCGGGGGATAGAAAAAGATGTCGGCCCCCCGGTGGTGGCTGGGGGTGACCTGACCCGGCAGGCGCCGGGCCAGGGCGGGCTGGCGGGCGGCCAGGAACTCCGGACCCTGGCGCAGACGGCTCAGGGAGCCGCGGTAACCGGGCACCGCCACCGGCGGCACCACCACCGGCAGACCCAGGTCGTGGGCCGCCTTGATAAAGGGCAGCTCCTGGTTGGGCAAGCGGCCGTTGCCCACCACCAGCAGCCGGGCCTGGTTCTGGGCCAGAATCGCCCGGGCCTGGTCCAGTTGGCGGGCCAGGCGTTGGCGGTGCTCCCGGCGCTGGACCTCCAGGGCCAAACGGGGATGCAGGCGGCACAAGGCCCGGCGGAGCAGGCCGTTGGCCGGCGGCGCGGGATCGGGCGGCAAATCTTGAAAGGCGATGCCCTCGGCCTGGCAGGCCTGGCGCCAGGCGGCCGGGCGCTGGGGGGGGATCAGCAGCAAGGGCTCCAGGCGCTGGTCCCGAAGCAGGTCCTGGGCCACCAGGTGCATGATGTCCCAGGTGGTGGCGTGGCTGGGCAGCAGGGCCGCCAGGGGGCGGGGGCTGGTCATGCGTCCTGGTCCAGGGGGGCCAGGGCCCGGCCCTGGGCGTGGGAGCGGCGGGCGGCGTCCACCAGGCCCAAAGCGGCCAGGCCTTGGGTCCCGTCCACCTCCGGCTGGGCCTCGCCCCGCAGGCAGGCCAGGAAATGGCAGAGCTGGCGGCGGTAGGTCTCGTCGCGCTCCAGGGGCGCGGCCGGCAGCAGCTCGCGCCAGGCCTCGGCCCCCCCGCCCTGGTGCAGGCGCAGGCGGTTGATCCCGGCCTCCCACTCCAGGCTGCCGGCGCTGCCCACCAGACGCAACCCCCGCCGCGAGGGCTGGGCCACCATGTCCAGGTGTACGCTGCCCAGGTGGCCGGCGGCGTACTCCAGCCAGAGCTCGGCCAGGTCCTCCACCGCCAGGCCCAGTTCGCCCAGGCGGGCCAGCCGGGCCGAGACCAGGGCCACCGCGCCCCCCAGCCAGCGGGCCAGGTCCAGCTCGTGGGACAGCTCCAACAGCGCCCCGCCGCCCAGCTCCGGCCGGGCGCTGACCCCCAGGCGGGGGTCGCTGCCCGGCCGCCACTGGCGCAGGTCCTGGCCCACCTCGGCCCGCAGGCTGAGCAGGCGGCCGATGTCGCCGGCAGCCAGGCTTTGGCGCAGGCGGCGGATGGCGGGGTGATAGCGCAGGTTGTAGCCCACCAGCAGCAGGCGGCCGGCCTGGCGGCAGGCCGCCACCAGCTCCCGGGCCGGCCCGGGCTCGGCGGCCAGGGGCTTTTCCACCAACAGGTGCGCCCCGGCCCGGGCCAGGGCCATGCCGGTGGGGAGGTGGTCCGGGGCCGGGGTGGCCACCACCGCCGCCTGGGGGGCCAGGTCCAGCAGGGGCTCCAGGCCGGTCACCACCCGGTCGGCCAGGGCGGCGATTTCCGGGTCCAGGGGGGCCTGCCCCAGGATGCGGCCGGCGGTGAGGTCGGCGGCCGGGGCCAGGGCGCGCAGCAGGCGCAGGTGGCGGCGGCCGATGCTGCCCAGGCCCACCACGGCCAGGCGCAGGCCGCGTCCGCCCTGCGGGGGCGGGGTCCAGGCCTCAGACGACGTAGACACCGGGGCGGTACCGGTCCAGGTGTTGGCCCAGCCAGGCGATGGTGCGGCTCAGGCCTTCCTCCAGGTCCAGCCGGGGACGCCAGTCCAGCAGCTCGGCGGCCAGGCTGGCGTCGGCCAGCAGGCGCTCCACCTCGCTGCCGGCCGGGCGCAGGCGGGCCGGGTCCTGGGTCAGGCCCAGGTCCTTATCCATCAGCCGGGCGATGAGCTGGGCCAGGTCGCCGATGCTGATCTCGCGGCCCGAACCCAGGTTGATGGTGCGGCCGAGGGCCTGGTCGGCCTGGGCCGCGGCCAGGAAGCCGTCCACGGTGTTGGCCACGTAGTTGAGGTCGCGGGTGGGGTGCAGGTTGCCCAGGCGCACCGGCTGGCCGGCCAGGAGTTGGGTGATGATGGTGGGGATCACCGCCCGGGCCGACTGGCGGGGGCCGAAGGTGTTGAAGGGCCGCACCGTCACCACCGGCAGGCCGAAGGACAGGTGGAACGACTCCACCAGCTTGTCCGCCCCGATCTTGCTGGCCGAGTAGGGCGACTGACCCTGGAGGGGGTGGTCCTCGGCGATGGGCACCCGCTGGGCGGTGCCGTAGACCTCGCTGGTGGAGGTGTGCACCAGGCGGGCGACCCCGGCCTGGCGGCAGGCCTGGAGCACGTTGAGCGCGCCCTCCACGTTGACCCGCACGTAGCTCTGGGGGGCGTCGTAGGAATAGGGGATGGCGATCAGCGCCCCCAGGTGGAAGACCACCTGGCAACCCTGGACCGCGCGTCCCACGCTCCAGGGGTCGGTCAGGTCGCCGGCCAGGACCTCCATCTCCCCGGCCAGGGGCGACTCGTCCAGCCAGCCCCAGCGGCCCAGGGCGTTGTAGTGCACCAGGGCCCGCACCCGCGCGCCCTCTTCCACCAGGCGCTCGGCCAGGTGGCTGCCGATGAATCCGCCCGCGCCGGTCACCAGCACCGGCAGGCCCCGCCAGCTCATGCCTCGTCCTCCTTGGGCCGGCCCGGCTCCGCCAGCCGCCCCTGGCGCGCATCCTCCTGCGCCTGGGCGTAATCGCTGGGGTTGCCCACGTCCAGCCAGTATTCCAGGATCGGGAAGCTGACCACGGTTTCGCCATCGGCCAGCAGGCGGGCGATGAGATCGGTCATGTCCAGCCGCTCGCCGCCGTTGACGAACTGCACGGCCCGCGGCTCCAGCAGATAGATGCCGGCGTTGATGAAGAAGCTGTACACCGGCTTTTCGGCCAGACCCACCACCCGCTCGCCCTCGGTTTCCATCACCCCGAAGGGAACGTTGACCTCGAACTTGCGCACCGCCACCGTGAGCAGGGCCTCGTGCTGGCGGTGAAATTCCAGCATGGAGCGGAAATCGACCTGGGTGATGATGTCGCCGTTGATGATCAACAGCGGTTCGGTGGGCTGGTCCAGCAGACCCAGGGCCCCCGCGGTGCCCAGGGGCTTTTCCTCGGTCAGGTAGCTGATCTCCATGTCCAGGTCCAAGCCGTCCCCCAGGGCGTCCTGAATCATTTCGGACAGATAGTGGGTGGAGATGCTGACCCGCCGGATGCCGACCTGGCGCAATTGGTCGATGGTCAGGCGCAACAGGGGGCGATCGCCCACCGGCAACAAAGGCTTGGGACAATCCTTGGTCAGGGGATAGAGCCTTTTGCCATAGCCTCCGGCCATGATCATGGCGCTGAGGCCAGGCTCGCAGTCCGGCCGGATGTCCTTTTGGGTGACCAGGTCGGCCACCGTTCCTTGGCTGTCCAGCAGGGGAATCTGGCGCACGTCGTGGGCCTGCATCAACTCCAGGAGTTGATCGCCGCTGGCGTCCAGACCGGCGGTCACCGCGTCGGGGTGCCCCAGTCGCCGTTTATGGGCCAGGACCTCACCCAGCGGCGCCTGGAGATCGATGCCGCCCAACAGGGCGCGGCGCACGTCGCCGTCCACCACCGTCCCCAGCAACCGGCGCTTGGAATCCACCACCAGAACGATGCCCTTGCGACCTTGGTTCAGACGGTCCAGGGCCTGGATGCCAGGCGTATCTGGCGTCAGGCAGATGGTGGCGATTTCAGGGCAATACATGCGATCCGCCTCAACCCGCCCGGCCAGCCTTGGTCAGGACGTAGAGCACCTGCGGGCCGTAGCCCTTGAGTTCCTCCAGGCCAAGCATAGCTTGCAGTCGCCGGCCGGCCTCGTCCAGGCGCTTGGACCAGGGATCACTGTGGTCCAGGCCCAGCAAAGGGTTCATCACTCTGGTCACCAGATAGTAAAGACTAAAGTCGCGCACCGCGCTGATGGTGAACAACCCCGCCAGGAGTTCTTCCAGGCGCTCGCGCTCGAAAAAGGTGTTGTGCCAGGGCCGGGCGATGGGTTCCAGTCCGGCTTGCTCCCGGAGACGATTGAGGTTGGCGCGGCCCTGCTCGGTGCATTCGAGCATCACGAAGACGCCGCCGGGGGCCAGGCGGCGCTGGACCGCGGCGATGGCCCGGGCCTGCTGGTCGAAGTCCGGCAGGTTGATCAGGCAGCGCTGGCTGACGACCGCATTGAAATCAATGGGCAGGGTGTCCAATTCAGAGAGGTCCATTTGGCGCAGTTGCACCGGCGCGCCGGACCAGTCGGCGAAGCGGTCCTTGGCCCGGTCTATCATCTGCGCCGAATAATCGATGCCCAACAGACTCGCGGCTCGCTCGGCGTAGCGGCAGGAGTTCACCCCGTCGCCGCAGCCCATGTCCAGCACCCGGCCGCCCTCGGGCAGGGCCGCGGCGATGGCCGAAGCCTCCAATTCACGCAGGTTCTGATCGGCCAGGGAAACGGTGTTGGGAGATTCCCAGTGCGCCTTGACCGACGCCATTCTATCTTGGTTATCCATGTTGGCAGGGCCTGTCACCTGGCTGGGGGTTGTCCTGGAAATTTTTATGCAACAGCCGCTCGCGGGGGAAGTCCTGGATCAACCCGGCGCAGATGGTCCGGGCCGCCCCGCCCCGCAGGTAGGGATTGGGCGTCCGTTCGGCCTGGGCGCGGAAGCCGGGGGCCAGGGCCCGCTCCAGGGCGGCCAGGATGGCCTCGCGCTGGCAGGCGGCGTCGATCAGGTTGGCCCCCCGGGTGCGTCCGGCCTGGCGCTGGCCCAGGTTCACCACCGGCAGGCCCAGGCTGGGGGCCTCGATGATCCCGCTGCTGGAGTTGCCCAGCATGGCCGCGGCGTGCTTCATCAGGCTGAAGTAGCGCCGGGTGCCCAGGTTGTCGCGCGCCACCGCCCAGGGGTGGTCTTGGCAGAAGGCCCGCACCAGGGCCGCCAGCTCGCGGCCGCCGGCGTCGGCGTTGGGCAGGGTGAAGACCGTGGGCCGGGCCAGGGACTCCAGGGCGGCCAGGACCTCGGCCATCTGCCGGGCCGGCGGGTCGTCGGCCAGGGTTTCGGGGTGAAAGGTGACCAGCAGCGGGGCCGAGTCCAGGCCGATCTCCAGCTCGCGGGCCAGTTCCTCTCGCCCCAGGAGATTCATGGCCACCAGGTTGTCCAGGCTCAAGGCCCCGCAGACCGTCACCCGCCAGGGCTCCTCGCCCATGGCCGCCAAACGGTGGGCGTATTCCGAGGTGGCCACGAAGTGCAGGTGGCTCAGTTTGGTCATGGCGTGGCGCCAGGCGTCGTCCAGCGCGCCCAGGGTCAGCTCGCCGCCATAGAGGTGGACCAGGGGCAGGCGCAGGGGGCCCGCGGCGGCGGCGGCGGCGAACATCTCGAAGCGGTCGCCCAGGATCACCACCAGGTCCGGGTTCAGACGGGCCAGGGCCTCGGCGTGGCCCATCACCGCGAGACCCAGGGACTTGGCCATGCCCAGGTTGCTGTCCGAGGAGAGCAGACACTCCACCCGGGCGGCGATGGGCCAGCCCTCGGCCTCGATCTCGCGCACGGTGAGACCCATCTCCGGGGCCAGGTGCATGCCCGCCACCACCAGGAGCAGCTCCAGCTCCGGCGCGGCCTGGATGGCGGCCAACAGGGGCCGGTAGATGCCGAAATCGGCCCGGCTGGTGGTGATCACCGCCACCCGCTTCACGCGATCATCTCCAGGCTGAGCAACTGGCCGGCGGCGATGTCCCGCGCCGCCGGCCGGCCCAGCAGCCGGGGCAGCCACTCCGGACCCAGGCCGGTGCCCGGCCGGCGCAGGAGCAGCAGCTCGGCCGCCAGGAGTTGACCGGCGGCGATGTCCCGGGCCGCCACCAGGCTGCGCCGGGCCACGTCGCGGATCTCGCGCTCGCAGGCCTGCAGGGCCTTGCGGCCGTCGCCCAAGGCCGATTCCACCTTGCGCACTCCGGTCACCAGGGCCTTGAACTCCTCGGGCTCGGCCGAGGCCCGGTGGTCCGGGCCGGGCAGGTCGCGGTCCAGGGTGAAGTGTTTTTCCAGGATCGTCGCGCCCAGGGCCACCGCGGCCAGGGCCACCTCGTTGCCCGGGGTGTGGTCGGAAAAGCCCACCGGCCGGCCAAAGGCCTGGGCCAGGCTGGCCATGGCCCGCAGGTTGGCCTGGGCCGGGTCGGCGGGATAGGCGCTGACGCAGTGCAACAGGGCCAGGGCCGGGCAGCCGGCCTGGTCCAGGGCCGCCACCGCCGCGCCCACCTCGTCCAGGTCGCACATGCCGGTGGAGAGGATCACCGGCCGGCCCTTGGCCGCCACCTGGCGCAGGAAGGGCAGGTTGGTGACCTCGCCGGAGGGGAGCTTGAAGGCCGGCAGGTCCAGGTCGTCCAGCAGGTCGGCGCTGGCCGGGCCAAAGGGGGTGGAGAGGAAGATCAGGCCCAGTTGGCGGCAGCGGGCCTGGAGCGCGCGATGGGCCTCCGGGCTCAGCTCCAGGCGCTCCAGCATGGCGTACTGCGATTCTTGCTCCCCGTCCCCGGTGGCGCGCTGATAGGCGGCCTTGGGGGCCTGGGGGGTGGCCACCTCGGCGGCGGTGAAGGTCTGGAACTTCACCGCGTCGGCCCCGCAGTCGGCCGCCGCTTGCACCAGCTCCAGGGCCAGCTCCAGGCTGCCGTTGTGGTTGACCCCGGCCTCGGCGATGATGAAGCAGGGCTGCCCCGGCCCCACCAGGCGCCCGGCGATGTCCAGGGGGGCTACCACGCGCTCCAACCTCCATCCACCACCAGGTTGTGCCCGGTGACATAGGCCGAAAGGTCGCTGGCCAGGTAGGCGGCCGCGCCCTTGATGTCTTCCTCGCTGGCCATGCGCCCCTGGGGGGTGCGGGCCTGGTAGCGCTCCACGAAGGCCTGGGGCTGATTGCGCCAGACCCCGCCCAGGCTGATGCCGTTGACCCGCACCCGGGGGGCCAGCACCGTGGCCAGCCAGCGGGTGAGCTGCAGCAGGCCGCCCTTGCTGGCGGCGTAGGCGGCCGGGTTGCCCATGGCGGTGCCCTCGTAGAGCCGCATGTCTGGTCCCAGGATGCCATAGATGCTGGCCAGGTTGATCACCGAACCGCGCCCCCGGGCCGCCAGCAGGGGGGCGGCGGCCTGGGTGAGGACAAAGGTGGCGGTCAGGTTGACCTCCAGGGCCGCGCGCCAGGTCTCGGCGCTCTGCTGGGCGAAGGGCGTCACCCAGCCCTCCAACTGGCTGGTGCCCACGAAGGCCGCGCAGTTGATCAGGATGTCCAGGCCGCCCAAGTCCCGGGCCACCCGTTCGGGCGCGGAGCGGGTGGCGGCCTCGTCGGCCAGGTCGCAGGCCAGGCCCAGGCTGGCCACGCCGTGCTCTTGGGCGATGGTCTCGGCCCGCGTCTGGCAGGCGGCGGGGTCCAGGTCCAGGATCGCCACCGCCGCGCCCAGCTCGGCCAGGGCCTCGGCCATGGTGTAGCCCAGGTGGCCGGTTCCGCCGGTGATCAGGGCCACCCGGCCCTTCAGGTCCATCAGCTCCTTGAGCGGGCGCATCAGGCCTCTCCCAACCGCCGGCGCATCAGGCACTCGGCCAGGTAGAAATCCAGTTCGGTGTCGATGTCCAGGGCGCGCTCCTCCGGCACCTCCACCGCCCGCACCCGGCCGCTCATCAGGTTGGGGGCGCTGAGCACGAAGTCCGGCCGGACGGCATAGGCCACGGTGGTGAGGTCATAAATTGCGGGGGCGTCCTGGCGGCGGAAGACCGCGCCCTGGGGCGGGATCACCAGACGGGCCAGGCCGTCCCGTTCCAGCACCACCTGGTTAAAATAAGGATTGCGCGCCGCCGGGCGCACCGTGACCACCGCGTCGGCGTCGCTGGTCAACAGCGCCCGCACGCAGGCCTCCAGGTCCTGGGGCTCGCGCAGGGGGCTGGTGGCCGGGATGCTGGCCATGGCCGTGAAGGGCTCGTAACCCGGCAGGGCGCGCAGGCTGGCGATGGCGTGACGCCAGGCCAGCCACTCCGGGGCCTGGTCGCCGGCCAGCTCGTCCGGGCGCATGAAGGGCGCCTCCGCCCCCCATTGCCGGGCCACGGCGGCGATCTCCGGGTCATCGGTGGAGACCACCACCCGGTCCACCAGGGGGCAGGCCTGGCCGCACTCGATGGCCCAGGCCAGCAGGGGCTTGCCGGCCAGGGGGCGCAGGTTCTTGCGCGGCACGCCCTTGCTGCCGCCCCGCGCGAAGATCAGGCCGATGACGCCGCTGGCCGCCATGCGCAAGCCTCCCTAGGCCTCCAAGCGCCAGGAATGATCCACCAGGAACATGCCCACGTTACTCACCGGCTTGCCGCTGCCGAAGAAATCCCCGGGCGAAACCTCCAACATCGCCGCGCCGATCAGCTTGTCCGAGCGCTGGCCCGGGGCCTGGGCCGCCAGGTCCACCAGGTAGGAGCCCGGGGCCAGGGTCAGGCGGGGCAGGCGGCAGACCATGCGCCCCCGGCCCGGCATGCGCTCGAAATTCTGGCCGGTGAGCCGGGTGTACATGATGGCCAGGGACTTGCCCAGGCGGTCCCGGATCCAGAGCCAGGCCGCCACGTCGCGCAGATCGGCCTCGTCCTTGGTGACATAGTCGATGACCAGCTCCACCTCCTGCCCGCAGAAGGCGAACTCCAGGGGCCGGCCCTGGGCGTCGCGCAGGGAGAAGCCGGTGAAGCGCAGATGGCCATCGCCCTCCTGGGTGCGCTCCAGCATCCTGGTGCTGCTGGCCAGGTCCATGCTGGCCCTGGTGTAGGCCTCCACCACCTCGGAGCTGGGGCCGTCGGCGACCAGGCCGCCGTCGTCGATCCAGATCGCCCGCGAGCACAGGCCCAGGATGGCCTCCATGTTGTGGCTCACCAGCAGGATGGTGCGGCCGGCGGTGGCCACGTTGCCCATCTTGCCCAGGCATTTCTTCTGGAAGGCCAGGTCGCCCACCGCCAGCACCTCGTCCACCAGCAGGATCTCGGGGTTCAGGTGGGCGGCCACCGAAAAGGCCAGGCGCACGTACATGCCGCTGGAGTAGTACTTGACCGGGGTGTCGATGAAGCGCTCCACCTCGGCGAAGTCCACGATCTCGTCGAAACGGCTGCTGATCTCGGCCCGGTGCATGCCCAGGATCGCGCCGTTCAGGAAGATGTTCTCCCGCCCGGTCAACTCGGGGTGGAAGCCGGTGCCCACCTCCAGGAGGCTGCCCACCCGGCCGTGCAGCCTGGCGCGGCCCTCGGTGGGGTCGGTGATGCGCGAGAGGATCTTGAGCAGGGTGGTCTTGCCGGCGCCATTGCGCCCCACCACCCCCAGGGCCTCGCCGGCCTGGACCGTGAAGCTGACGCCCCGCAGGGCCCAGAGGATCTCCTGCTCGCTGGCCTGGGTGGCGCTGCGGATCAGGTAGCGGAAGGGCGTGATCAGGGCTCCGCCCAGGGCCTGCCAGAAATTGGCCGGTTTGGTTTGGCTCTTGCCCAGGCGGTAGCGCTTGCCCAGCCCCTCCACCGTGATGGCCGGTTGGCTCATGCCGCGCCTCAGCAATCCTCGAGCATGGTGTTGAGCTCGGCGGACTCCAGATGGCGGCTGTTCTGGTTGCTGGCGAAGCTGAAGCCCTCGGACAGGGGTTCTCCCTTCAGTTCCTCGCTGGGGCTCCACCAGGGAAAGCTGGGCTGGATCAGGAACATGTCCGCCAGGCGCAGGGCCTGGCGCGACTCGTCGGTGCTGATCAGGACCTCGTGCAGCTTCTCGCCCGGACGGATGCCGATCTCCTCCACCTTGCAGTCCGGGGCCAGCAACTGGGCCAGGTCCATGATGCTGCAACTGGGGATGTCGGGCACGAAGATCTCGCCGCCCTGCATCCGCTCGATGCACTTGAGCACGAAGCGCACCCCCTGCTCCAGGGTGATCCAGAAGCGGGTCATGCGCCGGTCGGTGACGGTGATGCAGCCTTGCTCCGCCTGCTTGCGGAAAAGCGGCACCACCGAGCCCCGGCTGCCGATGACGTTGCCGTAGCGGCAGGCGCTGAAACGCGAGCCGCCCTCGAAGGAATAGGAGTTGGCCTGGATGACCATCTTTTCGGCGCAGAGCTTGGTGGCCCCATAAAGGTTGATGGGGTTGACCGCCTTGTCGGTGCTGATGGCCATGACCTTGGGCACCTTGCGGGCGATGGCCGCGTCGATGACGTTCTTGGTGCCCAGGATGTTGGTCTTGATGGCCTCGAAGGGGTTGTATTCGCAGGCCGGGACCTGCTTGAGCGCCGCGGCGTGCACCACCAGGTCCACCTCGCGGAAGGCGCGGTAGAGCCGGTCGGCGTCGCGCACGTCGCCCAGGAAGTAGCGCATCACCTTGCCGGGACCGGCGGGGAACTTCTGGTTCATCTCGTGTTGCTTCAGCTCGTCGCGGCTGAGCACGATGACCTTGCGCGGCTTGTAATCACGCAGGGCGACTTCCACGAACTTGCGGCCAAAGGAGCCGGTTCCGCCGGTTATCAGGATCGTCTTGTCGTTCAGCATCCCTTTAGCCAAGCTTTCTGGGCCGGCGGCGCGGTGCGCGCCCCGGCGCTGGCGAGCGGCCCCGCCGCTGGCGGCCGGGCCGGATGACCAAAATCAATCCCGCGCCGAGGCGGGGATCGCACCTGACGTCACTTCAGGTCCACGATGGTGCGCTCGGTGCGCCGGAAGGTGGCCAGGCCCACCAGGAGCAACACCAGGACCAGACCCGCGCTCACGGCCAGGGTCCAATCCGGGGCCTGGCCCTTGCCGAACAGCGACCAGCGGAAGCCCTCCACCACCCAGGCCATGGGGTTGAGCATGTAGAGTGCGCGCCAGCGCTCGGGGATCATGCTGGCCGAGTAGACCACCGGGGTCAGGTACATCCCGACCTGGAGGGCGTGCTCCACCCCGAAGCTGACGTCGCGGAACTTGACCGAGAGGGTGGCCAGGCACAGGCCCAGGGCCAGGGCCGCGCCCACCGCCAGGGCCACGAACAGGGGCAGGGCCAGGACCTGCCACGGGGGCGCCACGCGGTAGAAGACCATCATCCCGATCAGCACCAGGAACGACATGCAGAAATCCACCAGGCCCGAGGCCGCCGCCGAGATCGGCACCGTCAGGCGGGGGAAATAGACCTTGGAGATGACGCTCATGTTGGTGACCAGGCTGCCGGCGGACTTGCTGGCCGCCACCACAAAGAGCTGCCAGGGCAACAGCGCCGCGATGCTGAACAGGGGATAGGGCAGCCCATCGGAGGGAATCTTGGCCAGGTTGCCGAAGACCAGGGTGAAGACCACCATGGTCACCAGGGGCTTGAGCACGATCCACAGCGGACCCAGGGCCATCTGGCGGTAGCGGCCCTTGACCTCGCGCCAGACCAGGAAATAGAGCAGCTCGCGGAATTCCCAGACCTCGCCCAGGTCCAGGGAGCCCCAGCCGCGTCGAGGCCCTATTTCCACCACGTTGCCGGACATGCTCCGTCCAGGTATGGGTAATCGAGCTTATCCATCCCCGGCAATGCCCGCCAGGCGATGGATGATGTGCAATAAGCCGAGGCAAATTAAATGGTTGGTTGCCCCTTGCCCCGGCGCTTGGCAAGGTGATTATAACCCATGCCAGCCCGGGACGCCAATCTCGCACCGGGGCGCTTCAGAACCGCGCCGGCGGGCGGGGCTGGCCGCCGGCGGCGGCGGATTCGCGCGCGGCCTGGGCCACGGCCAGGGCGGCCAGGGCGTCGCGGCCCGAGCAGAGGGGCTCGCCGCCCCGGTCCAGACAGGCCGCCAGGTCGCGCACCGCGGCCAGGGTGGCGTTTTTCAGGCTGGCCGACAGCGGCCGCCGGGGGCGCAGGACCCGGTAGCCCTGGTACCAGGGGCTGTCGCCCACCTGCCAGCGCTCCCAGCGCATGGCCGCGTCCACCAGGCGCAGGCGGCCGGTTTCTCCCAGGATGTCCAGCTCGAAGACGCTGTAGGCCTCGGCCCGGCAGGCGTGCAGGCGGGCGGTGGCCCCGCCGGCCAGGCCCAGCTCCACCTCCAGGCCGGGATCGTCGGGGTCCGGGTCCGGGCCGGGCCAGGCCCGCACCCAGGTGATCTCGTCCAACAAAAAGCGCACCAGGTCGAACCAGTGGCTGCCGTTGTGGGCCACGCCCTTGGTGTAGAAGCCGCTGACCGCCTGCACCGGCCCCAGGTCCCCGGCGGCGAGGCTTTGGCGCACGGCCTGGAAGCCCCGGCAGTAGCGCCGCAGGTAGTTCACCGCCAGGACCACGCCCTGGGCCCGGGCCAGGTCCACCACCCGGGCGGCCTGGGCCAGGTCCAAGGCCAGGGGTTTCTCCATGAACAGGGCCCGCAGGCCCGGGGTCTCCAGGGCGGCCAGGGCCAGTTCGTAATGGGTGGGGTCGGGGCTGCAGATGCTGACGATCTGGGGCGCGGCCTCGGCCAGCAGCCGGCGGGGGTCCTGGAACTGGGCCGCGGCCCCCCAGGTCTGGGCGCAGTCCCGGGCCAGGTCCGGGTCCGGGTCGCAGACCGCGACCAGCCGGGTGGCGGGGCAGGCGGCGTAGGCCTGGGCATGGGCGTAGACCCCCAGGTGGGGGGCCTGACGGGCGAAGAGATGGCCCATGCGCCCGCAGCCGATGACCGCCGCCCGCCAAACCATCAGCGCACCCCTTTTTGCACCACGTGGCGATTGAGGTCGGCCAGCTCCGGCCGCCGGGCCAGGAAGTCCAGCACGTCGGCCAGGCTGAAGTCGGGCTTGGCCGGATACAGCTCCTCGAAAATACGGCTGATCAGGCTGAAGTCGTCGTTGGTGTCCACGGTCAGGCGCAGCTCCCGGGCCCACTCCGGCAGGCCGCCGTCCAGGTTGGCCAGGCGGAAACGCGCGGGGTGCTCCCAGAAGTAGTTGGAGACATGCTCGTGGTCCACCGGGTCGGCGCTCAGGCGGGCCACCTCTTCCAGGTCGGCCAGGCGGAAGACCCGCACGTCCAGGCCCACGGGATAGCTGCGCCGGGCCGGGAAGGGCTCCTGGCCGGGGGGCAGGGGGGCCAGCTCCCGGGTGAGCATGTTGGCGCAGAAATCGCCCCGGCCCTGGTCGTGCAGGGCCAGCACCGCCTCCACCGTGGCCGGGTCCACCAGGGGGCAGTCGCCGGTGGTCTGCACGATGCGCTCGGCCCGCATGGTGCGGGCGGCCTCCAGGACCCGGGTCAGCACGTCGTCCTCGCTGCCCCGGTGGCAGCCCACCCCCAGGCGGGCGGCCAGCTCGGCGATGGGCTGGCAGGACGGGTCCTCGCTGGTGGCGATGACGATGCCGTCCAGGCCCCGCACCCGGTCCAGGCGCTCGATCATCAGCTCCAGCATGGGCCGGCCCAGGATGGGCAGCAGGACCTTGCCCGGCAGGCGGGTGGAGCGCATGCGGGCCTCGATGGTGGCGATGGTGCGCAACGGTTTCTCCTCGCGGCCGGCCCATGGGCCGGCGGATGCCTCCTAGACCGCGCTGCCGTCCGGGGCGATGAGTTTCTTCTGCTGGACCTCGGCGTTGATGGCCGCCCATTCCGGGTTGCGCTCCAGCAACTCCACCGCATCGCGCCAGGAGAAATGGTCGTGGCCGAAGTGGCGGAAGATCAGGCGCATCAGCTCCAGGTCCTCCGGGGTGTCCACGGTCAGGCGATAGCGGGAGAAGTCGCCGTCCAGGCACATGGCGCCGTGGATGCGGAACTGCTCGGGATGAAAGTAGATATAGGGCGTGACGTGCTCGCGCCAGGCCGGGTCCCGGTCCTGCTCCCAGGCCCGGGCCAGGGCCGCCAGGGTCATCACCTCGGTGTCCAGGCCCCGGGGGTAGGTGTAGCGCGGCAGGCGGCTGGAGGCGTAGTCCACCTCCGGCAGCCGCTCCAGGAATTGGCCCACCACGTCGTCCACCACCTGGGGGTCGATCAGGGGGCAGTCGGAGGTGCAGCGCACCACCACCTGGGCCTGGCAGGCCTGGGCGGCCTGGTAGTAGCGGTCCAGCAGGTCCTCGGGATGGCCCCGGAAACAGGCCTGTCCCCGGGCCTGGCACCAGTCGGCCAGGGCCTGGTCCGGCCCCAGGCTGGTGGTGGCCACCAGGATCTGGTCCAGGCGGGTGGCCCGGGCCAGGCGGTCCAGGCAGCGGGCCAGCACCGGCGCGCCCTCCAGGTCGGCCAGGACCTTGCCCGGCAGGCGGGTGCTGCCCATGCGGGCCTGGACGATGGCGACCACTTTCATGGCGTTGTCTCCCTCGGCGGCGGCCTCAGGCCAGCAGGCGGGGGCCGCTGGGCAGGTTCAGGATGCGCCCGGCCAGGGACTCGGCCACCGGCAGGGCCATGCGCGGGCAGGCCTGGTACATCGGCAGCCGGTGCATCAGCTCCCAGGCCGGCCGGGTCATGATCCCGGCCTGGTTGGTGGCCTCCAGGCAGGGCGTCAGCTCCGCCTCCCGGCCCCGGTCCAGGATCAGGGCGTTGAGCCAGTAGTTGCTCTGGCAGTCCGGCGGCTCCCGGAAGACCCGCGCGCCCTCCAACCCGGCCAGGGCCTTGGCGTAGGCCTCGGCCAGGCGGCGCTTGCGGCCCAGGAACGCCGGCAACTGCTCCAGTTGGGCGCAGCCCAGGGCGGCGTTGAGGTTGGGCAGGCGATAGTTGTAGCCCAGCTGGTCGTGGGCGTAGGCCCAGGGGTGGGGCGGCTTGGCGGTGGTGGTCAGGTGTTTGGCCAGGCGGCCCAACTCCTCGTCATTGGTCAGGATCGCCCCGCCCCCGCCGGTGGTGATGGTCTTGTTGCCGTTGAAGCTCAAGGTGGCCAGGCGGCCGAAGGTTCCGGTGTGGCGGCCGTGGTAGTAGGAGCCCAGGGACTCGGCCGCGTCCTCCACCAGCACCAGGCCGAACTCTTCGCAGACCTTTTGCAGACCGTCCAGGTCCACCGGGTGGCCGAAGACGTGCATCGGCACCACGGCCCGGATCACCTGGCCGGTCTGGCGGTTGAGGCACTGGCCCTGGCGCGCCGCGGCCACTTGCGCCAGGTGGCGGGCCAGGGCCGCCGGGTCCAGGCCCAGGGTCTCCTCGGCGCTGTCGGCGAAGTGGGGCGTGGCCCCCAGGTAGGCCACCGCGTTGGCCGTGGCCACGAAGGTCAGGCTGGGGACGATCACCTCGTCGCCGGCTTGCACCCCGGCCAGGCGCAGGGCCACCTGCAGGGCGGCGGTGCCGTTGACCACCGCCACCGCCCGCCGGGCCCCGGTGAACCTGGCCAGGTCCGCCTCGAAGCGGTCCACGTAGGAGCCCACCGAGGACACCCAGCCGGTGTCCAGGCAGTCTTTCAGGTATTTCCACTCGTTGCCGGCGAAGCAGGGCTCGTGCAGGGGCACCGGCTTTGGACCGGGCAGCACCGCGCGCAGGGCGGCGACCAACTCCTGGGCCAGACTCACGCTGCTACTCCCTGGCGTCACGGGCGACGCCGCGAGGGGATGGTGGGGCCAGGCGCGGCCCGGGGCGACCAGCGCATATTTTCCATATCAGAGGCCCGCCGGGGCGTCAACCAGCCCCGGCGGGTAGGCATGCCATCTCAAGGGGTTGCCGGCGTTGGGGAGCGAAGCGGCGGCCTCAGCGGGCGGCGAAGGCCCGGCGGCAGCAGGCCAGCAATTCCTCCATGCACTCCGAGGGACGGCCCGCGCCCAACAACAGCAGCAGGCGGCTCAGCCCCACGGTGGTGGAGCGCAGCAGCAGGGCCAAGGCCTGGGGCGCGCCCGCGATGATGCTGCCGTCGGCCTGGCCGCGCTGCATGATGGCCAGCAGGAGGTCGCCGAGCTCGGTGAAGAGGGGCTGGAGCTTGGCGTGGTGGGGGGAGCCGGGCTCCAAGAGGCCCAGGGGGAAATCGCGCACCAGGATCTTGGTGATCTTGGGCTGGACCTGGGAGCCGGCCAGATGGTGGCGCACGAAGCCCTCCACCGCGTCGATGCCGCTGGAGGCCTCCTCCAGGATTTTTCGCACCGCCTCCAGGTAATGGGTCATGGACTCCTGGAAGATGTGCAGCAGGATCTCTTCCTTGGTGGGGAAGTAGTAGAAGATCGAACCTTCCGAGACCCCGGCCTGGCGGGCCAGTTCGGCGGTGGGGGTGGCGTGATAGCCCTGGGCCGAGAACAGGTCGATGGCGGCGGCGACAATGGCATCCTTGCGTGACACGGTCTGGTCCTCCCGAATGGGGATGTCGGGCCGGGGCGGCCCGCGGTCAGCGCTAATTGAGTGCTCAGTCAATTTAACCGTGGTTGGGCGGTCTGTCAACTTAATTTGAGTGTTGGTCGAAAAATCTCGCCCGGGGGGCGGCGGGGAGAAAAAAACGGGGGAGCCGGTCAGGGCTCCCCCGTGGAGATCGTCTGGCTTGTCGTCTGGCTAGGCCTTCTCGAGCCTCACGGCGCAGGCCTTGTACTCGGCGGTCTGGCTGATGGGGTCGTAGACCGGGTTGGTCAGCCAGTTGGCGTTGCCCTCCCGGAAGTGGAAGGCCATCCAGACCAGGCCCTTGGGAACCTGGCGAGTGACCCGGGCGGTGACCGTCACCTGGCCGCGCCGGCTGGAGACCTTGACCTTCTCGCCGTCGGCCACGCCCAGGGCCGCCGCGTCGGCCAAGGAGATGTCGGCCGTCTCCTCGCCCAGGAGGTCGTTGAGGCCCCCGCAGCGGCCGGTCTGGGTGCGGGTGTGGTAGTGGTAGAGCCGGCGGCCGGTGCTGAGCACCAGGGGGTACTCGGCGTCGGGCACCTCGGCCGGCGGGGTCCAGTCCACGGGATTGAAGATGCCCAGGCCGCAGGTGAACTTGCCGCCGGCGTGCATGCAGACCGTGCCGGGGTGGTCCTCGTCGGGGCAGGGCCACTGCAGGCCGTCGTTCTCGATGCGGCGATACTTGATGCCCTTCAGGGCCGGGGCCAGCTCGCTGATTTCGTTGTCCCAGATCTCCTGACCGCTGGCGCTGGCCCATTCCTGGCCCAGGCGCTTGGCGATCTCGCGGAAGACCCACCAGTTGGGCCTGGACTCGCCCGGGGCCTCCACCGCCTTGCGCACCCGGTTG
>CALERA010000079.1 GCA_937908275.1 uncultured Desulfarculaceae bacterium | reverse complement strand
TACGCGGTACTGGCCGTCGGCGCGGCGATGGTGGTTTGGCGCATCAGCGTGCTCTTCCCGCCCCTGACCCTGACCGAGCGCTCAACCAGCCGGGCCAAGCGCGAACGCACCAGCATGGTCAAGGAAATCAAGGATGTCTGGCCCTCGATGAAGACCAGCACCCTGGTCCTGATCATGGTGCTGATCACCTTCCTGCCCAACATCCTGATCCCGATCATGAACTACGTCTTCAACTTCACGGTGAGCCAATCCTTCGGCACCGAGAAGGGGATGCTAACCTTTTTCGGCTACTTCCGGGCCTTCCTCTCCACCATCAGCTTCATCATCCTGATGTTCGTGGGCAAGATCTACAACCGCTGGGGCCTGCCGGTGGCCCTGATGTTCCACCCGGCCAACTACGTCATCGCCTTCCTGGGCCTGCTGCTGCACTTCGACCTGGTGGTGGCCATGTACGCCCGCATCTCCACCCAGGTCCTGCGCGACACCATCAACAACCCGGCCCGCGAGGTCTTGATGGGCCTGTTCCCGCCCAAGAACCGGGCGGTGCTCAAGACCTTCCTGCGGGGCACGGTGGTGCGCATCGGCATTGTGTTGGGCTCCGGGGCCACCATGCTGGCCGAGGGCGTGTTCCACCCCCGCTATCTCTCCCTGATCGGCATCGTGCTGGGCACCGCCTGGCTGCTCTCGGCGATTTGGCTCAAGAAGGCCTACTCGCGCATCCTGCTGGACCTGATCTCCCAGGACATGGTGGACCTGAAGTCCCTGGAGCGCTCGGACGTGGACGACCTGTTCCAGGACAAGCAGGCCCAGGCCCAGCTCCTCCAGGCCTGCGCGGCCAGCGAGGGCCATGCCTGCATCTGGTTCGCCGAGGCCATGCGCTCGCAGAAGGTGCCGGACCTGGACGAGCAGCTCCTGGCCATGCTGCCCGGCAAGCAGGAGGCCACCGCCATCGAGCTGCTGGACATGATCAGCCCCCAGGCCGCGGCCCAGGCCCTGCCGGTCTTCCGCCAACTGGCCGCATCCGGCCGCCCGGGGCTGACCGCGGCCCTGGCCCGGGCCGCCGCCCGCATGGACCAGCCCGAGGGCCAGGAGTTCCTGCGCGGCCTTTTGGAAGACCACCAGCCGCCCCTGGTCAAGGCCGAGGCGGTGGTGGGGCTCTACCGCGAGCAGCCGCCCAAGTACCGCCACATCATCGAGGACTGGCTGGGCTCGCCGGTGCCGGCCGAGCGCGCGGCCGGGGCGGTGGCCGCCGGCGGCAGCGGCGACGAATTCTTCCTGCCCGCCCTGCGCCACGCCCTGGGGCGCGAGGCGGACGACGAGGTGGCCAAGCACCTGCTGGTGGCCCTGGACCGCCTGGGCGACAACCAGGTGCGCCAGGTGATCCTGGCCCGCCTGGAGAGCGAGCCCGAGGCCCTGCCCCGCCAGGTGCTCAAGGACTACGCCATCAACGACGAGGCCTCCACCCGGGCCTTCATCTCCCTGTTGGGCCACCCGGACGAGGACATGCGCGAGCTGGCCCTGGAAAAGCTCAACGACGCGCCGATCCTCAACCACCAGGTGTTGTTGGAGTCGCTGACCTCTCCCAACCGCCAGGTGCGCCAGAGCCTGATCCAGGTCATCGAGCGCCTGCACATCAGCGACCAGGAGTTGGTCAGCTTCGCCCGGGCCCAGCTCAGCAAGGCCTACCGCGGCCTGATGCTGGCCCAGGCCTGCCAGATCCTGCCCGAGTCCGAGCCCCGGGAGCTGTTGGCCCGCCAGTTCGCGGAGCTGGGCAACCAGCGGGTGGACACCGTGCTGCGGGTGCTGGCCACCCAGGACCAGAGCGGGCGCATGCGCCTGGCCCTGCGCGGCATCAACTCCCCGGACAAGCGCCTGCGCTCCAACGCCATCGAGGCCATGGAGACCCTGCTGGGCCGCGACCTGGCCCGGGCCATGGTGCCGCTGCTGGACAGCATCTCCCCGGCCGAGAAGCTGGCTGTGGGGCGCAAGGCCTTTGCGCTGGAGCCGGCCCCGGCCGACCTGGGCGGTCTGTTGAGCGAGCTTTTGGACAAGCGCAACTGGGTCTCCCAGGTCCTGGCCCTGGAGATCCTGGCCGACATGGACGACCTGTCCCCCTACCGCGACCAACTCCGGCGCCTGGCCCTGGCCGGCGACCAGCGGGTGCGCGCCCTGTCCGCCCGGCTGCTGGGTCGCCCGGAGATGACGCAACGAGGCGAAGTCATGACCAAGGACGAGAGCATCAGTCTATCCGAGCGCATCGTGCTGCTGCGGCGCATGGACCTTTTCGCCAGCCTGGCGGTGGCCGAGCTGGCGGCGGTGGCCGCGGTCTGCGAGGTGCAGCGTTTTGGCGCCAACCAGGTCATCCTCACCGAGGGCGAGGTGGGCGACGCCATGTTCCTGATCGTCTCGGGCAAGGTCTCGGTGAGCAAGGTGGTGGAGGACCAGTGCCGGATCGAGCTGGGGGAGATGGGACCGGGCGAGTATTTCGGCGAGATGGCCCTGTTCGACAATATGCAGCGCTCGGCCACGGTCATGACCACCGAGGAGACCATGGTCCTGATGCTGCACCAGCGCGAGTTCAGCGAGGTGGTGCGCGAGTACCCCCAGGTGGCCTTGCAGATCTGCACCGACCTCAGCCGCCGGGTGCGCGAGTTGCAGACCAAGCTGCAGAACCAGCACTACTGCGAGATTCCCCTGCCCGCGCCTGAACCGGCCTAAGACCGCGAAACCCCGGCCTGACCAGGCCCGTCCGCGCCCCCGGCCCAGCGCCGGGGGCGCGCCGCTTTTGGGGCCGGGGCCAATCCGCCGCCAGCATGGCGCCCCTAACATCGCTTTTAGCTATAAAAAACGCCGGTTTTCATCAATATTATCTCTTTGCCGGGCCAGGGGCGGACCTCTAAGGTTAAAGCCCTGAAAAGGCGCGTTATTCAGCGTAGGCAAGGAGAACAACATGCCGGTGATCATCGTCAAGGCCCGCCAGGGCGTCCTGCGCGACAAACCGACCAAGGCCCGCTTGATCGAGGAAATGGCCCAGGCCTTCGCCCGGGTGGTGGGCGACCCCGCCTACGCCTCCCGGGCCACGGTGCTGATCGAGGAAATTCCCGACGATAACTGGGGCCGGGGCGGCAAGCAGGTGGATTGATGATCCGCCTGGAGGGCATCGGCCAGACCTTTCTGGCCGCCGACGGCAGCCAGGTCCAGGCCCTGGCCGGCATCGACCTGGCGGTCTCCGAGGGCGAGTTCGTCAGCCTGGTGGGTCCCAGCGGCTGCGGCAAGACCACCCTGGTGGAGATCATCGCCGGGTTGCAGAAACCCAGCGCCGGCCGGGTGACCCATGGCCACGCCGGCCAGAACGGGGCCTTTGGCTGGGCGGGCTACATGTCCCAGGCCGACACCCTGCTGCCCTGGCGCGACGTGCTGGACAACGCCGGCATCGGACTGGAAATCCGGGGCGTCGCCCGCGCGGAGTGCCGCCGCCGCGCGGCGGAGCTGGCCGCCCGGGTGGGCCTGGCCGGCTTCGAGAACCGCTATCCCCACGAGCTGTCCGGCGGCATGCGCAAGCGCCTGGGCCTGATCCGGATGCTGGCCTACGAGCCCGAGGTGCTGCTGCTGGACGAACCCTTCGCGGCCCTGGACGCCCAGACCCGCGAGGTGCTGCAAAACGACCTGGTGGACCTCTGGCGCGACTTCCGCCGCACCGTGATCTTCGTCACCCACGACCTGATGGAGGCCATCACCCTGGCCGACCGGGTCTGCCTGCTCTCGCGCCGGCCGGCGGCCATCAAGCGCGAGTACCGGGTGGAGCTGCCCCGGCCCCGCACCAGCCTGGAGGTGCAATTCAGCCAAAAATTCCAGGCCTTGCACCAGGCCATCCGCCGCGACCTGATGGCCGAGGTGGACTGGCAGAAAGCGCACCAGGCATGAAGCCCCCCGCCCGCGCCGCCGTGATCCTGACCCGGCTGGGCCTGGTGCTGGGCTTCTTCGGCCTCTGGGAGGCCGGGGCCGCCCTGGGCTGGCTGGACGCCCTGTTCTTCGGCCGGCCCAGCGCGGTTTTGGCCGACTTCTGGGGCCTGGTGATCAGCGGCCAGGTCTTCATCCACGCCTGGGTCACCCTGGAGGAGGCCCTGGCCGGCTTCCTGCTGGGCGCGGTCCTGGGGGTCCTGATGGCCTTCGCCCTGGCCGCCAGCCCGTTCTGGGAAAAGGTCCTGGACCCCATCATCATGCTGGCCTACAGCATCCCGCGCATCGCCCTGGCCCCTTTGTTCGTGCTCTGGTTCGGCCTGGGGGTGGCCTCCAAGGTGGTCTTCTCCTTCATGCTGGTGTTGTTCCTGGTCTTTTTCAACACCTTCGCCGGCCTGAAGGAAGTGGACCGTCGCATGGTGGACGCGGTGCGGGTGATGGGCGCCAGCCGCCGCCAACTCCTGGTCAAGGTCATCCTGCCGGCCATCACCCCCTGGGTCCTGGCCGGGCTCAAATCCGGCGTGGCGATGAGCCTGTTGGGGGCCATCGTGGGCGAGTACGTGGGGGGCAACGCCGGCCTGGGCTGGATGATCAACTCCGCCGCCGGTCTGTTCCAGACCAACCGGGTCTTCGCGGCCCTGGTGGCCTTGGGGCTGATGGTGGTGGGGCTCAATCAACTGGTCGGCCGCCTGGAGCGCCGGGCGCTCAAGTGGCGGCCCAACAACAACTTGCTGAGTTAACACCCAAAGGAGCACCCCCATGTCCAAACGTTTCGCCCCCCTGGCCCTGGTCCTGGGCCTGCTGCTGGCCCTGTCCGCCGCCGCCCCGGCCGCGGCCCTGGAAAAAGTCGCCTGCTCCGAGGCGGTGCGCGGCTTCTTCTTCGTGCCGCTGTACGTGGCCCACGGCCTGAAGCTCTTTGAAAAGCAGGGCCTGGAGGTGGAGATCGTCTCCACCCAGGGCGGCCCCCTGGCCATGCAGGCCCTGGTGGCCGGCCAGGTCCAGTTCTGCGCCACGGGTCATGGCCAGGTCGCCAACATGTGGACCAAGGGCAAGTCCACCAAGATCGTCAACGAGATGCAGGACAAGTGCACCTTCTACCTGATCTCCCGCCCGGAGTATAAGAGCATCGCCGAGCTCAAGGGCAAGGACGTGGGTTGCAGCAAGATCGGGGCCGAGACCTACGCCGTGGGCCTGTACCTGGCCGCCCAGGCCGGCATGGACCCGGCCAAGGATATCAACATGGTGGGCGTGGGCGGCATGGGCCCCATGGCCGGCGCCCTGGAGAACAACCGGGTGGCCGCGGCCATGGCCTGGCAGCCCCTGGTGACCCAGCTGGTGCAGGACAAGAAGGCCAACCTGCTGGCCGCCCTGAACACCGCCGCCGAGAGCCGGAAGCACTTCGGCTCCCCGGACTACTCCTTCTCCGTGATCCAGGTCACCGACGAGTTCATCAAGGAGAAGCCCGAGACGGTGCAGAAGTTCGTCAACGCCATGCTGCAGGCCGAAAAGTGGATCCAGACCGCCAGCCTGGACCAGTTCACCGCGGTGGTGGCCCCCTACTTCCAGGGCATGAGCCCGGAGGTGATCAAGGCCTCCCTGGCCATGGACAAGGAAGCCTGCTCGGCCAGCGGCCTGGTGACCAAGGAAGGCCATGACACCGCGGTCAAGGTCTTCACCGGGGCCGGGGCCATCGACCGCCCGGTGCCCTTCGAGGCCATCGTGGACAACTCCTTCGTGCAGAAGGCCAAATAAGGAAAAAGCCGTGCCGCCCCTGGCCGGATTGGTCTATCCCATCAACGCCCTGCCCGCCGCCGGACTCACGGCGGCGGGCATCGACCAACTCAGCCACTCGGCCGAGCTCAAGACCGCGGCGGTGCTGGAGTATTACCGCCAGCTGCCCGCCGACCTGGTCTTCTGTTTCAGCGACATCGCCATCCAGGCCGAGGCCTTGGGGGCCACGGTGCGCTTCTCCCCCGGCGGGATGCCGGCGGTCTCCGCCCCGGCCGCCAGCCCCCGTCCGGTCCGGGCCGCCGCCTGCCCCCGCATGCGGATCAACGCCGAGGTGCTGCGCGCCTTGGGGCGGGAGTTCCCCGGCCGGCCCCGGGCGGCCATGGTCTACGGCCCCTTCACCGTGGCCGGCCAGGTGGCCGGCGAGCAGGCCGTGCTGCGCGGGGTGGTGGAGCACCCGGAGGAGGTCCAGGCCCTGCTGGACCTCTGCCGCGACCTGGCCCAGGATTACGCCGCCCTGTTGCTGGAAACCGGGGCCGAGGTGCTCTGGTTCTCCGACCCCCTGGCAGATCGGAAGAGCACACGTCTGAACTCCAGTCACGGCTACATCTCGT
>CALERA010000078.1 GCA_937908275.1 uncultured Desulfarculaceae bacterium | reverse complement strand
CGAGATGTAGCCGTGACTGGAGTTCAGACGTGTGCTCTTCCGATCTGCTGATGCCCAGCTTGGTCCGGTGCTCGCGCACCGCCAGCTCCGCGCAGCCCAGGGCGGCGGCGAGTTGGCGATCGCTGAAGCCCCACTGCTTGGCCCGGCGCAGGAGGCCCTCGTCCAGGCAAGCCAGGGGATCGGCCAGCTCGCCCCAGGCCTGGCAGGTGGTCAATTCGGCCTGAAAATCCACCAATTGCCGGATATTAGACAGGAACCAGGGGTCGATCCAGGTGAGGTCGAAGATTTCCTGGTCGCTCATGCCGGCGCGCATGGCCTGGGCCAGCCAGAAGATGCGCAGGCTGTTGGGGGTGCGCAACTTGGCCCGCAGCAGGTCCGGGGTCAGGCTGGCGGGGTCGGGATCCTTGCCGTCGCCGATCAGGCCGGCCCGGCCGATCTCCAGGCCGCGCAGGCCCTTTTGCAGGGCCTCCTTGAAGGTGCGGCCGATGGCCATGGTCTCGCCCACGCTCTTCATGCTGGTGGTCAGCACGTCCTGGGCCCCGGGGAACTTCTCGAAGGCCCAGCGCGGCACCTTGACCACGCAGTAGTCAATGGTGGGCTCGAAGCTGGCCATGGTCTCCTGGGTGATGTCGTTGGGCAGCTCGTCCAGGGTGTAGCCGATGGCCAGCTTGGCGGCCATCTTGGCGATGGGGAAGCCGGTGGCCTTGCTGGCCAGGGCCGAGGAGCGGCTGACCCGGGGATTCATCTCCACCACCACCATCTCGCCGTCCGCGGGATTGATGGCGAACTGCACGTTGGAGCCGCCGGTCTCCACCCCGATCTCGCGCATGATGGCGATGGAGGCGTCGCGCATGACCTGGTATTCGCGGTCGGTCAGGGTCTGGGCCGGGGCCACGGTGATGGAGTCGCCGGTGTGCACCCCCATGGGGTCCAGGTTCTCGATGGAGCAGATGATGACCACGTTGTCCTTGCGGTCGCGCATCACCTCCAGCTCGAATTCCTTCCAGCCCAGCACGCTCTGCTCGATCATGACCTCGGTGGTCAGGCTGGCGGCCAGGCCGGCGCTGGCGATTTCCTCAAGGTCCTCGCGGTTGTAGGCCACGCCGCCGCCGGTGCCGCCCAGGGTGAAGGCCGGGCGCACCACCAGGGGATAGCCGATGCGCTTGGCCGCCTCCAACACCTCGGCGATGGTGTGGCAGATGGCGCTCTCCGGCACCTTCAGGCCGATGTTGGCCATGGCGGCGCGGAACAGCTCGCGGCTCTCGGCCTTTTCGATCACCGCCGGGGTGGCCCCGATCATCTCGATGCCCAGCTCCTCCAGGATGCCGGTGCGGGCCACCATCAAGGCGGTGTTCAGGGCGGTCTGGCCGCCCAGGGTGGGCAGGATGGCGTCCGGCCGCTCCGCTCGCAGCACCTCGACCACGTATTCCGGGGTGATGGGCTCCACGTAGGTGCGGTCGGCCATCTCCGGGTCGGTCATGATGGTGGCGGGGTTGGAGTTGATCAGCACCACCTGGATGCCCTCTTCCTTGAGGGCCTTGATGGCCTGGGTGCCGGAATAATCGAACTCGCAGGCCTGGCTGATGATGATGGGCCCGGAGCCGATGATCATGATCTTCTTGAGGTCGTCACGTTTGGGCATGTCACGTCCGCGTGGGGCTGGGAGTGGTTGGGATCGCTAACCAATTCCGCCGGGGCGGGTCGGCCCGCCCCTCGCCGGGTCTTAGGCCGCCGCCGGGGGTTGGCCGGTGGTCATCATCTTCACGAAGCGGTCGAAGAGATAGTCCGCGTCGTGGGGGCCGGGGCTGGCCTCGGGGTGGTACTGCACGCAGAAGAGGGGGATCTTCTTGTGGCTGAGGCCTTCCAGGGTGCGGTCGTTCAGGTTCAGGTGGGTCATCACCACGTCCGGGTCGGGGATGGTCTCGGCGTCCACGCAGAAGCCGTGGTTCTGGCTGGTGATTTCCACCTTGGTGGTGCTCAGGTCCATCACCGGCTGGTTGGCCCCCCGGTGGCCGAACTTGAGCTTGAAGGTCTTGCCGCCCAGGGCCTGGCCCAGCATCTGGTGGCCCAGGCAGATGCCGAAGATGGGCTTGACCCCCAGCAAATCGCGCACGGTTTCGACCACATAGGTCACCGCGGCCGGGTCGCCGGGGCCGTTGCTGAGGAAGACGCCGTCCGGGTTCAAGCGGGCGATGGCGGCCGCCGGGGTGAAGGCCGGGACCACCAGGACCTTCATGTCCCGGGCCTCCAGGCGGCGCAGGATGTTGTATTTGATGCCGCAATCCAGGGCCACCACCCGCCAGCGGCCCTGGCCGCCGGCCCAGACCGCCTCGGGATCGCCAGCCAGGTCCACCTGGCGGTCGATCCTGCCGTCGATCCAGCGGTAGGCCTCCTGGCAGGTGACCTCCTTGACCAGGTCGATGCCCACCAGGCCGGGGCTGGCCTGGGCCTTGGCGGTGAGGCTCACGGGGTCCAGGTCCTCGGTGGAGAGCACCCCGATCATGGCCCCCTTGATGCGCAGGTGGCGGGTCAGGGCCCGGGTGTCCAGGCCCTCCACCCCCAGCACCCCGGCCGCCTCCAGGTAGTCCCTGAGGCTCTGGGTGGAGCGGAAGTTGCTGGGCAGAGGCTGGTATTCCTTGACCAAAAAGGCGCTGACCTGCACCGCGGCGCTTTCCACGTCCTCGGGGTTGGTGCCATAGTTGCCGATCAGGGGGTAGGTCATCACCACCATCTGGCCCTTGTAGGAGGGATCGGTTAACACCTCCTGGTAGCCGGTCATGGCGGTGTTGAAGCAGACCTCGGCCGCCACCTCGCCGCTGCCGGCAAAGGCGAAGCAGGGGAAGGTGGTGCCGTCTTCCAGGGCCAACAGGGCGCGGCGGGTCATGCGGCGGGCTCTTTCCCGGGCGG
>CALERA010000077.1 GCA_937908275.1 uncultured Desulfarculaceae bacterium | reverse complement strand
CGAGATGTAGCCGTGACTGGAGTTCAGACGTGTGCTCTTCCGATCTAACTGGCCGCATTCTCCGCGCGAGGCCGGAGGAGGCGGGGGCCAGAAAGCCCTGGCCCGGGACCGGCGGCAACCGGTCTGGCTGACCGACCGGGCAGGCTTTCCCCACCCCGGGCCGGCCGGTCCCCTCCGGAACCCGGCGGCCTGGGGTCGAGTTGTCTACACGTCATTATGTATAGATGATAAAGCTGGAAGGGACCCTGCGCCAGAAAAATATTCAGGAATAATTATCGAGGGCTTGCGGGCGGGTCCAACCCGGCGAAGGCCCTCAGGAGCCCGCGGGCGGCTCCAAGGGGCGGCGCGCGGGGCGGTTGACCAGCACCAGGCCCAGGCTGGTCAGGACCATGGCCACCACCAGGCGCGGACTCACCGGCTCGTGCAGGATCAGCACCCCGCTGATCAGGACCCCGGCCAGGGGGGTGAAGAAGGTGAAGGCCTGGACCAGGCTGGCCGGATAACGCAGGATCAGGACGAACCAGGCCACGTAGCTCAGGAAGGCCACGATCACCGATTGGTAGAACAGCGAGAAGGCCCCGAAGGCGGTCAGGCTGGCCTGGGAGAAGTCCTCCAGCAGGAAGCTGGCCGCCAACAGGAGAGGGAAGGAGAAGAAGACCTGGTAGAACAGGGTCTGCACCGCCAGGGCGCTTTGGGCCAGGAAGCGCTTGAGGTAAAGGGTGGTGGCCCCCCACAGGGCCCCGGCCAGGAGCGAAAGCAGGTCGCCCAGGAGCGCCCGGCCCGAGAAGCCGCCCAGGCCCTGGGCGAAGAGCACCGCCAGGCCGGCGAAGGCCAGCAGCAGTCCCAGGACCTTGATCCGGGTCAGGCGGTCGCCCGGCAGCCAGAAATGCGCCCCCACCGCCACGAAGAACGGCGCGGTGTAGAGCAGGAGATAGCTGCGGGCCACGCTGGTCATCAGCATGCCCGGATAGAGCAGGCCGAATTCCAGCCCGAACAGGAGGCCCAGGATCAGGCCGTGGCGGGTGACCTCCCGCTGGGGAAAGATCGGGATCCGGCGATAGCGCATCCAGCCCCACAGACAGGCCGCGGCCACGGCCGAGCGCAGTCCGGCCTGGAAAAGGGGCGGCAATTCGCCGACCACCAGCTTGACCATGGCCATGTTGGTGCCCCACAGCAGGGCCAGGGTCAGCATGGTCAGGACCGCGCCAAGGCCCAGGCTCTCTTGGGGATGATGGGGGGCGGGCATGTTGGGGCTGCTCCGGTGATGACGGTTGGGGATTGGTCGGTCAGCCTGGCGCTCAGCCGCAGGACGACGGCGGTTGCAGACTCTGGGGTGGACCCAGGGGGATGCTGAGGGTGAAGGTGGTGCCCTGGCCCACCTGGCTTTCCACCTCCAGGCTCCATTGGTGCTCGGTCACGATGCGCTTGACCGTGGACAGGCTGATGCCCACGGCGTTGGCCTTGGTGGTGAAGAAGGGATGGAACAGGAAGGGCATGTCCTCCTGGGGAATGCCGCGCCGGGTGGCGCTGACCGTCACCGGGGCCATCCGGCGGTCGCAGCCCAGGCCCAGGCGCAGGGTGCCGCCGCCGGGCATGGCGTCCAGCGCGTTTTGCAACAGGACCCGGTAGGTCTTTTCCAAAAGCGCCTGGTCCACCCAGGCCATCACCCGGCCGGGCTGGCCCAGCACCTCCTGGAGGACCCCCTCCACCCCCACCGGCTGGGCCTGCTCCAGGCAGGCCTCCGTGATCTGGCCCAGCAGCAGGCCCAAATCCGCCTTCTCCGGCGCGGGCGTGGGCAGGTCGGCGTACTCCCGCACCTCCTTGACGATCATCTCCAGGCGCTCGGTGTCGGCCAGGATCTTCTTGAGATAATCGCCGGTGGTGCTCCCCTCGTCCACCTGCTTGAGCAGGCGCCGGGTCAGGCCGCCGATGGTGGTGACGGGGTTGCGCAGCTCGTGGGCCACGCAACGCGCCAGTTGGTCCAGGCAGTCCAGTTTCTCCTGCAACAGGCGCTGGATCTCGGCCTGGGCCTGCCGATGATCCCTCTCCCGCTTCTCCAGGGACTCGGCCATGCTGTCGAAGGCCCCGGCCAACCGGCTCAGCTCGTCGCCGCCGTGGCCCAGCCCGGTGCGGGCGGCCAGGTCGCCGCCGCCCAGGCGCTCGGCGGCCCGCACCAGTTTTTGCATCCGGCGCAGGACGGTGAACTCCCCCAGGAGCCAGGCCAGGAACATGGACAGGAAGGCGGCCAGACCCAGCAGGGCCAGGTTGCGATAGAAGATGGTCCGGGGCCGGGCCAGGGCGTGCTCCACCGGAATGCCCAGGCGGAAGCTGATCTGGGCCGTCGAGCCGCTGGGCAGCTCCTGGCGCTTGAAGCCGTAGAGCCGCCGCACTCCGTCCACCCCGGTCTCCAGGAAGGCCCCCTCCTCGGCCGGGCCGAACATGCGCTCGATCATGCGGGGCAGGTCCGGCACCCAGGTGTACTTTTCGGGCTCCGGGAAGCGGGTCAGGCGCACCCCGTCGGAGTTGGTCATGGTCAGGACCGAGTTTTCCGGCAGATGGGCGTTCTGGAAGATCCGCACCAGGTGGTTCAGGTCGAACACCGCCATCAACACCCCGACGATGCGTCCCTTTTCATCCTGGATCGGCTGGGCGAAGTGGATGATCACCCCCAGCTTGTCTTCCCGGAGCTGGTAGTTGCCGATGGTGAATTCGCCGGAGCGCATGGCGCGGTGGAAATAGCGCTCGCCCCCCAGGTCGTGGACGCTGCCGGGAGGGGACGAGGCCAGCAGGCCGCCCTGGGCGTCGGCCAGACCCAGGGCCACGAAGGCCGGGTTCAGGGGCAGTATCTCCCGCAACAGCGACTGGCAGGCCTTGGCGTCCAGGCTGCGGAACTCGCAGGTCTTGGACAGGGTCAGCAGCAGGAGACGGGCGTCGTCCAGGACCCCCTCGTGGCTGTCGGCGATGGCCCGCACCTGGCGCAGGGTGTAGTCCTCCACCTCATGGACCAAGTTGGCCTGCATGGTGTGGAAGGTGTAGAGCAGGATGGCCACCCCGGGCAGGAAGGCCGCCAGCACCAGCAATTGCAGGTTGCGCCGGATGGAGGGTCCCAACAGCCGCTTGATCGGATTGAACAAGTGGCATCTCCTTTGCCTGGTCGCCGCGCCGGGTTCCGTGTTCAGCGGTGGTCGGATGCCTCCCGGGTATTGTGCCGGAAAACGCGGTTCATCTCAGCAAGAAATATCCCCTCGCCGGCCGGAGGCCCGGGCGGGCGCGACCTGGCGCGCTCTCCGGGGCGACTGGAAGCCGGCGGGGATCTTTTGGATTAATTCTTGGAAATGATTAACGTTTCTGCACGAACCAGAAACAGGGCGGGTCCTCGGGCTTGAACGGTGGCAACTCCAGGTAGCCTTGGGTCAGGTAGGCGTCGTCCCAGCCGGTGTCCTGGGCCACGTCGGCGTTGGTGCAGCGGATGTAATCCTGCCCCAACTCCTCGCAGAACAGACAGCCTGAGCAGCGTTGCAATTCCATGGCGCGTCTTGGACCCTGGGGGTGACCGAGGCCGGGGCCTTCGGCCGGACTTTCCGGCCGCGCCCCACGCCTAAAGTCTTACCAGAGGCCGGGCTATCGTTCCAGCATGTGTTGCAGGCTGGACATCTTCTGGCGCACGTCTTCCAGGGTGGCCATCAGGCTCAGGCTGTGGTTGGCGAAGATGCTGCCCCGGGAGCCGTTGAGCACCACCAGGGGCTCGAACTGGGCCAGGCCCAACTCGGCGATGATGTTGTCCAACAGCTCCAGGGAGCGCTTCATGCGCAGGATGTCGCCGAACTCCCAGCGCACCGCCACCAGGATCTGGCGCAGGCCGTAGGCCACCCCCCGGGCGAAGTAGAAGTTGTCGTCCACCTGGGTCCAGGGCACCGCCACCCGGGAGGTGGCCTCGCCCTCGCTGTAGCGGTCGCCGGCGGTCTCCTCGCTCAGGCGCACGGTCCAGTCCCGGGGGGCGTTGCCCAGGCGGGTGTCCACCCCGCCCAGGAGGCTGGCCAACTGGTCCAGCAGCTCGATCAGGTTGTCGGCCCGGGGATAGAAGGCCGAGCTGCCCTTGATCAGGCCCTGGCGATAGCGTTGCAGGGAGGCCACCCCCTCGCCGAACTTGGTCTCGGCGGCGGGGAAGATCCAGGCCTTGGGGTTGTTGCTGAAGTCGGTGAAGGCCTTGTCGGCGTCGGCGTCGATCTTGTCGGTGGTGCGCTGGCGCGAGAGCTTGTCGCGCAGCACCCGGGTGGCGTAGCGGACCACCTCCAGCTCCCCCAGTTGGAAGTTCTGGGGGTTGTCCATCAGGATGCTGGGCCAGATCACGTCGTTGGGCAGCCAGCCCTCCAGCATGCGCTGGGAAATCATGATCAGGGTGTCGCTGAAGACCACGCCGTGGGCCGGGGCCTCGGCGGCCGGGGCGTCGCCGGTGGCCGGGGCCGGGGGGCGGGGATCGAAGAACGCCGGGAAGGCGCGGTCGTACTCGTACCACATCACCAGGGGCGCGGCCAGGCAGTAGAGCAGGGCCAGGAGCAGGATGCCCCGCCAGGCCCGACCGCCCCGGCCCAGGCCGCCGGCCAGGGGGTTGAACAGGGACAGACATCCGCGCTTGGTTTGGGGGCTGTCTTCGGCCGCGGTCATGGGGCGCCTCCGGGCTGAAAGAAACGGCTTATTCCCATTGCATCGGCTGGGGCCGGGATTGTCAAGCCCCGCCGCCGGTCAGGCGGCGCACCAGGTTGGTGGTGGAAAGCCCGGCCACCAGCGGGATGGACAGCACCCGGCCCCCGCGGGCCAGGACGAATTCATGGCCCACGATGCTCTCCACCGGCCAGTCGCCGCCCTTGACCAGCACGTCCGGGGCCAGGGCCTGGATCAGCTCCAGGGGGGTGGGCTGGTCGAAGATCACCACCAGGTCCACCGCCATCAGGCCGGCCACCACCTCGGCCCGCTGGACCTGGGGGACGATGGGGCGCTCGGGGCCTTTTTCCAGGCCGCGCACGCTGGCGTCGGAGTTGAGCCCCAGGATCAGGCAGTCGCCCTGGGACCGGGCCTGGCCCAGATAGCGCACGTGGCCGGCGTGCAGCAGGTCGAAGCAGCCGTTGGTGAAGACCACCTGGCCCCCGGCGGCCTGTACCGCGCGGGCGCGGGCCACGGCGGTGGCGGGGTCCACGATCTTGTGGCGGGCGTCGAAGTCGGTCATGGGTCTCATGTCTCGCGGCCGGGGCGGATGGCTCCGCCCCGGGAAACCGTCACCACCCCCACCCAGGCCGCGCCGGCGGCCCGCAGGGCCCGGGCGCACTCGCCGACCGTGGCCCCGGTGGTGAGCACGTCATCCACCAACAGCACCCGCCGCCCGGCCGGGAGCGCCGCCCGGCGGGGATGGACCGCGAAGGCCCCGGCCACGTTGGCCGCCCGCTGGGCGGGGCTCATGCCCACCTGGGGGCGGGTGTGGCGGCGGCGCAGCAGCAGGTCCGGCAACAGGCGGGGGCGGGGTTCGCCCTGGCCCGTCCGCCGGGACAGCTCCCGGGCCAGGACCTGGGCCTGGTTGAAGCCCCGGCGCAGGAGCCGCCAGCGGTGCAGGGGCACCGGGGCGATGATATCCACCCCGGCCAGGAGGTCGGCCGGGACGCGCTGGGCCAAAAGGCGGCCCAGGCCCGCGCCAATGGCCCAGGCCCGGCGGTACTTGAAGGCCCGGACGGCCTCGGCCACCGGCCCGGCATGGCCGGCCAGGGCCCAGGCCCGATCCCAGGCCGGGGCCGCGACGGCGCAGGTCGGGCAATCCGCCCCGCCGGCCGCCTGGGGCTGGCCGCAGACCGGACAGGCGGCCTTGAGCCAGGCCACCTGCCCGGCGCAGGCCGGGCAAAAGGCCTGGTCTTGCCCCACCACCCGACCGCAACCCAGGCAGCCCGGGGGAAAGGCCAGGTCGCGCAGGCCGGCCAGCAGGCGGGGCAGGCTGGCCGCCTCCACCGCCCGGCCTAGAGCTCCACCGCCACCTTGTTGATGGCCTCGGTCATCTTCTGCAGCCGGGCCTGGTCCCAGCCCAGCATCACCTGCCAGGACAGGCAGCGGTGCAGCAGGGCCGTGGTCTGGGGCAGGGCGTCGGGCGGATAGCTGAGCTTGCCCTCGGGGCGCACGAAGGGCCAGCCGCTCTTGACCACCGTGGCCCCGGCGTGCAGGTGCTCCCAGTTGTGATAGGCGTGCCAGGTGTTCTTGCCCCAGGCCACCGGGCCGGCCCCGTGCTCGCCCAGGATGGCGGCCATGCGGCCGGCGGCCTCCGGGGTGGGCAGGAACCAGCTGACAAAGGTGGCCGAGTCGCCCTTGGGGTCCGGGATCTGGCGGAAGGTCAGGCCGGGCACCCGGGCCAGGGCCTCCTTGAGGGCGCTCTTGATCGACTGCATCCGCGTCACCATGGCCGGCAGCTTGGCCAACTGCGCCAGGCCCAGGGCCCCCTGCAGCTCCATCATGCGGAAGTTCATGCCGATGAAGCGGCGGCCCTCGTTGCCCCGGCCCACCGGCTTGTGGTCGTGGCCGTGGTCGGAGTACTCGCTCATGTTCTGGTACAGGGCTTCGTCGTCGGTGACCACCATGCCGCCCTCGCCGGTGGTGACGGTCTTGACCGCGTCCAGGCTGAAGGTGCCGCAGGCCCCGAAGGTGCCCAGGGCCTTGCCCTCCAGGCTGGCCCCGGCGGCCTGGGCGGTGTCTTCCAACACCGGGATGCCGTGCCGGTCGGCGATGGCCTTGATCTCCTTGATCCGGGCCTGGGCCCCCATCATGTGCACCAGGGCGATGCAGCGGGTGCGCTCGCTGATCTTTTTCTCCACGTCGGCCGGGTCCAGGCACAGGGTCTCGTCCACCTCGGCGAAGACCGGCACCGCCCCGCAGTCGAAGACCGTCTCCCAGGTGGCCACGAAGGTGAAGCCGGGCACGATCACCTCGTCGCCCGGTCCCAGGCCCAGGCCGGTCAGGGCCACCTTCAGGGCGGTGGTGCCGCTGGTCACGGCCAGGGCGTGGCGCGCGCCCACGCTGGCGGCGAAGGCCTTCTCGAACTCCGGCACGTACTTGCCCACGCCAAGGGGCATGTCGTAGCGGAAGAGGATGCCCCGCTGCATCACCTCGTTGATGATCTTCTGCTCTTCCTTGTCCAGCCACTCGAATCCGGGCATGGTCCTGCTCCTGTCGCGCGGGCGGTTGGTCGGGCGGTTGGGCCGGCCAAGGGCCGCGAAGGGTTCGGAAAAAAGAACCGGCCCCGGTGGGGGATGACCCCGCCACCCGGGGCCGGGACGGTTGCGGGCCTGGCTACTCGACCATGAAGGCGCGCTGGTAGACCAGCTCCAGGTCGGCGGCGGTCACCTTGCGCGGGTTGTTGGCGATGGGCCGGGCCACGGTCATGGCCTTGGCGGCCATCTCCGGCACCCGCTCCCGGGGCACGTCCAGGGCGTCCAGGCTGGCCGGGATGCCCACGTCGTCCGACAGCTCGTAGACCTCCTGCACGCAGGCCTCGGCCGCCTCGCGGGTGCTGAGGTCGTCGGGCAGCTCGGCCAGGGCGTAGGCCATCTCGGCGAAGCGGTCCGGGCAGGCCATCAGGTTGAATTCCAGGACATAGGGCAGGAGCACCGCGTTGGCCTCGCCGTGGGGGATGTCGAAGAAGGCCCCCAGGGGATAGGCCATGGCGTGCACCGCGCCCACGCCCGCCTGGGCCAGGGCCAGGCCGGCCAGGTAGGCGCCCAGCATCATGCCCTCGCGGGCGGCCAGGTTCTCGCCGTGGGCCACCGCCTGGCGCAGGTTGTCGCCGATCAGCTCGATGGCCTTCAGGGCGTTGAGGTCGCTGAGGGGGGTGGCCGCCCGGCTGGTGTAGGCCTCCATGGCGTGGGTCAGGGCGTCCATGCCGGTGATGGCGGTGATGTAGGCCGGGCAGCTTACGGTCAACAGCGGGTCCAGGATGGCGGTGTGGGGGTAGAGCATCCGGCCGTTGATGCCGCCCTTGAAGCCGTCGGCCCGGCGGGTGAAGACGGCGGTGAAGGTGACCTCGCTGCCGGTGCCGGCGGTGGTGGGCAGGCAGATCACCGGCTTGCCCGGCTTCTTGATCAGCTCCAGGCCCACGTACTCGGTGGCCGGCCCCAGGTTGGTCATCAGCACCCCGGCGGCCTTGGCCAGGTCCAGGGCGCTGCCGCCGCCGATGCCCACCACGGCCTGGGCCCCGAACTCGCGCCCCAGGGTGGCGGCGTCGTCGGCCTCGGCCGGCTCGGGCTCGCGGGTGATGCGGTCGTAGATCACGTACTTGACGCCCGCCTGCTGCAGGCTCTTGAGGGCGGGGTCGGCCACCTCGGCGCTGCGCACCTGGGGATCGATGACCACCAGGACCTTCTTGGTCCCCAGCAGGAGGACTTCCTGGCCCAGTTGCTCACTGGCCCCCTGGCCGAAGACGGTGCGGCGGATGCTATCCAGACTGAAGCCTTGCATGACTAGTTCCTTGCTAGGTTATCGTGTCCATGGGAAGGATCATGGAAAACCAGATTGATCGTAGCACAACCGCGCCGGTTGTAAACAGGCCTCCCTGGGCGCGAAAAGGCGACCAGGCCCCGGCCTATTGCCAGGCGGGTTCGGAATTCGGGAGCAAATCCCGGTCCTCCGGGGACAAGCAGCGGGCCAGCAAACCCAGCAGGGCGGCCAGGTCGAAGGGCTTGTGCAGGATGGCCTGGGCCCGAACCGCCTTTTGGGCCAGGTGGCTGTCGGCCTGGCCGGTGGCCAGCACCACCTTGCAGGCCTGGTCCAGCTCGGTCAACTGACGCAGGCACTCCAGGCCGTCCATCACCGGCATGGACAGGTCCAGCACCACCAGGTCGAAGGCCCGGTTGGTCGCGGAACGGGCCTGGTAAATCTCCAGGGCCTGCTGTCCGTTGGCGGCCTCGTCCACCTGGTAGCCGGCGGCGGTCAGGGCCTCGTGCAGGATCATGCGCACCGCGGGCTCGTCATCCACCACCAGGATGCGCTGTCCCCGGCCCGGGACCGGGGGGGGCGCGGGCTTGGCCGGGGCTTGGGCCGGGGGCTGGAAGGCCTGGACCGGCAGATAAAGGCGGAAGGTGGTCCCCTGGCCGGGGCGGCTTTCCAGCACGATGCCGCCATCGTGGCTTTTTAGCACGGTGTAGGCCACGTAGAGGCCCAGGCCGGTGCCCTTGCCCGGCAGCTTGGTGGTGAAAAAGGGCTCGAAGATGCGCTCCACCACCGCCGGGGCCATGCCTTCGCCGCTGTCGCTGACCGTGACCTCCAGGTAGTCGCCCGGCTTGGCCCAGGGGTGGACCCGGCAAAAGGCCTGGTCCAGGTGGGCCGGGGCGGCGCCGAGGGTCAGGTTTCCGCCCTGGGGCATGGCGTCGCGGGCGTTGAGGGCCAGATTCAAGAGCACCTGCTCCAACTGGTTGGGCTGGGCCATCACCGCCGGGGCGTCGGCGGCGAGTTGGGTTTCCAGCAACACCGTGGGCGGCAGGGTCTGACGCAAGAGAGCGCCAGTCTTTTCAAGAAGTTGTTTTGGGTCGACCCGCACCCGCCCCTGGTCCTCCCGCCGCGAGAAGCCCAGCATCCCCCCCACCAGGCTGGCCGCCCGCTGGGTGCTCTCGTCGATGCGTCGGAGATAGACAGCCATCTCCGGCTCCAGGTCCTGGCGCTGGGCCATGAGCTGGGTGTAGCCCCGGATGGTCATCAGCACGTTGTTGAACTCATGGGCCACGCCGCTGGCCAGGGTGCCCAGGGCCTCCATCTTCTGCGATTGCAGCAATTGCTGTTGCAGATGGCGCAGTTCGCGCTCGGAATGGATGCGTTCGGTCACGTCGCGCCCCGATCCGCTGACATAGGGCTCGTTGCCCCCCTCGCGCACCACCAGACTGCGGTACTCGATGAAATGGGGCGAACCATCGTGACCAAGGTATTTGGCGATCCCCCGGGCCTGGCCGTTCCGCCGGATCTGATCCATATAATCCGACTCGAAATTCTCCTTCACCTCCGGGGAGATCAGCGAGGACATGTGCTGTCCCATCAACTCGGAGAGGGGGCGTCCCAGGCTGCTGACCGCCGCCTGGTTGAGGGAGATGAGATTGCCATTCATGTCATGGACATAGATCAGGTCGGTGATCGAGTCGAAGAGCTGACGGTAACGCTCCTCGCTCCGGCGCAGGGCCTCCTGGGCCCGCTGCCGCTGGACCACTTCCTGGGCCAGGCGGTCGCGGCTCTTGGTCAGGGAGTCCTCGCGGTGGCGCACCTCCTGGGCCATGCGGTTGAAGCGCATCACCACCGGCTCCAACTCGGCATAACCCACGTCGTCGTCGGCGGAGTCGTAGTCGCCCGCCGCCAGACCGTCCATGCGGGCCAGAAGCTGGCTCAGCGGCCGTTTGAGCAGTCTGCCCAGCAGGGGGCCCATGACCAGGGTCACGGTGGACATCACGGCCAGCATCAGGAACAGGCCGCTGTATACCAAGCGGTGGGCCTCGCCCTGAAAGCGCTGCTGGGTCAGGCTGATGCTGAAACGCCCCAGCAGGTTGCCGTGGTGGTAGACTCCGCCTTCGCGCCGGATGTCCGGAGGGCCTTCGTCGGTTTTCTGGTCGAAAATCTCCCGTCCATCGGCATCCTCCAGGCGGATGTGCACCACCTCGTCGTTCTGCAGTAGAGCGGCGGCGATGGTCTGGGCCTGCTGGAAGTCCAACTGCCAGAGGGGCAGCTCCAGGCTGCGGCGCAGGAAGCTGGCGTGGTTGTTGGCCATGTTCTGGGTGTGGTTCTCGGCGGTGTGCTGGGTCTGCCAATAGCCCAGGAGGCTGACCACGCCCACCATCAGGGCGGTGATCAGCACCGTGGCCAGGGTCAGGTGGCTGGAGAGTAAACGGCGGCGGTGACCAGTGGGGGGCTGGCTGTCCGGATATGGGGCGCGGGCGCGCTGGTTCACGGGGCGTCCCGTCTGGCGGGGGCGAATATTTCCGGCTCCGGATCGGCGGCCGCGGATTCGCTCATGATCTGGGCGATGGCCCGGTCGATGCTCTCCATGACCTTCCCGGTCAGGTTGGGGCTGCACATCAGATAGCGCAGGTTGCCGGGCGGGGCGTCGGGCAGGTCCACCATCCGCAATCCCCGGTTAAGGGACGGGTCATGTTCCATCTGCCACCGGGCCTCCAGGCGGTTGACCAGCATCCAGTCGCAGCGGTCGGCGATGGTCATCCGCATCAGGCGGGAAACCTCGCCGGTCACCAATTGACGGGTGGGGTTGGCCCGCGCGATCATGCGGTCCATCTGTTCGCCATAGGAAAAGCCGTCGATCATCCCCAACACCAGACCGGAGGAGAGCAAGCCGGCCAGACTGGGCTGGGGTGGCAGTTGAGCGGCCTTCTCCGGCCGCATCAGGGCCACCAGGGGGGCGTCGCGGTGGATGGGACGACTGAAGATGGCGTAGGCGTCCCTGGCCGGAGTGCGCAGCCAGCCCACCCCGCAGCCGGTGGCGCCCTGGCGCAGCATCATCAGCACCCGTTTGCTGGGCATGGCGATGAAACGGCAACTGATTCCGGCCCGGGCCAGGATGGTGCGGGTCAACTCCACCAGCAGGCCGGTGGCGTGGCCGTCATCGTCGGTGACATAGAAGGGGGGACGCGGGAAATAGTAGATCGCCAATGGCTCCTCGGCCCGGGCCGGCGTCGGTCGCCAGGCCGCCGCCATCAGGACCAGGCAGGCGGCGCACACCGCCACCCCGGCCAACCCGCGCCCACGGCGGGGGCGGAAGCCGCTCAAGCGTCGCATCAATGACCCGCCTCGCTCCTGCACTGGCATCCACCCCGGGGCAGGGATGGACTCATTCTAACACAACAGGTTGCCCGGGAAATTCCTGGGCCGCGTCCAGCACCCCACGCACCACGGCGGCCAATTGCTCGATCCGGTATGGCTTGTCCAGGTAGGCCGCCGCGGGTTGCGCCGGTGGTCCGCTGGCGGCGTGTCCGCTGGAGATGATGATCCGGGCCCCTGGGCGCAGGCGCAGCATGGATTCCATCACCTCTTGGCCGGAAAGGCCGGGCATGGTCAGGTCCAGGATCACCAGGTCCAGCTCCGGACCCAGGCGTTCGAAGGTTTCCAGGGCCATTTGGCCGTTGCTGGCGGTGAGCACCCGATAACCCAGGCCGGTCAGGGCCTCGGAGGCCAGGTCCAGGATCATGAACTCGTCATCCACCACCAGGATGGTTTCCCGCCCTCCACGCAGGGCCGGCCGGGCCGGGGTCTGGTCCTGGGCCGCCGCCGGACCGGTCTTGGCGGGCAGGTAGATGGAGAAGCTGGCTCCGAAGCCGGTCTGGCTGGCCACCTCGATCCAGCCCCGGTGCTGCTTGACGATGGCGTAGACCGTGGCCAGGCCCAGGCCGGTGCCCTCGCCCAGGGGCTTGGTGGTGAAGAACGGCTCGAAGATGCGCTCGAAGGTGTCGCCGTCGATGCCACAGCCGTTGTCGCTGACGCTCAAGAGCACGAAGCGCCCGGGATAGGCCAGGGCGTTGCCCTTGACTTGCTCCGCCCCCAGCTCCAGATTGCGCAGTTTGATCTGAATGCGCCAGACGGACTGTTCGGCGGTCGAGGACCGGGCGGTGGCGATGGCGTGCAGGATGGCGTCGCGGGCGTTGACGCATAGGTTCATCACCACCTGGCCCATCTGGGCCTCGTCGGCCTCCACCAGCCAGAGATCGGAGGCGATGTCGGTGCTGATCTCGATGCGCCGGTCGATGGTCTCGCCCAACAGCCGCAGGGTGTCCTGCACCGGCTCGGCCAGGCTCAGGGGCACGATGTGGCGCTCGGCCCGGCGGCCCAGGGTCAGGAGCTGCTGGGTCACCTTGGCGGCGCGCTCGGCGGCCAGGCTGGCGTTGGCCAGGAACCGGCTCACCGCGTGCCGGGGTCCCAGGGCGTTGAGGGCCAGGTTGAGGTTGCCCTGGATGCCGGTCAGCAGGTTGTTGAAGTCGTGGGCCACCCCGCCGGTCAGGGTGCCCAGGGCCTCCAGCTTCTGCGACTGGACCAGTTGCTCCTCCAGGCGCTTGCGCTCCCGGTCGGCCAGCACCCGCTCGGTGACTTCGCGGGCCGAGCCCCGCACGTAGGGCTCCTCTCCCGGCTCGTGGACCAGCGCGCTCTTGTATTCCAGATAGTGCCGGCTGCCGTCGCGGCCGGCATAGATGGACATGCCGCGATCCTCGCCCTGGGCGCGCAGGGTGGCCAGGTATTTTTGCTCGAAAGCCTCGCGGTGCTCGGGCAGCATCAGTTCCGAGATCCTGCGCCCCACCAGGTCGCTGGGCAGGTAGCCCAGGGAGGCGGCGGCCATGCGGTTGACGGACAGGAAACGCCCGTCCAGGTCGTGGGTGTAGATGAAGTCGCTGATGTTGTCCACCAGGTGGCGATAGCGCCGCTCTGATTCACGCAGGGCCTTTTCGTAGCTGACCTGCTGGGTGATGTCCTCGTAGAGCACGAAATTACGACCGCTGCTGGTGAGCACCGGGCGGAAGAGGATGTTCTTGCGCGAGCCGTCCTTGCAGGCCACCTGGTAGCTGCGCACCCGGGACTGCCCGTCCCGAATGGCGGCGTTGTCCCGCTCCCGGTCCGCCAGGGCCTGGCGGCGCAAGGCGGGGTCGGGAAAGGCCAACTCCACCCAGCGGTCGTTGGCGCGGACTTCCTCCAGGCGGTAACCAAACATCTTGGTGAAGGCCGGGTTGACGTATTCGTGGGACTTGCCGTCCCGGGAGATCAGGCTGATGCCCAGGGGCGACTCCTCGCTCAGGACCCGGAAGCGCTCCTCGGATTCGCGCAGAGCCTCCTGGGCCTGCCGGCTCTCGCTGATGTCGCTGGCGAAGACGCAGTGATACTCTTCCCCGCCCCATTCCAGGTGGTTGATCCGCACCTCCACCGGGAAGACCTCCCCGCGCTTGGTGCGATGCCGCGATTCGATGCGCACCTGGCGCTTGCGGCGCAACTCTTCCCAGAGCTCCAGGTGACGCGCGGCATCGTGGGACGGGTCCAGGTCCATGACCTTCAGGCCCAGCAACGCCGCGCGGGTGTAGCCCAGGCGGTCACAGGCGCTCTGGTTGACATAGGCGAAGGAGCCGTCCCGGCGCACCAGGAAGGCCGCCGCCGGGGCGTGGTTCAGGGTGAAATGGATGAGTTTCAACTCGGCCTCGGCCCGCTTGCGCTCGGTGACGTCCATCATCACCGCCAGCACGCAGGCCTGGCCCTCCACCACGATCAGCTCGGCCGAGACCTCGCAATAAATATGTCGGCCGTCCTTGCGGCGGAACTCGACCTGGAACCGGCGCACCCGGCCGACTCTGTCCAGGGCGTCGGCGATCTTTTGGCGTTGTCCGGGATGCACCCAGAGGTTGATGGCCAGGGCCGAGCGGCCAATGATCTCCTGGCGGGTGAAACCGGAGCCGGCCAGGAAGGCCTGGTTGGCGTCCAGGAAAATGGCCTCGTGCATGGTGGAGATGGTGATCCAGGCCGGAGAGGCCATGAAGGCCTTGGCGAACTTGTCCTCGCTCTGCTTCAGGGCGGCCTCGGCCCGCCGGCGTTCGGTCACGTCGCGCACCAGGGCCATCAACAGCGGCTTGCCCGCCACCGCGGTCCGGCTCATGCGCACCTCGGCGTCGAACTCGCTGCCATCCGGCCGACGATGCTTCCACTCGAACAACTGGGGCTCGCCCGCCATGGCGGCCAGCATGAAGCGGTGGCCGAACTCCCGGGAGCTCAGGCCCGGCGCCTGCTCCGGGGGGGAGAATTCCCAGGGATGGGCCCCGACGATCCGCTCCCGGGGAGCGCCCAACATGGCGGAGGCCTGGCTGTTGCAGGCCACGAACATATTGTCCTCGATGAGGAAGATGGCGTCCCCGGCCGACTCGAACAGGTTGCGGTACAGCTCCTCGCTCTGGGCCAGGGCCGCCTCGGCGGCCTTGCGGGCGCTGATGTCGTGATACACCGCCAGGTCGCCCAAGCGCAGGTCGTCCAAAACAATGGGGCTGCCGGACAGGGCGACCTCCACCAGGCGTCCGTCCTTGGTCCGCCGCCGGGTTTCCACCTGGATGGTCTGGCCGGCGCGCACGGCCTGGCGCAGGGCCTCCGCCTCCTGGCGGATATCGGCCGGGGCCAGGAGATCGGTGATGTTGCGCCCGGCCGCCTCTTGGTTCTCGTAGCCGAAAAGCCGGGTGAAGGCCCGGTTCACCCGCTGGATGTCCGCGTTATGGTCCACCACCGCCACGGCGTCCGGCGAGGACTGGAAGAGCTGCTCGAAAAAGGCGCTCTGCCGGCGCAGCTCCTGCTCGGCCTGCTTGGCGGCGCTGAGGTCGGTGAGGTTGACCACCATGCCCGCCACCCCGCCCTCGGCGTCGTGTACGCTGGCGGCATGGACCCGCACCGCCAGCAGGCGGCCGTCCTTGGTCAAGCGGCGGGTCTCGAAGGCGCCGGGACTGCCGGTGGCGTAGAGCCGCTTGATGGCCGCCATGGAGGCTTCCATTTCCTCGGGCGGGACAAAGGGGACCCGCTGGCCGCGCAACTCTCCAAATTCCCAACCGAAAACGCGGGTGAAGGCGGGGTTGAAGTAGAGCACCCGACCCTGGTTGTCATAGACCACCATGGGATCGGGGTTGGTCTCCAGCACCGCACGGGAGCGCTCGCGGCTCTGCTCCAGGGCGGCCTCGGCCTGTTTCCGGGCGCTGATGTCGCTGATCAGCACCACGGCCTGGGTCGGCCGGCCCGCGGGGTCGCGCAGGCAATGGACCGTGACCGTGGCCCAGAGCACCTCGCCGTCCCGACGCAGGAAACGCTTCTCCACCAGGTAGCCTTCGTTGCTCCCGGTCAGCAGGGCGTCGAAGCTGGCCAGGTTCTGGGTGCGGTCGGCGGGGTGGGTCAGGTCGACCCAGGTCAGGGACACCAGTTCGGCCCGGGAGAAGCCCAGCATCTGGCAAAGGCGGTCATTGACCAGCAACCAGCGTTGGCTGTCCGGGTCGGCCACGGCCACCCCGATCAGGCTGCTTTGGAACAAGGCGTCGAACAGGAGGCGGTAATCATGTCCCGGGGCGGGGCCTGGCGCTTTTTGCGGGCGCGAGGAGTCCTGGGTCGATCCATGGATGGCTTTCCAGCGGCGTCGGCGGGGGACCGCCCAGGGATGTTTGGCCATCAAAGGAGACTCCCCGAATGAGCGAAGCAGCGGGCGGGCGCGATGTGGCCATTTCGCGGCGCGGTGAGCCGCGAATCGTGCGAATGATGGACGCCGGCTCCCCAGGGGGGTGGAAACCCGGATGATCGGCAGGCCGGGGAAGCCATGATGTTATATTCTTAATTAATAATACTGTAACATAACCCAGCCACCCGCAACAGCGGCGATGCCCCGCCGGAGAGGGCCAGGCGGGGTTCCCCCCCTCGCTCGGTTAGCATATAATGACTGTAAATATCATCTCTAACCCCGGCCGGGGCCAGGCCGTCGGCCGGGTCCGGGTCGGCAAGGTCCCCCAACCCGCGAAGAGTGACGTTCTCCCGCCGCGAGGCGGGGCGAGGAGGCTGGCAACGGAGCAAGGGGAGATGGCGTCAGCCCCGCAAGGGGTGGCCGTTTCCCGGGGAGGGTTTGGCATGGAGCTCTGGGAGGCCATCAGCGGCCGGCGAAGCGTGCGCGACTTTTTGCCCGATCCCGTCAGCGAGGATGAACTCAAGCGCCTGCTGGAGGCCCTGGCCTGGGCCCCCAGCCCCCTCAACCAACAGCCCTGGTCGGTGGTGGTGGTGACCGAGCCCGCCCAGAAGGCGGCCGTCCGCCAGGTGGCCGAGGAGGCCCGGGCCCTGGTGCTCTCCCTGGGCGGACCGAGCTGGGTGGGCAAATACTCGCCCGCCTTCCTGGAGAAAGCCCCCCTGCTCCTGGCGGTGATCTATGACCCGGCCAAGGGCGGCCTGGGCATCAACTTCAGCCAGCCCCACGGGGCCCTGGCCGCCACCGCGGCCGGGGTGCAGAACCTGCTGTTGGCGGCCCATTCCCTGGGCCTGGGCGGGGTCTGGTTCACCTTCTTCGATCCGTCCCGCATGCGCCCGGTGTTGGGGGTGCCGGAGTGGCTGGATCTGGTCGGCATCATTGCCCTGGGCCGGCCGGCCAAGCCCAGCCCGGCCCTGCCGCGCAAGCCGGTGACCGTCCACCGCCAGCGCATGGCCTAACCCACCGCCGCCGGCCCCGCGCCGGCGGCGGAACCATCCCCACCCGCGACCCGAGGCAACGCCATGAGCCAACCCCCCTATCCCCGGGTGCAGGAGTTCGTGCGCTCGGCGCCGCCCTTCGACCGCCTGGGCGAGGACGAGCTGCGGGCGGTGGTGGAGCGGATGGAAATCGGTTATTACCCCCGGGGCCAGGTCATCATCGCCCGGGGCGGCCCGCCGGCCAGCCACCTCCACCTCATCCAGGCCGGCAGCGCCAAGGTCAGCCTGCCCCAGCCCGAGGGCGAGGACCTGCTGGTGGACATCCGGGGCGAGGGCGAGACTTTCGGCGCAGTGAGCCTGCTGCAGGGGAAAGAAGCCCTGTTCACGGTCACCGCCCGCGAGGACCTGATCTGCTACCTGCTGCCGGCAGAGGAGCTCAAGGCCCTGGTGGCCCGCCATCCGGCCTTTGCCCGCCACTTCAGCCAGGGCCTGGCCCGCAACCTGGAGGCCGCCCGGCGCAGCGCCGACCACCAGGCCCCGCGCCTGACCGTCCTGGACGGCCTGACCCTGGACGCGGCCCTGGTGCGCAGCCGGGTGGCCGAGGTCATGACCGGCGATCCCCTGACCTGCCTGCCGGCCACCACGGTGCGGGCCGCCGCCCACCGCATGAGCCTCCGCCAGGTCAGCTCCATCGTGGTCACCGAGGAGAGCGGCCACGCCATCGGGATGCTCACCGACCAGGACCTGCGCGGCCGGGTCCTGGCCCTGGGCCGCTCCGCCGACCGTCCGGTGGCCGAGTTCATGAGCGCCCCGGTGCACGAGATCAACCCCGAGGCCTATGCCTTCGAGGCCCTGCTGGCCATGAGCCGCCATGGCATCCATCACCTGGTGGTCAGCGAGCAGGAGCGGGTGGTGGGGGTGATCAGCGACCACGATCTCCAGGGCCTCACCGGCTCCTCGCCGGTGGGGGTGGTGCGCGACATCGACAAGGTGGCCTCGGTGGCGGAGCTGGTGGCGGTCCACCGCAAGATCGACCGGGTGCTGGAGTTGCTCCTGCGCCTGGGGGGCTCGGCCGCCACCATGCTGGCCCTGGTCAGCGAGTTCAACGACCGCCTGACCCTGAAGCTCCTGGAGCTGATCAGCGAGGAGATCGAGCACCAGGGCGGGGGCCGGCCGCCGGTGCCATACGTCTGGATGGCCCTGGGCAGCGAGGGCCGCCGCGAGCAGACCCTGCGCACCGACCAGGACAACGCCCTGATCCTGGCCAACGTGCCCCCGGAGCGCGAGGCGGAGATCAAGGCCTGGTTCCTGGGCTTCGCGGAGAAGGTGGTGGCCGGCCTGGAGGCCTGCGGCTTCCCCCGCTGTCCCGGCGAGATCATGGCCAGCAATCCCCGCTGGTGCCAGACCGAGGCCCAGTGGCAAAAAACCTTCGCCCGCTGGCTGGCCGAGCCCAAACCCCTGACCCTGCGCCTGGCCAGCATCTTTTTCGACCTGCGCGCCCTCTATGCCGAGGCTGACTATCTGGAAACCCTGGTGGAGCGCATCCATCAAGGCCTGGAGGACAACCGCCTGTTCCTGCGCGCCCTGGCCAAGAACGCCCTGGCCAACCGCCCGCCCCTGGGTTTCCTGCGCCAGTTCGTGGTGGAAAAGAGCGGCGAGCACCAAAACAAGCTCAACCTCAAGCTCAGTGGGCTGACCCCCATCGTGGACGGGGCGCGGGTCCTGGCCCTGGAGCGCGGGGTCACCGAGACCAACACCCTGGCCCGCCTGACCGCCGCCGAGCGAAGCGGCATCCTCTCCCCCAGCCTGGCCGCCGACCTGCGCGAAGCCTTCGGCTTCATCACCCTGCTGCGCATCGCCCAGCACCTGGAGGCCCGGGCGCGGGGCGACGCCCCGGACAACTTCGTGGACCCGGCCGGGTTGAACAACCTGCAACGCAAGATGCTGAAAGAGAGCTTCGGGGTGATCAATCAGCTTCAGGACCTGTTGGAGCATCGCTACCAGACTCGCCTGATCAGCGGCTAGGATTTGAGACCTTCATCCGGGTAATAGCCGTCGCATGCTTTCCAGCCATGAGACCAGGAGATTGCTTCGCTACGCTCGCAGTGACAAATAAGGCGGGGTGTTGTCAACGCAAGGCGTCGTCAGGTGGCGTGGCGACTTCTTGAGCCTTTGTCATTGCGAAGCGCCGTCAGGTGGCGTGGCGACTTCTTGAGCCTTTGTCATTGCGAGGCGTCGTCAGGCGACGTGGCAATCTCTTATCTTTTTGTCTCCCTTCCCGTGGTGGCCGCGAACCACCGGGGCAGATGAGCCACCGGCGTTGCGAGGGCTGTTTCCTGCCCCCGCGCGCCCACGCCCGGTCCGCATCCGCGCCTGCCTGGCGAGTGGCCCCTGCGGCCAGGGAATCTCCCTGCCGTCCCAGACTTGTCCTCTGGCCTCGGGTCGTCGTGCCTGCGATGCGGGGGCGGCGTGGGGGCGCGCCC
>CALERA010000076.1 GCA_937908275.1 uncultured Desulfarculaceae bacterium | reverse complement strand
ACATCCTGGCCGCCTCCTGGGACCCCCTCTCGGCCGACCTGGTGGGCAGCCGCCTGCTGGGCCACGACCCGGCCACGGTGCCCTATCTGGCCCACGCCGCCCGCCGCCAGGGCCGCCCCCTGGACCTGTCCGACCTGGAGGTGATCGGCGAGAGCATCGCGGACCTGGCCCGGCCCCACCAGTGGAGCTTTCCCTACAACGAGGAGGGAACCCTGCCCCTGCCCATGGCCAAGCGCGGCATGAGCGGGCTCAGCTACTACAAGTATGACGACAGCCTCTGCACCTACTGCTCCAGCATCAACGGCGCGGTGATCCAGGCCGTGAACGCGGCCTGGCGCGGCGAGCCCTGGGAAGAGGTGGAGATCCTGACCGGCAAGAGGATGCAGCCCCGCCCCGGGGCCAAGAAGACCATCCTCCTGGGCAAGTGCATGTCCCAGGCCCACAAGGACAACCCGGACATTCAGGAGAAGATCGCCATCAAGGGCTGCCCGCCCCAGCCGGAGCAGATCATCAAGGCCCTGCACGCGGCGGGCATCCTGGCCGATCCGGATTTCTTCGCCAACCTGGACGCTATCCCCGGCAACTTCCTCCGACGCTACAAGGACAAGCCCGAGTTCGAGGAAGGCCATTTCCAGGTGAGCTGAGCCGCTAAAATTCGCGCCAAGCCAAAACGGCCGCGGGGATGCGCTCCCCGCGGCCGTTCGCTTTTCGCACGGCGAGCGCTACTGGGTGTAGGCCCCACCGTCCACGTTGATGGTCTGGCCGTTGACGAACGAGGCGTCGTCCGAGGCCAGGAACAGGATCACGCTGGCGATCTCCTCCGGCTGGCCCAGGCGGCCCATGGGCACCGCGAAGTTCTTGAACAGCTCCAGCTTGGCCTCGGGCACCGTGGCCAGCATCTCGGTCTCGATGAACCCCGGGGCCACGCAGTTGACCCGCACCCCCCGGCCGCCCAGCTCCTTGGCCGCCGCCCGGGTCAGCCCCACCACCCCGGCCTTGCTGGCGGCGTAGTTGAACTGGCCGGCCGCGCCGTAGCGGCTGACCGAGGACAGGTTGATGATGGCCCCCCTGCCCTGCTCGCGCATGGGGATCATGCAGGCCTGCAGGCAGTTGAAAGTCCCCTTCAGGTTCACCTCGATCACCTGGTCCCACTGGGCCTCGGTCAGCTTGTGGCCGATGGCGTCGCGGATGATGCCGGCGTTGTTGACCAAAATGTCCAGCCCGCCCAGTTCGTCGCGGGTGCGGGCCACCAGGTCCTGGACAAAGGCGCGGTTGCTTACGCTGCCGATCAGGGCCAGGCAGCGGCGGCCCAGAGCGCGCGCTTTGGCGGCCACCTCCTCCAGGCGTTCGGGGTTGAGGTCGCACAGGGCCAGGTCCGCGCCCTCGGCGGCGAAGCGCAGGGCGGTGGCCGCGCCGATGCCCTGGGCCGCGCCCGTGATGATGGCCACCTTGTCCTTCAGTCGCATCTTGCCTTCCCTCCAAGGTCGCGGCCCGCCCCGCCGGGGGCGCGGGACGGGTCGGCCGTTGCGGTCCGGAGCCTAGTACTGCTCGCGCTCGATCACCGTGGCCACGCCCTGGCCGCCGCCCACGCAGGCGTTGGCCACGCCCCAGCGGCCGCCCTTGGCGTTGAGGATGCGGGCCAGGGTGCCCACCAGGCGGTTGCCGGTGGCGCCCAGGGGATGGCCGATGGCCAGGCCGCCGCCCATGACGTTGACCTTCTCCGGGTCCAGGCCCAGCTCCTTGATGCAGTTCAGGGCCACGATGGCGAAGGCCTCGTTGATCTCCCAAAAATCCACGTCCGTGGGCTTCAGGCCGATCTTGTCCAAGGCCTTCAGACTGGCCGGCACCGGGCCGTGGCCCATGATGGTGGGGTCCACCCCGGCGAAGCCGATGGAGCGGATGGTGGCCAGGGGCTTGATGCCCTTGGCCCGGGCCTTTTCCTTGGACATCAGGATCAGGCCGGTGCCGGCGGCGTTCAGGGGCGAGCTGTTGCCGGCGGTGATGACGCCGTCTTTCCGGAAGGCGGGTTTGAGCTTGGCCAGGTCCTCCAGGGTGGTCTCCCCGCGCACGGCCTGGTCCCGGTCCACCACCATGGTGCTTCCATCGCCCTGGGGGGCCTCGATGGGCAGGATCTCGTCCTGGAAGAAACCCTCGGCCTGGGCCTGGGCCGCCCGCTGATGGGAGCGCACCGCCCACAGGTCCATGTCCTGCTTGGTCAGGCCGGTGCGGGCGAAGAGCTTCTCGGCGGTTAGCCCCATGTTGGTGGCGGTCATCATGTCCCAGTGCTTGTACTGGGGGCTCAGGAACAGCGAAAGGTTGTAGGCGCAGAGGCCCCGGTCCTGGGTGGTGCCGCCCATGGGCACCCGGGTCATGTGCTCCATGCCGCCGACCA
>CALERA010000075.1 GCA_937908275.1 uncultured Desulfarculaceae bacterium | reverse complement strand
GGACCAGTCCCAGGTGGTGGCCGACGCCCTGGGCGGGGAGGGCCACAAGGTGACCCAGGCCGGGGACCAGGCCCGGGCCATGGAGCAATTGCGCAACCATGGCTTCCAGTTGGTCATCACCGACCTGGGCCTGCCCGGGGGCGACGGCCTGGAGATCATCAGCTACGTGCAGGAGCACACCCCCCACACCCCGGTGATCGTCATCAGCGGCATGGGCTCCATGGGCTCGGCGGTGGAGGCCATGCGCCGGGGGGCCTTTGACTATCACGAAAAGCCCATCAATCTCGAACACCTGCTGCTCTCCGTGGACCGGGCCCTGGAAAAGGCCACCCTGCGCAAGGCCTTTGACTACCTGCGCCACGAGCAGCCCTACATCTACCGCCTGGAGAACATCCTGGCCTACAGCCCGGCCATGCAGCAGGTGCTGGAGCAGGTGCGCCGGGTGGCCCCCACCGACGTCACGGTGCTCTTGACCGGGGAAACCGGCACCGGCAAGAGCCTCATCGCCGGGGCCATCCACGCCAACAGCCCCCGGGGCGACAACACCCTGGTCACGGTCAACTGCGCGGCCCTGACCGAGACCCTGTTGGAAAGCGAGCTCTTCGGCCACGAGAAGGGGGCCTTCACCGGAGCCCACAAATACCGCACCGGCCGCTTCGAGCAGGCCCATGGCGGGTCGATCTTCCTGGACGAGGTGGGCGACATGAGCCCGGCCACCCAGGCCAAGGTCCTGCGCGCCATCGAGGACAAGGTGGTGCAGCGAGTGGGCGGCTCGCGCTCGATCCAGGTGGACGTGCGCATCCTGGCCGCCACCAACGTGGACCTGCTCAAGGCGGTGCAGGAGGGGCGCTTCCGCGAGGACCTCTACTATCGTTTGAGCGTCACCCCCATCCACGTGCCCGGCCTGCGTCTGCGCGCCGAGGACATCATCCCCCTGGCCGAGCTGTTCCTGGGCCGGCTGTGCGGCAAGACCAAGGGCCGGGCCATGACCCTCTCCCCCCTGGCCAGCGAGGCCCTGTTGGCCCACCAGTGGCCGGGCAACTGCCGCGAGCTGCGCAATGCCATCGAGCGGGCGGTGCTCTTCGCCACCGGCTCCCAGATCACCCCCGACGACCTGGGTCTGTTGCCCACCCCGGCCACCCCCGCCTGTGCCAGCGCCGCCGCCAGTTCCACCCTGCTCAGCCTGGACACCCTGAACCTGGAAGAGGTGGAGCGCCGCACCATCCTGGCCGCCCTGGAGCGCGCGGGCTGGATCCAGAATCAGGCCGCGGCGCTGCTGGGCATCACCCCCCGCGCCCTGTCCTACAAGCTGGACCGCCTGGACCTGCACCATCCCGAGCTGGACTCCCGCCGCCGCCGCCGCTAGCCACACCCTCAGGCACAAATTACGATCTCGTAATTACGATATCGTAATCGCGGGGCTTAATTCCCAAATCGTAATTAGGGCCAACCGCCCCGCTCAAAAGCCCTCCCATCTGGAAATGTTTTTGCAACACGCTGTTATTTAATTATTTTTACCTAATCACCCTCCAGCCATCGCCGCGATTTTCCCGCCAAACCAGGTTGGCACCGCTTTTGCCCTATAGAGCGGCACGAAGGATTAACCATCAAAGTCATAGTCTAAGCACAAGGAGGGTCACCATGCAGTTTCTGTCGCAAGTGAAGCGTCTGTTCCGTGAGGAGTCCGGCATCAGCGCGGTGGAGTACGCCCTGTTGCTGGCCCTGATCGGGGCCGGGATCGCCGCGGCCGCCTTCACCCTGGGCGGCCAGGTCACCACCAACATCCAGGGAGCCACCACCTCCCTGCAGGGCGGCGGCCAGTAAGGAAGGACGGTAGAGGCTGGCTGGGAGTTCCAAACCATGCACGTTCGCGGGCAGAGTAACGTGCTGGTGTGGCTGGGGGGCCCCGATAGGGGCCTCCTCCCAGCCGTTTTCGCCCTCCCCCTGCTCTGGTGGGCCTTGCCGCCCGCTGGCGCGGTCTTTCTCTGGCTGGCGTTGGTCATGGCCGCTTGCGACCTGGCCAGCCGGCGCATACCAAATTTACTGACCGCCATCACCGCCCTTTGCGGATTGACCTGGTCCCTGGCCGCGCACGGCGTGGCCGGCCTGGGCTGGTCCCTGCTGGCCGGGTCGCTGCTCTTCTGCCTGATGGCGGTCTTTTTCTTCATGGGCGCGGTGGGCGCCGGGGACGTCAAGGCCCTGGGCTCCCTGGCCACCTTCCTCTCCCCCTGGGGCTCCCTGCAATTCCTGCTGGCCACCCTGCTCTGCGGCGGGGTCCTGGCCCTGGTCCGCCTGGCCCTGGCCCGGCGGGGCCTGGTCCTGGCCGGCGGGCCGGCGGCCTGGCGTTTGGACGCCGGCCGGCTGGAGTTGCCCTATGGGGTGGCGGTGGCCATGGGCGCGGCCTGGGCCCTGCTGATGGGGGTCGCATGAGGATCACGGCCAAGATCGCCCGGCTGGTCCGGGGTGCGCGGGGCTCGGTGGCGGTGGAATTCGCCTTGTTCACGCCCTTCTTCCTGATGCTCCTGTTCGGGGTGGTGGAGTTGGGCGGGGCCTGGTTCCAGCGCCAGATGCTGGTCAGCGCCAGCCGGGAGGGCGCCCGCCTGGGCAGCCTGCTCAACGACGCCGAAAACAGCGCCGCCAAGGTGGAGCAGACCGTGCGCAACTACCTGACCCAGGCCGGCTATCCGGGTCAGCTCAGCGTCGTCACCTCCGGGACCGACGGCGCCACCGGCACCCAGGTGCGGGTCACCGTCACCAGCCCCTACCGCTTCCCGGTGCTGGGCAGCCTGGTTCCCGACCAACTGGCCTCGGTCACCCTGCGGGCGGTGACCATCATGCGCCACGAATAGCCAGGAGGCGGGCCAGCATGCGCGGCAAGACACCCCTGATTTTTCTGGCCCTGGCCCTGATCTTCGCCGCCGCCGCGGCCTGGGGCTCCCATCGCTGGCTGGCCGCCCAGGCCCAGGCCTCGGTGCCGGCCCAGGCCCCCACGGCGCCGGTGGTGGTGGCCGCCGCCGATCTGCCGGCCGGCGAGCCCCTGGACCCGAGCGACCTGGCGGTGCAGCACTGGCCCCTGGGCAGCCAGCCCGTCGGCCACCTGAGCAAGCCCGAGGCCCTCAAGGGCCGGGTGCTCAAGGGTCCCCTGGTCAAGGGCGAGGTGGTCCTGGCCGCCAAGCTGGCCCCGGAGGGCCTGGCCGGCGGCCTGTCGGCGGTGGTGCCGGCCGGCTATCGCGCCATGACCGTGCGGGTGGACGAGGTGATCGGGGTGGGCGGCTTCGTGCAGCCCGGGGACCGGGTGGACGTGCTGGTCACGGTGGAGAAGGGTCCCTTCCGCGACAACCCGGCCAGCCGCCAGGTGCTCAACAATGTTCCGGTGCTCACCGTGGGCGAGAAGATCCAGGAGGAGGGCGAGGGGGCCAAGCCCAAGCGCCGCAAGGTCACGGTGGTGACCCTCCAGGTCCGGCCCGACGAGGGCGAGCGCCTGGCCCTGGCCGCCAGCGAGGGCAAGGTCATCCTGACCCTGCGCAACCAGGCCGACCAGGACCACCAGGACACCAAGGGCGTGCTCCTGACCGCCCTGGTGCCCCCGCCCCTGACCGCCGCGCCCCAACCGCCGCCAGCGGCCGCGGCCGCGCCGGCCAACCCGGAGCCTTCCATCGAGATCATCAAGGGTGTCAACCGCAGCCAGCAGACCCTGGGTCAGGGGCGCAAGCCCGTCGAGACCGCCCTGGCCAAGGTCGAGCCCAGCCCGGCCGAGGAGCCGGCGGGGGAGCCGCCATGCGCCAAGAAGTGGGCCCAGCCACGCTGATCATCCTGGTTTCCTGCCTCCTGGCCCTGCTGGCCCTGCCCCCGGCCGGGTCGGCCCTGGCCTCCGTGGGGCCGGGCCGGATGGAGATCAACATCGGCCAGACCCGCCTGGTGCAACTGCCGGCGGCGGCCAAGCGCATCAGCGTGGGCAAGGAGGAAGTGGCCGACGTGGTGGTCATCGGCCCCCGCCAGATCTACGTGGTGGGGCGCGAGGTGGGCGCCACCACCATCACCGCCTGGGACAAGAGCGACCGGATCCTGGCCCTGTACGAGGTGCGGGTGGCCCGGGACCTGTCCCGCCTGAAGCAGAACCTCTACGAGATCCTGCCCCACGAGCCGGTGGAGGTGCGCGAGATGGAGGGCACCGTGGTGCTCTCCGGCCGGGTCTCCAGCCTCCAGGCCAAGGCCCAGGCCGAGGACCTGGCCCGGGCCCTGATGGCGCGCAAGGACCACCAGAAGAGCCTGCACCAGGGCGAGGACACCAACAAGTGGGTCACCAGCGTCCTGGAGGTGGGCGGCCACCAGCAGGTCAAGATCAAGGTCCAGATCGCCGAGGTCAACCGCACCGTCACCAACCGCATGAACCTCAACGTCATGGCCTTCAACCCCACCAGCGGCGACTTCATCTTCACCATGCTGGGCGGGCTGTTCACGCCCTACGAGACCACGGTGGGGCCGGGCACCTTCTCCACCAAGTTCGACATCAGCGGCAACGTGGGGGGCATGGGCGGCTTCAACATCGGCGGGACGCACGTCACCAGTTTCCTGGACATCCTGAAGCAGAACGACCTGGCCAAGATATTGGCCGAGCCCACCCTGGTGGCGGCCAGCGGCCAGCCGGCCGAGTTCCTGGCCGGGGGCGAGTTCCCGGTGCCGGTGCCCCAGAAGGACAACATCACCATCGAGTTCAAGAAGTTCGGCGTGCAGCTCAACTTCACCCCCGAGGTGCTCAAGAACGGCAACCTGCGCATGACCGTGGCCCCGGAGGTCAGCGACCTGGACTGGAAGAACGCCCTGCGGGTGGACGGCTACGTGGTGCCGGGCCTGTTGACCCGGCGGGCCAAGACCCAGTTGGAGCTCAAGGACGGCCAGGCCTTCGCCATCGCCGGCCTGTTCCGCGACGACATCACCCAGGTGGTGGCCAAGATCCCGGTGCTGGGCGACCTGCCCATCCTGGGGGCCCTGTTCCGCAGCAGCGAGTTCCGCAACAACCAGACCGAGCTGGTCATCGTGGTCACCCCCCAGGTGGTCAAGCCGGGCGAGGGCGCCCCAGGCCGGTTGCCCGGCCAGGACCTGCGTCCACCCAGCGACAGCGATTTTTATCTGATGGGCGCCATGCCCGAGACCGCCCAGGCCCCGTCGCCCCTGCCCCGCTCCCTGGGCGAGATGGAGGGAGTCTTTGGCCATGATCCGGTTTATTAGCCTGGACAAGCTCCGGCGGCTTTTCCGCCAGGAGCGCGGCGTGGTGGCCCCGCTGACCGCGGTGAGCCTGGTGGCCTTGTTGGGCCTCACCGGCGCGGCCATCGACCTGGGCGCGCTCTACAGCGCCCGGGGCGAATTGCAGAACGCGGCCGACGCCTCGGCCCTGGCCGCGGCCAACACCATGATCACCTATAACAGCACCAACCTGGCCATCGCCCAGCCGGACGTGGCCCTGACCAACGCCAAGAACTACTCCAAGGCCAACAAGTCCCTGGGGGTGGTGCTCAACCTGCGCCAGCCCCTGGGAGACGATTTCACCATCGGCTACTACGACAACCGGGCCGGGGCCTTCGATCCCAGCCGGGTCGGCCTCGCCCTCAATGACCCCAGCGACCTGACCGCGGTGCGGGTGACGGTGCGGCGCGACGAGCAGGCCAACCAGCCGGTGCGCACCTTCTTCTCCGGCATCGTGGGCGTCAGCGAGGTGGGCCTGTCCGCCAGCTCCACCGCCTTCCTGGGCTTCGCCGCCTCGGCTCCCACCGGCGGCACCACCATCCCCATCGGGGTGGACGAGGACGCCCTGAAGCCCACGGGCGGCGATTCCTACGCCGATCCCTATTGCGGCAAGTCCATCACCTTCCACAGCGAGAACGACGAGAACGGCTCCTGGACCACCTTCTTCGACTGGCCGGCCAACAGCAACACCGTGGACGAGTTCGTCTGCGGCTGCCGCGACGCGCCCGCGCTCAAGGTGGGCGACATGATCAACATCACCAACGGCAACTTAAGCAACAACATCTTCACCCACCTGCGCGACCGCTTCAATCACGAGAAGTCGGGCGGCCAGTGGACCGTGACCCTGCCGGTCTACAAGAGCGGCGGCAACAGCGGCGCGGTGGAGGTGGTGGGCTTCGCCAACATGGTCATCACCGAGGTGCGCACCTCGCCCTACAAGGACGTCACCGGCTTCCTGCTCTGCGACTCCGTGGTGCCCAAGTCCGCCACCGGTGAAGTGAACTTCGGGGCGCGGGCCACCTTCTCGCGCCTGGTGATCCCGGGAGAATAACCTTGACCCAAGCCGGCTCCCAGGTCCTGGCCCTGCATCATTCCCGCCACGGCGGCGAGCGCCTGCGCGAGCTGGTGGCCGCCGCTCCCCTGGCCCGCCTGGCCGGGCTGGAGACCGCGGTGGAGGTCTTCGAGCGCAAGGCGATGCAGTTGCAGCCCGAGATCCTGCTGGTGGAGTACACCTCCGAGCTGGCCGGCCTCACCGACCTGCTGGAGCGCCTGCGCCGCTCGGTGCCCCGGGGGGCGGTGGTGGCCTGGTCGCCCAGCAAGGAGCCCGACGACATCCTGAAGGCCATGCGCCTGGGGGTGCGCGAATACCTGGTGGAGCCGGCCGCGACCCAGGCCTTCAACGACGCGGTGCTGCGCCTGGCCCGCCAGAGCCAGGCCGGCGGCCAGCCGGCGGGCAAGCTGATCGCGGTGCTGGGGGTCAAGGGCGGGGTGGGCGTCAGCCACCTGGCGGTGAACCTGGCCTGGCGTCTGAGCCAGGCCCAGGGCCTGCGGGTGGCCCTGGCCGACCTGGACCTGGGCGGCGGCGACCTGGCCACCCTGCTGGACCAGGAGCCCTCCCGCGACCTGTCCGACGTGGCCGGGGAGTTCGACCGCCTGGACGCGGTGCTGATGGACAGCCTGCTGGGCGAAATCGCCCCGGGCCTGCGCCTGCTGGCCGCGCCGGCCGATCCGGTGGAGGCCGAGGGCGTCGGCCCCGAGCACCTGGGCCGGGCCCTGGACCATCTCCTGGACAGCCACCAGGTGGTGCTCCTGGACCTGGGCAGCCGCCTGGACGAGTTGACCCTGGCCGCCCTGGACCGGGTGGACCTGGCGGTGATGGTGGTGGAGCCCAGCGTGGTGGGACTGAAGAGCGCCCGCCGCCTGCAACACCTGTTCGACCGCCTGGGGGTGCCGGCGACCAAGCTGGCCCTGGTGGTCAACCGCGACGGGGCCAAGGGTTGCGTGGCCCGGACCGAGATCGAGCGGGTGGTGGGCCGCCAGGTGCTGGCCTATCTGCCCAACGACAGCCAGGCGGTGATGGAGGCGGGCAACGCCGGCCGCCCGGTGGTCCAGGACTGGCCGCGCTCCAAGTGGACCAAGGCCGTCGCGGCCCTGGCCAAGCACCTGGGCAACGGTCACGAGGCGCGCGCATGAGCCTGCGCGAGCGCCTGGCCGGCAAGAACGGCCTGACCGTGGTGGGGCCGGAGACCGTGGCCGACGACGAGCGGGAGCGGGCCTACCAGGACCTCAAGGCCCGGGTCCACTATCAGGTCATAGACCGCCTGGACCTCTCCCTGCTCAGCGCCGCGCCGGGCCAGCAGGCCGAGCGGGACCTGACCCAGGCCGTGCGCCAGATCGTGGACGGCCAGCCCGATCCCCTGTCCCAGCCCGAGCGCGAGGCCCTGGTCCGCGAGATCAAGAACGAGGTCCTGGGCCTGGGCCCCCTGGAGCCCCTGCTCTCCGATCCCACCATCAGCGACATCCTGGTCAACGGACCGCACAAGGTCTACGTGGAGCGCTCCGGCCGCCTGGTGCGGGTCAACGTGCGCTTCCGCGACGATCAGCACCTGCTGAAGATCATCGACAAGATCGCCACCGCCGTGGGCCGCCGGGTGGACGAGTCCTCGCCCATGGTGGACGCCCGCCTGGCCGACGGCAGCCGGGTCAACGCCATCATCCCGCCCCTGACCCTGGACGGCCCCTCGCTGTCCATCCGCAAGTTCGCGGTGGACCCCCTGAAGGTGGACGACCTGGTGCGCATCGGCACCATCACCCCGGGCGCGGCCCGGCTGATGGAGGCCATCGTCAAAAGCCGGCTCAACGTCATCATCAGCGGCGGCACCGGCACCGGCAAGACCACCTTCCTCAACGTCATGAGCGGCTTCATCCCCACCCACGAGCGCATCGTGACCATCGAGGATTCGGCCGAGCTGCAACTGCAACAGGAGCACGTGGTGCGCCTGGAGACCCGGCCGGCCAACATCGAGGGCCACGGCGAGGTGACCCTGCGCGACCTGGTGCGCAACGCCCTGCGCATGCGGCCCGACCGCATCGTGGTGGGCGAGGTGCGCGGCGGCGAGGCCCTGGACATGATGCAGGCCATGAACACCGGCCACGACGGCAGCCTGACCACGGTCCACGCCAACAGCCCCCGCGACGCCCTCTCCCGCCTGGAGACCATGATGTCCATGGCCGGCCTGGAGATACCGGACAAGGCCATCCGCCAGCAGGTGGCCAGCGCGGTGGACATCGTCATCCAGTTGGCCCGGCTCTCCGATGGCTCCCGCCGCCTGATCAGCCTCTCGGAGCTGACCGGCATCGAGGGCGACACCGTGAGCATGCAGGAGATCTTCCGCTACGCCCAGCAGGGGGTGGACGACCGGGGCCGGGTCATCGGCCGCTTCGGACCCACCGGCATCCGGCCCCGTTGCGCCGAGCGCATCCGCGCCCACGGCATCGAGCTGGACGCGGAGATGTTCCACGATCCCGGGGGAGGCGCCCTGTGACGGTCTGGGGCCTGAGCATCCTGATCTTCCTCTGCCTGTCCACCCTGGGCGCGGCCCTGGTGGGGCTGGCCTTCCGTCGCCGGATGGCGGTCTTGGCGGCCGAGGGCCGCCGCCTGTCCGCCCTGGGCCTGCCGGAGGGCGAGGCGGTGACCCGCTCCCTCTGGCGTGACCGCTCGCTCTCCACCATTCCCCTGCTGCACCAGCTCCTGAGCCGGCTGCCCCGCCAGAGCGACGTGGAGCTGCTGCTGCACCGGGCCGGCAACCCCTGCAACCTGGGCACCCTGGTCCTGATGTCCGGCACCCTGTGCTTCCTGGGGGTCTGCCTGGGGGCCTGGCGGGGCTCCCTGCCCCTGGCCGCCGGAGTGGCCGGCCTGGGCGCGGCCGCCCCGGTGATCTGGCTGCGGATGCTGGCCAAAAAGCGCCTGGCGGTCTTTGACGAGCAGTTCCCCGAGGCGGTGGAGCTGATGGCCCGGGCCCTGCGCGCCGGCCACGCCTTTGCCTCGGCCATGCAGATGGTGGCCCAGGAGAGCGAGGACCCGGTGGCCGGGGAGTTCGCCAAGACCTTCGAGGACTATTCCTTTGGCAAGGACCTGGACCACGCCCTGGGCGACCTGGTGAACCGGGTGGGGCTCCAGGACGTGAAGTTCTTCGCCACCGCGGTGATGCTCCAGCGCGAGACCGGCGGCAACCTGGCCGAGATCCTGGACAACATCGGCCACATCATCCGCGAGCGCTTCCGCCTGATGCGCCAGGTCAAGGCCCTGTCGGCCGAGGGCCGGCTCTCGGGCAACATCCTTTCCCTGATGGCCCCGGCCCTGTTGGGCATCCTGATGCTGATCAGCCCGGGTTACGTGTCGCTGTTGTTCGACCATCCCGTGGGCCAGATGATGCTCATGATCGGCGGGTCCTTCCAGGTGCTGGGGATGCTGGTCATCCGCCGCCTGGTGCGGGTGAGGGTGTAGGGCCATGCCGGGTCTCGCCGCCGCCAATCCCTCCCTGGTCCCCTGGGCCCTGGGCCTGCTGGCCGGCCTGGCCGCGCTCAGCCTGGCCGCCTGGCTGACCCTGGTCCTGCGCGGCGATCCCGCCGCCCGCCGGATCAAGGAGCTGATGCCGGGGCAGGCCCAGACCAGGCGCGGTCTGCTGCCCCGCCTGCGCGCGGGCCTGCTGCGCCTGCTGGGCCGCCTGGCCTCCCCGGCCCGGCCCACCCAGGAGTGGCAGGAATCCGGCCTGCGCCGGGAGCTGACCCAGGCCGGCCACCGCTCCCCGGCGGCCATGACCATCTTCCTGGGGGCCCGGGTGCTGGCCGCCCTGGTCCTGCCGGGCCTGGCCCTGCTCTCCCCCCTGCCGGGCATGGTGCGCCTGAACCTGCTGCCCCTGGTCCTGGCCGGGGTGGCGGTGCTGGGTTACCTGCTGCCGGGCATCGTGCTCAGCTACCAGGGCCGCTTCCGGCGCGACCGCATCGGACGGGAGCTGCCGGACGTGCTGGACCTGATGGTGATCTCGGTGGAGGCCGGCCTGGGCCTGGACGCGGCCATCAAACGGGTGGCCCGGGAGGTGCGCCTCAGCGCCCCGATCCTGGCCGGCGAGCTCAACCACGTCTCCCTGGAGCTGAAGGCCGGCATCCATCGCGCCCAGGCCCTGCGCAACCTGGCCGGCCGCTGCGGGGTGGACGAAGTCAGCAGCCTGGTGGCCATGCTGATCCAGGCCGACCGCTTCGGGGTCAGCGTGGGCCGCAGCCTGAGGGTGCACTCCGATTCGGTGCGCACCAAGCGCCGCCAACGCATGGAGGAGCTGGCGGCCAAGATTCCGCTCAAACTGCTTTTCCCGGTGTTGTTCATGATCTTCCCGGCCATCATGGCGGTGATGGCCGGGCCGGCCCTGATCCGGGTGAGCGAAAGCATCATCAAATGAGGAAGGTCGCGCCATGAACCGCGCCAGCAAGCGTCTCTTGACCTGCCTGGGACTGGCGGCCCTCTGCCTGGGTCTGTCCGGATGCTCCACCACCCAGACCGCGGCCGGGCTGCGGGCTCTGAAACCCCACGAGGCCGAGGAGCTCCTGGCCCTGCAGGCCGCGCGCACCAAGCCGGCCGAGGGCCACCTGATCACCGACCCGGCCCGGGTGGAGGCCCACGCCGACGGCCTGGCCCGGCAGGGGCAGTGGTCGGCCGCCCTGTACCAATACGGCCGGGCCCTGACCCTGGCCGAGGAGGCGGACAAGCCCCGCCTGCGGGCCAAGGTGGGCGAGGCCAGCCTCAAGGCCGGGATGTTCGCCCCGGCCGAGGCGGTCTTCGCCGAGTTGATCAAGACCAGCCCCCGGGAGGCCAGCCTCTGGCAGGGGCTGGGCCTGGCCCGCTTCGGCCAGGGCCAACTGGACCAGGCCCGGGCCGACCTGACCCAGGCCGTGACCCTGGACCCCGGGCTGTGGCGAGCCCAGAACGCCCTGGGCATCGTCCACAACCGCCAGGGCCGGCCCGACCAGGCCCTGCCCTGCTTCCGGGCCGCCCTCCAGGCCCGGCCGGACCTGCCGGCGATCTACAACAACCTGGCCCTGTCCCACATCTTGCGCAAGGACTGGCCCCAGGCCGAGGTCCAGTTGCGCCAGGCCCTGCGCCTGGCCCCGGACTACGCCCTGGCGGCCAACAACCTGGGCCTGGTGCTGGCCAAGCAGGGCCGGGACCGCGAGGCCCTGCGCGCCTTTGCCGCGGCCGAGGGCCAGGCCGGGGCCCACAACAACCTGGGGGTGGTGCTGAGCTGGCGGGGGCAATACGACCAGGCGGCGCAGCAGTTCCGCCAGGCGGTGGAGTCCCTGCCCCGCTTCTATCCCCTGGCCGATCGCCATCTGGAGCAGGTCGAGGAGCGCCTGGGCCGGCCCCCGGAGCAGGCCTTCCCCACCCCGACCGCCGAGCCGACCTCCTCCCGGAGCGACTGGCCGGTGCTGGAGCGCCGGGGGGCCTTTGCCGAGCGCCCCCTGCCGCCTTTGGCCGCGCCGCCGGACTCGGCGGACTCGCCTGGTTTGGCCCCGGCGGCGGAGATGCCCGCTCCGCCCGCCCCGGCGGTCGCGCCCGGCCCGGTCTCCTTCAATCCCGAGCCGGCCGCCCTGGCCCCGGCGGTCAAGCCGGTGGCCCTGGCCTTCAAGCGGCGTCCGGTGCGGGATGTCGCGCGAGGGGATGTCGCCGCCCAGGGCGGCCTGCAGTTGGCCGCGCGCCTGGCGGTGGATGAGCGCCGGCCCGCCAGCCCGGCCTACCGCGACCGTTCACGCCAGCTTCGCCAGAGCCTCCCGGAAGGCTTCGTGGGCTTCGTGGCCGAAAAGCACGAAGCGCACCTCGTCCAGGGCGTCGCCGTGGGCCAGAATGGCGGCCTGGATCGTCTGGAGGGCCACGGTCGCGGCCTCGGCCAGGGGGTAGCCGTAGGCCCCGGTGGAGAGACTGGGGAAAGCTATCCGGCGCATCCCGTGGCGGACGGCAAGGTCTATCGAGGAGCGATAGGCTCTGGCCAGTAGGAGGGCGTCCTCGGGCCGGCCCCGGTAGATGGGTCCCACGGTGTGGATGACCTTCTTGGCCGGCAGCCGCCCGCCGGTGGTGATCACCGCCTGACCGGTGGGGCAGCCGCCCAGTTGGCGGCACGCGGCCATGATCTCCGGCCCGCCGGCGGCGTGGATGGCCCCATCCACTCCCCCGCCCCCGGCCAGGCGGCTGTTGGCCGCGTTGACAATGGCGTCCACTTCCTGTTTGGTGATGTCGCCCTGCATCAGCACCAACCGGGTCCGTCCGATCAGCTTCTCATCCATGCCTGGCCCTCCCCCGCCCCGTGCGCCCCGGTTCAGCGCCGGGGCACCAGGAAGTAAAGCCGTCCCTCGTGCTTCATGCGCCCGGCCAGCTCCCCGGCCTGGTCCCCGCTGCCAAAGAACAGATCCAGCCGCCCCGGTCCCTTGATGGCCCCGCCAGTGTCCTGGGCCAGCACGAAGCGCGAGAAGTCCACCGCCTGGCCCCCGGGCGCGGGCCGGGTGCCCACGATGAAGGCCGCCCCGGCGTCGGGGAAGAGGGCGCGGTCCACCGCGATGGAGCGCCCGGCGGTGACCGGCACCCCCAGGGCCCCCGGCGGTCCGCCCTCGGCCGGCAGCTCACGGAAAAAGACGTAGGACGGGTTCTCGGCCAGGACTTCCTGGCGCAGTTGGGGATGGGCGTCCAGGATCTGCTTGATGCGCTGCATGGACATCTGGTCCCGGGTCAGGAGTCCGCGCCGGATCAGCTCCTTGCCAATGGCGCGATAAGGCCGGCCGTTGCTGGCCAGGTAGCCCAGGCGCACCCGCTGGCCATCGGGGAACACCACCAGGCCCGAGCCCTGGATGTGCAGGAAGAACTGCTCCACCAGGTTGTCCACGTAGGCCAGGACCTCGGCCTTGTCGCGCAGGACCTCCTGGTAGTCGATGGCGGCCCGGTCGTAGTACTTCTCCAGGCGGTGCTTTTCGGTGCGCCCCACCAGCCGGGTGCTGGGCAGTTGGCTGCAATCCATCTTCAGGCGGTCGACGTGCTCCTCGCACAGTTCGCGCAGGCTGTAGTTGATCAGGTCGTCGGGCAGGCCATAGAGGGGATGGACAAAGGGCGGCCGGGCCTGGCGGCGGCCGGGCAGCACCGGCTCGTAGTAGCCGGTCATCAGCACCCGGCCCTGGTCGTCGCTGCCCCGGGAGGCCA
>CALERA010000074.1 GCA_937908275.1 uncultured Desulfarculaceae bacterium | reverse complement strand
CTCAAGGCCCTGCACTGCGAGGAGCCGGACCGGGTGCCCCTGGGCGACTGGCACGTGGACCAGCGGCCCAAGGAGGCCTTCCTGGGCCGCAAGATCGAAACCATCGCGGACATGATCGAGTTCTGGCACACGGCGGGCTTCGACTACATCACCGCCAGCTCCGGCATCCTGGAGCCGGTGCGCGCCCCCGAGGGCCTGACCTCGGGCAAGGCCCAGGTCTACACCGAGTACGGCGACGTGGTGGACCGGGAGTGGGCCCACGAGCACGAGGGCATCATCACCAACTGGGAGCAGTTCGAGCGATACCAGTGGCCCCAGGTGGACGACATGGACCTGTCCAAATGGGGCCAGTTCGACCAGCTGTTGCCCAAGGGCATGAAGGCCATCCTGCTGCTGGGCAAGATCTACACCCCGGCCTGGATGTACATGGGCGCGGAGACCTTCTTCCACGCCCTGGAGAACAACGAGGAGCTGATCGCGGCCATCTTCGAGAAGATCGGCAACATCCAGTTCGAGGTCTTCCAGCGGGTGATCGAGCACGCTTGCGTGGGCGCGGTGGTCAACCCCGACGACGTGGCCCACAACACCGGCCTGCTGGTCCACCCCCGCCACCTGCGCAAGTATCTCTTCCCCTGGTACAAGAAAATGGGCGACATCTGCCGTGACCGGGGCCTGGGCTTCATCTATCACAGCGACGGCGACTGCAGCGAGGTGATGGACGACCTGATCGCCTGCGGGTTCCACGGCTTCAACCCCATCCAGCCCAACGCCATGGACATCGTGGAGGTCAAGAAGCGCTGGGGCGACAAGCTCTGCCTGATCGGCAACCTCAACCTGGACTCCACCCTGACCCTGGGCACGCCCGAGGACGTGCGGGCCGAGGTCTTCGAGCGCATCCGCACCATCGCCCCCGGCGGCGGCTACATGGTGGCCAGCTCCAACTCGGTCACCGACTACGTGCCCCTGGCCAACATGCGGGCCATGTTCGACGCCTGCTTCGAGTTCGGCCGCTATCCCATCAGCCTGGAGGCCGGCGCGGTCAGCGGCAAGGTCTGGACCTACCAGGGCAAGGGCGCGGCCGCCGCGCCCGACGAGCCCCAGGCCGCCGAGGCCCTGGAGGTGCAGCCCTTCGTGGACGCGCTGCTGGCCAACGACGCCCGGAAGGTCATCGCCATGGTCCAGCAGAGCCTGGACGCCGGCCATCCCATCCAGCAGGTGATCAACCAGGGTCTGATCCAGGGCATGACCGTGGTGGGCCAGCGGTTCCAGCGGGCCGAGATCTACATCCCGGAGATGATGCTGGCCGCCCAGGCCATGTCCAAGACCCTGGCCCACTTCGAGGGCGTCATCGCCGGCGGCGGCAGCGGCGAGCCCCTGGGCCACGTGGTGATGGGCACCGTCAAGGGCGACCTGCACGACATCGGCAAGAACCTGGTCATCATGATGCTCAAGGGCCAGGGCTTCACCGTCACCGACCTGGGCGTCTCGGTGGCCCCGGAGAAATTCATCCAGGCCGTGTCCCAGCACAAGCCCGACGTGCTGGCCCTGAGCGCCCTGCTGACCACCACCATGGTGCAGATGAAGGGCACCGTGGACGCCCTGGTGGAGGCCGGCCTGCGCGACAAGGTCAAGGTGATGATCGGCGGGGCCCCGGTGACCCAGGCCTTCGCCGAGCAGATCGGGGCCGATGGCTATGCCTACGACGCCCCGGGCGCGGCCAAGCTCTGCAAGGGCCTGGTGAGCAAATAGACGGCGATATAGGACGCAGGGGATGCCATCCCGGGCGGGCCGGCGCTGGGCAAGCCGACGGTCCTCCCCCGGGATGGAGATTAAACAACAGGGCCAGGCGGGAGCGGTTTCCGGTCCGGCCTGGCGCAAGGGCGACAAGCCACCCAACATCATAGGGAGGGACTTTATGCCTCGCAGGAAATTTGGGGTTCTGGTGGTCGGCATGCTGGCGGCGGCCATGATCATGGGCGCGGTGGCGGCCAGCGCGGCCGAGCTTCCCAGCATCAAGTGGCGCATGACCACTTCCTGGCCCAACGGCATTCCGCTTTACACCGACATGGCCGAGGTGTTCGCCAAGACCGTCGGCGACCTGACCGGCGGCAAGTTCAAGGTGCAGGTCCTGCCCGGCGGCGC
>CALERA010000073.1 GCA_937908275.1 uncultured Desulfarculaceae bacterium | reverse complement strand
AGGCCATAGGCGAACACACTCTCCACGTCGCCGGCCAGGTAACGCCCCAGGTCCCCGGGTCCCAGGAAGCCCTTGCGGATCAGGAAGCGGGCGAAGAGCTTTTCCATGGACTCCGGCCCCACCAGGGTCCGGTCCACGTCGAAAAAGGCCGCGGCCGGCGCGGTCATCGCGGGGCGTCTCCGTCCGGGGTGGGCTGGGCCGGACCCTGGATGGCGCGGATGTCCAGCAGCACCGGCACCCCCCGGGCCAGGCACAACAGCACCGAGAAATAGACCAGGAAGGTGGCGACCGGCCGCACCCAGCCCGGATGGCCCAGCCAGGCCCCGCCCAGCTCCAGGGCCATTTCCAGGGTCAGGCCGCCAAAGGCCAGGCCCTTGGCCAGGCCGTAGAGCCCGCGCATGAAGCGGCCCGAGACCAGGAAGCGGCCCCAGGGCGAGTGCATCATGCCAAAGGCGCTGTAGCCCCGGGCCAGGGCGAAGCCGCGCAGGCCGTCCACCACGAAGGAGCGGATGATGAACAGGATCGGCACCCAGACCGGCACCTTGCCCAGGTGGGCGAAGACGATCCAGAGCACGTTCTCCACCACCCGGTCGATGGCGATGTCCAGCACGCTGCCCAGGTCGGTGACCTGGTTCTTGGTCCGCGCCCAGTAGCCGTCGAACCAGTCCATCAGGTAGAGCACCGCCAACAGCACCAGGTCGGCCAGGGCGGCCGGGGCCCATTGCAGGTACAAAAGCCCCACCAACAGCAGGAGCAAGGGCAGGCGGGACAGGGTTATAATATTGGCGGTGGACATCTGCGCGGTCACGGCGGGGGGCTCCAGTGCCTGACGGGAACGTTGCGATTAGATGACAGTCTAGAAAAGGGTCCGCGGCCTGTCAACCGGGCCGGGGAGCGGGAGGCGCGTATGTGGCGGATGATCCTGGCCTTGGTCCTGGCGATTGGCCTGGCGGCCCCGGCGGCGGCCCTGACCGCCGAGGAGGTGCTCAAGCTCAAGCAGGCCGGGGTGAGCGACGCCACCATCCAGCGCATGCTGGAGCAGGAGCGCCAGGGTGGCGGCGCGGGCGGCGGGCCGGTGCGCGAGACCGACGACGCGGTGACCTACGGCGCGGGCCAGAACGTGCCGGAAAAAAACCGCCAGCACGAGCAGCGCGAGCGCTGGAAGGAAGAGAAGAGCATGGAGATGCTCAAGGGCGTGATCCTGGACCAGCGCCAGGGCCAGACCGGCCAGACCAACACCACCCCCTAGCCCCCAAAAACTCGCCCCGGCCAGGGGGCCGGGGCGGGGCGATCGGGCGCGGGCCGGGGCTCAGGCCTCGGCTTCCTCGCCGGCCTCGGGCGCGGAGGGGTTGTAGTCGCCCCGGTTGAACTTGATGCTCTCCACCATGGCGGTCACCGCCACCTGGCTCATCAAGCCGTGCAGTTTGGAATCGGGCTGGAGCTGCTGCAGGGCCGTGGTGAGCTCCCCGACCTCTTCGTCCAGGGCCTTCACCAGCCCCGACAGCTCCTTGAGGCTCTTCTTGCCGTCGGCCAGGCCGGTCTGGTAGGCCTCCAGCAGGTCCAGGGTCCGCTCGGCCCGCAGCAGGCCCTCGGTCTCGTCCGGACCCAGGGCCTCGGTTCCGGCGATGGCCGCCAGGGGGTTGACCGCGTCGGCGGCCTGGACCCCGGCCAGCCCCTCCAGGCCCAGGCCGGAGGCGAGCCCGCCGCTCTGGCTGGTCTGCCCGGCCTGGTTGGCCTGGTCCAGCAGCTCCTGGAACGAGGGCGCGCCCTGGGGCCGGGACGCCGGCTGGGTCGGGGCTCCGGGCGGGGTCTGACCCGGCTTCAACTGGTCGATGCGGTTCATGGGACTGGTCTCTCCTCGTCTGGCGAAACCCTACCACAAATAACGGCTTGGATAAAGTCCGCTCCCCTGCAAGCCTTATCGGCCGCCTCCCGGCGGCTCTTCACAAAAAAATCACCGTCAAGACCTTGCCTGGCCTGATCATTTCTCGTCCCGGCCGCGTGGTGGACCCGCGGGGACCGGTGCGGCCCCCGATTCACAGGTCGCGCAGGAAGTGCTCGATGACCTCGCGGCCCTCCCAGAACTGGTAGAGGGCCAGGGCCAGCACCCAGAGATTGTTGGGCCCGTGCAGCAGGGGCAGCCGCTTGCGCGGCGCGGGGCGCTGATACAGCACCCAGCCGCTGGCCAGGCCGAAGGCCAGGAAGGGCAGCATGGCCAGACCCACCAGCCCGTGCTCGCCGGTGCGCAGCCAGGCGCCGAAATACAGGCGCGCCATGAACAGGCCGCCGAAGACCCCCAGGGTCATCAGGCCCAGGCCCAGCCCGCCCACCCAGGCGTGGCGCTGGCGCGGGAAACGGGTCTTGCGCCCCAGGTGCAGGGTCCGCACCCGGGCCCAGCCCAGCCAGAGGGCGTAGAGACAGAGCAGGGTGGCCGTGATCTGGCCCAGGGGGTGGAGATAGAGCATGGGGCGGCCTCCTGACTAACGATAGCGATGGGAGAGCACGTAGTCGTTGCTCTCCCCGGCCGAATGGCAGCCCAGGCAGCCGCGGGGCTGGCCCGAAGGCCCGGCCTGGCCCTGGGGGCCGTAGCGGGCCCAGAACCAGTCCCCATGGGCGGGGCTGAAGCCCGGCAGCTTGTACATCACGGTGATGTTGAGCAGCCTTTGGTCGGCGTCGTAGCCCTCCTTGACGATCAGCGCCCCGCCCGGCAGGGGCGTGGTCTTGGCCGCCAGGGTCACGGAGTTCAGGTAGACCTTCACCAAATCACCGTGGGGGGAATGGGTGGGCTGGAGCCCGGCGAAGTCCGGCCACTGGCCCCACTGCTGGTAGGGCGCTTGCTGGGTGACATGGTTCCAGAGGGCCTGGGCGTCGGCCCCGGGCATCTGCCCAAAAACCGGAGCCGCCGCCAGGGCCAAGCCCAGGGCCGCCAGGATGGTCAGGGGTTTCATGACCGCCTCCGCTGGTGGCTGGGAATGGCGCTCGCGCGCGCCGCGCTACCTTTAAGGATGCGCCTGGCCGGAAGCGGCGGTCAAGCCGGGCCGGGCGGGGGAAGAGGCTTGCCCGGGCCGCTGGCGAGCCTATAATCAAAGTATGGGACGCTCGCCAGGGAGGCGGGCCGCCAATCGACCAGCGGGAGGAATGCCGTCATGTCCAAGAAGAAACGCTTCGAGGTCCGGGCCGAGTGCCCGGCCTGCGCCTGCGGCGACATCAGCTTCATGGCCCCGGAGAAGCTGCGCGAGAAGTTCATCGGCGACGAGAAGGAGATCGACATCCTCTGCCCCATGTGCGGCACCAAGCACAAGGGCGAGGTGGTGGAAAAAGAGGACTGAGGCCCTGGGGACGTCCTGCCCGCGTCCCGAAAAGAGCGTTAGCGCCGATAGTCGCGGAGGGGGGAAGGTCGCCAGGCCTTCCCCCGCGCCTTCCATCGCCCGCCCCTGCCAAGGGAGGAAGCAGATGCCCAATCGCCTGGCCCAGGAAGCCAGCCCCTACCTCTTGCAGCACGCCGACAACCCGGTGGACTGGCGCCCCTGGGGCGAGGAGGCCTTCGCCCGGGCGCGGGAGGAGGACAAGCCCATCTTCCTGTCCATCGGCTACGCCACCTGCCATTGGTGCCACGTCATGGCCCACGAGTCGTTCGAGGACGAAGGGGTGGCGGCGGCGCTGAACCGGGACTTCGTCTCCATCAAGGTGGACCGCGAGGAGCGCCCGGACGTGGACGGCATCTATATGAGCGTCTGCCAGGCCCTGACCGGCTCCGGCGGCTGGCCGTTGACCATCTTCATGGACGCCGAGGGGCGGCCATTCTTCGCCGGCACCTATTTCCCCCCCACCGGGATGTACGGCCGGCCGGGGTTCCTGCAACTGATCAGCGAGATCGCCCGCCTGTGGCGCGAGGACCGCCCCCGGCTGATGGAGGCCGGGGCCGAGGTGGTGCGCGCCCTGCAACCCCGGCCCCCGGCCGCCGGGGCCGAGCCCGACCTCCAGAGCCTGGAAAAGGGCTACTGGCAACTGGCCAAGACCTTCGACCCCAAGCGGGGCGGTTTCGGCTCCGCGCCCAAGTTCCCCACCCCGCACCACCTGAACTTCCTGCTGCGCTGGCATTTGCGCGCGCCCCGCTCCAAGGCCCTGGAGATGGTGCGCGCCACCCTGACCGCCATGCGCCGGGGCGGCATCTTCGACCACCTGGGCCTGGGCTTCGCCCGCTACAGCGTGGACGAGCGCTGGCTGGTGCCCCACTTCGAGAAGATGCTCTACGACCAGGCCCTCCTGGCCCTGGCCTACGCCGAGGCCCACCAGTTGACCGGCGACCCCTTCTTCGCCCAGGTGGTGGAGGAGATTTTCGCCTATGTGCAGCGGGACCTGACCCATCCCCTGGGCGGGTTTTTCTCGGCCGAGGACGCCGACAGCCAGGGCGAGGAGGGACGGTTCTACGTCTGGGACCCCCAGGAGGTGGACGAGGTCCTGGGGCCGGAGCTGGGCGAGCTGTTCCGGCGCTACTACGACGTGGGCAGCCCGGGCAACTTCGAGCACGGCCGCAGCGTGCCGCACGTCACCCGGACCGAGGAAGACTACGCCCGGTCCCGGGGCCTGGAGCCGGCGGCGGTCAGCGCCGACCTGGCCCAGGCCCGGAGTCTGCTCCTGGCGGCCCGCCAGCAGCGGCCCCGGCCCCTGAAGGACGACAAGGTCCTCACCGCCTGGAACGGCCTGATGATCGCGGCCCTGGCCAAGGCCCACCAGGCCCTGGGCCGGCCCGCCCACCTGGCGGCCGCGCGCAAGGCCGCCCGCTTCATCCTCACCGAGCTGAGCGACGAGCGCGGCCGGCTCCTGCGCCGCTGGCGCGAGGGCCTGACCAGCGGCCCCGGCTATCTGGAGGACTACGCCTTTTTGGTCTGGGGGCTGCTGGAGCTGCACGCGGCCGACGGCGACCCCCAGTGGCTGGACCAGGCCCTGCGCCTGACCGACCTGGCCGGCGAGTTCTTCGCCGATCAACTCCACGGCGGCTACTATTTCAGCCCCCACGACGGCGAGCGCCTGCTGATCCGGGACAAGGAGTTCTATGACGGGGCCCTGCCCAGCGGCAACTCGGTGATGGCCCTGAACCTGGTGCGCCTGGCCCGGCTGACCGGCCGCAGCGAACTGGAGCGCGCGGCGGGCAAGCTCTTCCGGGCCTGCGGCGAGGGGCTCACCAGCCAGCCCATGGCCCACACCCAGATGCTGGTGGCCCTGGACCTGGCCCTCTCCCCCGGCCAGGAGGTGGTCATCGCCGGCGATCCGGCCGACCCCGCCGCCCAGGCCCTGGCCGCGGCGGCCCGGCGCGGCTTCGCCCCCCAGCGCTGCCTGCTCTGGCTGCCCCCGGGCGAGGCCGGCCAACGGGTCCGCGAACTGGCCCCCTTCACCACCGGCATGGGGCCGGTGGAGGGCCGGCCGGCGGCCTACGTCTGCCGGGACTTCGCCTGCCAGCGGCCGGTCAGCGACCCCGGGGAGCTGGCCGAGGCCCTGGCGTGAAGGGCGCGCCAAACCTGGCCTCGGTGACCTGGCGCTATCCCGAGCCCCTGATTCCCGGCCGCCTGGTGCGGCGTTACAAGCGCTTCCTGGCCGAGGTGGAGCTGGCGGACGGTCAGCGGGTGACCGCCCATTGCCCCAACTCCGGCTCCATGCTGGGCTGTCTGGCCGACCACGCCCCGGTCTTTCTCAGCCACCACCCCGAGCCCCAGCGCCGCACCGCCTACACCTGGGAGATGATCCAGATCGGCGGGGCCTGGGTGGGCATCAACACCGGCCTGCCCAACAAACTGGTGGCCGAGGCCGCCCGCCAGCGGGCCTTGCCGCCCTTTGCCGACGCCCGGTCGGTGCGGCCGGAAGTGCCGCTCACCCCCGGCACCCGCCTGGACCTGCTGGTGGAGCGGGAGCGGGGGCCGCTCTGGGTGGAGGTGAAGAACGTCACCCTGGTGGAGGGGGACCTGGCCCGCTTCCCGGACGCGGTGACCGAACGGGGGGCCAAGCACCTGCGCGAGATGCGCGCCCTGACCGCCCGGGGCCAGGCCGCGGCCATGGTCTACCTGGTGCAGCGCCAGGACGCCGAGCGCTTCACTCCGGCCCGGGACATCGACCCGGCCTACGCCCGGGAGCTGGAGCAGGCCCTGGCCGCCGGGGTGGAGGCCTGGGTGGTGCAGGCCCGGGTCTCGCCCACGGGGGTTTCCCTCTGGCGCACGATACCCTTGTGGCTGGGTGGGTGATGAATCGGCCGGTTTGTGTTACGATGCAGGATGGCATCGCCAACGACCCGTAGACCTAACTGTCCCGGTGCCGTGAAGAATCCTTCTTTCCCACGCAAGGCTTGAGATGGCCTGGACCCTGCCCGTCCTGATCGCCAGCTCGGTGGCGGCGGTTATCAGCCTGCCCCTTTGGCTGCTGCACCGCCAGCGCCGGCGGCTGGAGTCGGTGGCCGATAACCGAGCCCAACGACCTGACCCAACCGCCGATAACTTCCGGCGGGAGTTGGAGGGGCTGCGCGAGGGCCTGTCCGACGGCCTGCTGGAGGCCGAGGGCGAGAGCCTGGTGGTGGTGAGCCTGAACCAGGCCCTGCTGGACCTGTTGGGCCAGACCCGCGCCGGCCTGGCGGGGGCCAGCCTGGAGACGATCATCGCCCCCGAGGTCCGGTCCGGGCTCAGCGAATCCCTGCGCGGCCTGCCGGAAAACCAGAGCTTTTTTCGCACCGCCTTGCCCTGCCTCGGCGGCGACGGCGCCCGGGTCCTGATTGATCTGGGGGCGCGGCGGGTGCGCATCGCGGGCCGCGATCGCCTGCTGCTGCTGCTGCGTCCGGCCGGACCCCGCCTGGCCGCCCAACAAGCCTGCTGCCAGGACCAGGCGCTCTATCGCTCCCTGGTGGAGGCCGCCGCCGACGGCTATTTCCTGGCCGACCTGGACCGCGGGCGCTTCCTGTTCCTCAATCCCAGCCTGCGGGCCGGGCTGGGCCTGCCGGCGGAGGGCGGACCGGCCCTGGGCATCTGGGACCTCCTGGCCCCGGAGGAGCACCCCCGGGCCCGCCAGCGCCAGGCCGAGATGGAGCGGCGGGGGCCAGCGCCGCTGCCGCCGGAGGTCTACGCCGCCCACCTCCCGGACGGCGGCCGCCTCCAGGTGGCGGTGACCGTCTCCCTGGCCACTTATCAGGACCGGCCCGTGTTGCAGGGTCTGGTGCGCGACGTCAGCGAGCGCGAGAGCCTGACGGCCCAGCTCCCGCCGGCCCAGCAACTCCA
>CALERA010000072.1 GCA_937908275.1 uncultured Desulfarculaceae bacterium | reverse complement strand
TACCTGCAAATCTTCCACGTGGTGGGGGTGGGCGAGCTGGCGGTCTTCTGCGGGGCCATGGTCGGGGCGGTGATGGGCTTCCTTTGGTACAACAGCTACCCCGCCCAGGTCTTCATGGGCGACACCGGCTCCCTGGCCCTGGGCGGGGCCCTGGGCAGCGTGGCCCTGGCCACCAAGCACGAGATCCTGCTGGTCCTGGTGGGCGGCATCTTCGTGGTGGAGGCGGTGAGCGTGATCATGCAGGTGGGCTTCTTCAAGATGACCCACGGCAAGCGCATCTTCCGCATGGCCCCCCTGCACCACCATTTCGAGCTCAAGGGCTGGGCCGAGCCCAAGGTCATCGTGCGCTTCTGGATCATCGCGGTGATCCTGGCGCTGCTGGCCTTCTCCACCCTGAAGCTGAGGTAGATCGCGGTGAACCTGCGCCATAAGAAAGTCCTGGTGGTGGGTCTGGGCAAGAGCGGGCGGGCGGTCTGCCGGCTGTGCCTGAACCATGGCGCGCTGCTGCGGGCCACCGACCAGGCCCCCACCATCGCCGGGGCCGAAGAGCTGCGCGACCAGGGCGCGGGCCTGAGCCTGGGCGGCCACCGGCCCGAGGACTTCGCCTGGGCCGAGCTGATCGTGCTCTCCCCGGGGGTGGACCATCGCCTGCCCGAGATCGCCGGCGCGGCGGCCCGGGGCGCGGAGGTCATCGGCGAGTTGGAGCTGGGCTGCCGCTTCCTCAAGGCCCCGGCGGTGATGATCACCGGCAGCAACGGCAAGACCACCGTCACCACCCTGGTGGCCGAGATCCTGACCGCGGCCGGCCAGCGGGTCTTTGCCGGCGGCAACCTGGGCACCCCGCTCTGCGAGCTGGTGGCCGGCCGCCAGGAGATCGACTGGGCGGTGCTGGAGGTCAGCAGCTTCCAGACCGACACCATGGCCCAACTGCGGCCCCGGGTGGGGGTGATCCTGAACATCACCCCGGACCACATGGACCGCTACGCCGGCTTCGACGACTACGCGGCCAGCAAGTTCCGGCTCTTCGCCAATCAGCGCCACGATGACCTGGCCCTGCTTTGCTTCGAGGACCCCCAGGTGCGCCGGCGCTTCACCCTGGCCCCGGCCCGGATCTGGGTCTACGCCTCCCAGCGCCATCCCCATCCCGGGGGCTGGCTGGAGGGCGACGACCTGGTCTGCGACACCGGCGACGACGCGCCGCTGCGTCTCAGCGCCGCCAACAGCCGCCTGGTGGGGGGCTTCAACCGCCTGAACCTCCTGGCCGCCGGCCTGGTGGCCAAGGCCTGCGGGGTGGACCCGGCCGTCACCCAGAAGGTGATCGACCAGTTCCGGGGCCTGGGCCACCGCCTGGAATACGTGGCCAGCATCGACGGCGTGGACTACTACGACGACAGCAAGGGCACCAACGTGGGCGCGGTGCAGGCGGCCCTGACCGCCATCGAGCGGCCGGTGCTGCTGCTGTTGGGCGGGCGGGACAAGGACGGGCGCTTCGCCGACCTGGCTCCCCAGATGAACGGCAAGGTCGCGCGGGTGCTGTGCTTCGGCGAGGCCGGCCCGGCCATCCATGACCAGGTGCGGGGCCTGGCGGCGGCCGAGATCGTGGCCGACCTGGCCGCCGGGGTCTCCCGGGCCCGGGAATTGGCCGCGCCGGGCCAGGTGGTGCTGCTCTCCCCGGGCTGCGCCAGCTTCGACGCCTACAGCGGCTACGCCCAGCGGGGCGAGCACTTCCAGACCCTGGTGCGCGCGGAGGCGGCCCGTGGCTGAGATGGCCCCGGCATACCGCTACGCGGCCCCGGAAAGCGGCGCGGCCTACACCTCGCGCCTGGGCGACCCCTGGCTGCTCCTGGCCGCCCTGACCCTGGTGGGCATCGGCCTGGTGATGGTCTTCTCCAGCAGCAGCGCCATCGCCGAGAAGCGCTACCTGGACGCGGCCTATTTCGTGAAACACCAGGCCGTTCACCTGACCGCCGGCCTGATCCTGATGGTCTTCCTGGCCACCCGCGACGTGGACAGCCTGCGCCATTACGCCTGGCCCCTGGTCATCGCGGTCTTCGTGGCCCTGGTGCTGGTGCTGATCCCCGGGGTGGGTCACCGCGCCGGGGGGGCGGCGCGCTGGCTGCGCCTGGGCTTCGTCTCCCTGCAACCGGCCGAGCTGGCCAAACTGGCCCTGGTGCTGTTCCTGGCCGATTTCCTGGCCAAGCGCCAGGTGGAGGCCAAGAGTCTCTTGCAGGTCTTCCTGCCCTGCCTGGGCCTGGCCCTGTGCCTGGTGCTGCCGGTCCTGGCCGAGCCCGACCTGGGTATGAGCCTGACCCTGATGGTCCTGACCATGATCATGCTCTTCGTGGCCGGCACCCGGGTCAGCTACCTGGTCTCCCTGGTGCTGATGTCCCTGCCGGTGCTCTACCTGCTGGTCTTCCGGGTCAGCTACCGCCGCGAGCGCTTCCTGGCCTTCCTGGACCCCTGGGCCGACCCGGCCGACAGCGGCTTCCAGATCATCCACAGCTTCCTGGCCCTGGGCTCCGGCGGCCTGACCGGGGTGGGCCTGGGCGGCTCGATGCAGAAGCTCTTCTACTTGCCCGAGCCCCACACCGATTTCATCCTATCGGTGCTGGGCGAGGAGCTGGGCCTGTGGGGCATCCTGGCGGTGCTGGGTCTGTTCATGCTCCTGGTCTGGCGGGGCATCCGGGTGGCGATGCTGGCCCGCGACCGCTTCGGCTCGCTCCTGGCCCTGGGCTGCACCCTGATCATCGGCCTCCAGGCCTTTGTCAACGCCGGGGTGGTGCTGGGCCTGCTGCCCACCAAGGGCCTGACCCTGCCCTTCATCAGCTATGGCGGTTCGGCCCTGATGGTCAACCTCTCCTGCGTGGGGGTGCTGTTGTCGGTGGCGGCCGGCTCCGGGAGGCGGGCATGAGCGCGACGGTGCTCATCGCCGGCGGCGGCACCGGGGGGCACCTCTTCCCCGGGCTGGCCGTGGCCCAGGCCCTGAAGGGCCTGCGGCCGGACCTGGGCCTGGCCTTTGTCAACACCGGCAAGGCCCTGGAGAGCGAGACCCTGGCCCGGGCCGGCTTCGAGCTGTTGCCCATCCCGGCCCGGGCCCTGCGCGGCCGGGGGTTGCTGGAGCGGGCCAAGGCGCTGATCGCCCTGCCCACGGCCTGCCTGGCCGCGGCGCGCATCATCCGCCAGAAGCGGCCGGCCCTGGTCCTGGCCGTGGGCGGCTACGCCGCCTTCCCCCTGGGCCTGATGGCCTGGCTGATGGGCGCGCCCCTGGCGGTGCAGGAGCAGAACGCCCTGCCCGGGCTGACCAACCGGGTGCTCTCCCGCCTGGCCCGCAAGTGCTTTGTCAGCTTCCCCGAGGCCATGGGTTATTTCCCGGCCGGCCGGGCGCAACTGGCCGGCAATCCGGTGCGGCCGGACCTGCTGGACCTGGCCCGGGCCTGCGTCGACCAGCGCCCCGACCCGGAGCACGAGTTCCGGGTGCTGGTCCTGGGCGGCTCCCAGGGGGCCCACAGCCTCAACCAGGCCCTGCTGGCGGCCCTGCCGCTCTTGGCCGAGCGCCGCGCGCGCCTGCGCTTCGTACACCAGACCGGCGCGGCCGATCTGGCGGCGGTGAAGGCGGCCTACGCCACCCAGGGCTTTGCGGCCGAGGTGGAGGCCTTCTTTGGCGAGATGGGCCGGCTCTACGCCCTGGCTCATCTGGTGATCTGCCGGGCCGGGGCCGGGACCCTGACCGAGCTGACCGCCATCGGGCGGGCGGCGGTCTGCGTGCCCTATCCCCACGCCGCCGGCGACCACCAGACCCTGACCGCCCGCTCCCTGGAAAAGGCCGGCGCGGCCCTGTTGCTGGCCGACCACGAGCTGAGCGGCGAGAAGGTGGCCGGGCTCATCGCCGGGCTGATGGACGACCCCGAGCGCCGGGCCGAGATGGAGGCCCGCTCCCTGGCCCTGGGCCGGCCCGAGGCGGCCCTGGACATCGCCCAGTCCTGCCTGGACCTGATGAAAGAGGCGGCCTGATGTACCAGAAGCATCGCCACATCCATTTCGTGGGCATCGGCGGCATCGGCATGAGCGGCATCGCCGAGCTTCTGGTCAACCTGGGCCACCAGGTCAGCGGCAGCGACCTCAAGGCCAGCGAAGCCACCCGCCGCCTGGCCGGCATGGGGGCCACGGTGCACGAGGGCCACCGGGGCGGGCAGGTGGCCGGCGCGGACGTGGTGGTGATCAGCAGCGCGGTCAAGGAGGACAACCCCGAGGTGGTGGCCGCCCGCGAGGCCCTGATCCCGGTGATCCCCCGGGCCGAGATGCTGGCCGAGCTGATGCGCCTGAAGTACGGCCTGGCCGTGGCCGGGGCCCATGGCAAGACCAGCACCACCAGCATGCTGGCCCACCTGCTGGCCGCCGGCGGCCTGGACCCCACGGTGGTGGTGGGCGGTCGCCTGGGCGCCCTGGGCAGCAACGCCTGGCTGGGCAAGGGCGACTTCCTGGTGGCCGAGGCCGACGAGAGCGACGGCTCGTTCAACATCCTCTCGCCGGTGGTGGTGGTGGTCACCAACGTCGACCGCGAGCACATGGATTTCTACGGCAGCGACGAGGCCCTGGACGAGGCCTTCGTGCGCTTCATGAACAAGGTGCCCTTCTACGGCGCGGCGGTGGTCTGCCTGGACGACGCCCGCCTGACCGGGCTGATCCCCCGCCTGCGCAAGCGGGCCATCACCTATGGCATCACCGCCCAGGCCGACTACCAGGCCCGGGAGATCAGCCACCAGGGCCTGGAGTCCAGCTTCGACTTCTACCTGCGCGGGGAGCTCAAGGGCCGGGTGCGCCTGCCCCTGCCGGGCCGGCATTACGTGCAGAACGCCCTGGGGGCCATCGCCGCGGCGGTGGAGGTGGGGGTGGACCTGCAAACCGCCCTGGACGCCTGCGCCGGCTTTGGCGGGGTCAAGCGCCGCTTCGAGGCCAAGGGCCGCGCCGCCTCCGGCGCCCGGGTGATGGACGACTACGCCCACCACCCCACCGAGATCAAGGCCACCCTGGAGGCGGCCCGGGCGGCCTTCCCCCAGAACCGGCTGGTGGTGGCCTTCCAGCCCCACCGCCACACCCGGACCAAGGACCTGTTCGAGGACTTCACCACCGCCTTCTACGGGGCCGACGAACTCCTGGTGCTGGACATCTACGCCGCCGGGGAGCAGCCCGATCCCCAGGTGACCGCCGAGCGCCTGGCCGAGGCCATCCGCGCCCATGGCCACCGCCGGGTGGAGTACCTGGGCAGCGCGGCGGCGGTGAAGGAGCGCCTGGCCGGGATGCTTTCCCCTGATGACGTGCTCTTCACCATGGGGGCCGGCGATGTCTGGCGCCTGGGCGAGGCGCTGGTGACCCGGGAGCCGGAAGGTGAGCGCTGAACTGATGAGCGCCCTGCGCCAATACCTGGGCGAGCGCGCCCGGTTCGCGGCCCCCTTGGCCCCGCGCACCACCTGGGGGGTGGGCGGCCCGGCCTGGTGCCTGTGCCGGGTGGACAGCGCGGCCGAGACGGCCTGGGTGCGGCGGGAGGCGGCCCGTCACGGGGTGGCCTGCCGGGTGCTGGGCCGGGGCTCCAACCTGCTGGTGTCCGACGCCGGTTTCGCCGGGGTGCTGCTGTTGCTCAAGGGCGACCTGGCCAGGATCAAGGTGTTGGACGACGGCCTCCAGGCCGGGGGCGGGGCCCATCTGCCGGCCCTGGTCAAGCTGGCCGCCCGCAAGGGCCTGGCCGGCCTGGAGTGGGCGGCGGGCATTCCCGCCAGCCTGGGCGGGGCCATCGCCATGAACGCCGGCGCGGCCGGGGGCAGCATCTCCGCGATCCTGGCCGAGGTGGAGCTTCTCCTGGCCAATGGCGGGCAGTTCCTGGCCGGTCCCCGGGACCTCAAGCCCGGCTATCGCCGGGGCGGCCTGCCCCGGGGCTCGCTGGTGCTGGGCGCGCGCCTGAAACTCACGCCCGACCAGCCCCAGGCCGTGGCGGAGCGCACCCGGGCGGTGTTGGCGCGGCGGACCGCCAGCCAGCCCCTGGGCGCGGCCACCGCCGGCTGCGTGTTCCGCAACCCGGCCGGCGACTACGCCGGGCGCTTGATCGAGGCCGCCGGTTGCAAGGGCTGGCGCGAGGGCGGCGCGGTGGTCAGCAGCCGCCACGCCAACTTCATCGAGAACGCCGACGGGGCCACGGCCGCCCAGGTGTTGGCCCTGATGGAGCGGGTGCGCCGCCAGGTGCGCCAGGTGAGCGGGGTGGACCTGGAGCCGGAGGTGGAGGTGCTGGGCGATGTTTAGGCGCACCCGCCAGGACATCTTCCGGACCAAGGGCCGGTTGGGGGTGGGCCGCGACCTGGGCGCGCGCCTGACCCGCCAGCGGGTGGCCACCCGGCCCCAGGAGATCGAGCGCCGGCGGGAGCTGGTGCGCCGGGGCCTGGGCCATGGCCTGGGCTTCATGGGCCGCGTCCTGGCCCTGGCCGTTTTCATGTTGGGTTCGGGCCTGGTCCTGGTGGGGGGCTACGTGGCCCTGGCCCAGGGCGGGGTCTTCGTGGTCCGCCAGGCCGAGGTGCTGGGCACCGACAACCTGAGCCGCCTGGAGATCCTGCGCGCGGCCGGCATCGGCTCGCGCACCAGCCTGCTGAGCCTGCCGGTGGCCCGGGTGCGGGCCAAGGTGGAGGCGGTGCCCTGGGTGGAGTCGGCCAGCCTGGAGCGGGTCTGGCCCCATGGGGTGCGCATCGCGGTCAAGGAGCGCCGGCCGGCGATCCTGGCCCTGGTGGAGGGCGAGCTGTATTACCTGGACCCGGACCTGAAGCCCTTCACCCCGGTGAACCCCGACGCCACCCTGGACCTGCCAGTGCTCTCGGGCCTGGTCAAGGCCGACCTGTTGCAGCCCGACGACGAGATGCGCTCCCTCCTGGCCGGGGTCAAGGACCTGTTGGCCAACCTGCCCCAGGAGGTGGTGGCGGCCGGGGGGCGGCTGTCGGAGATCCACGTGGACCGGGTCTGGGGCCTGAGCCTGGTGCAGAGCGACCTGACCCCCACCGTGCGCCTGGGGTCCAGCGACTTCGCCACCCGCCTGCGCCGTCTGGGGCCGGTGGTGGCGGACCTCAACCGCCGGGGCGAGCTGAAGCGGGCGCTGTCCATCGACCTGGGCGAGGAGCGCCGGGTGGTGGTGCGGCTGGGCAAGGAGGCGGCATGACCAGGGGCGAGATCATCACTGGCCTGGACATCGGCACCACCAAGATCTGCGCGGTGGTGGGCGAGGTCACGGGTCAGGGGGTGGACATCATCGGTCTGGGCACTCATCCCTCCGAGGGTCTGCGCAAGGGCGTGGTGGTCAACATCGAGACCACGGTGGCCAGCATCAAAAAGGCGGTGGCCGAGGCCGAGCTGATGAGCGGCTCGGAGATCACCAGCGTGATCACCGGCATCGCCGGGGGCCACATCAAGGGCTTCAACAGCCAGGGCGTCATCGCCATCCGGGGCCAGGAGGTCAGCGCCCGGGACAAGGACCTGGTGGTGGAGGCGGCCCGGGCGGTGGCCATCCCCACCGACCGCGAGGTGCTGCACATCCTGCCCCAGGAGTACATCCTGGACGGCCAGGGCGGCATCCAGGACCCGGTGGGCATGAGCGGGGTGCGCCTGGAGGCCAAGGTGCACATCGTCACCGGCGCGGTGGCCTCGGCCCACAACCTGATCAAGTGCTGCAACCAGGCCGGCCTGGATGTCAGCGACATCGTGTTGCAGTCCCTGGCCAGCGCCGAGGCGGTGTTGAGCCCGGAGGAAAAGAACCTGGGCACCGCCCTGATCGATTTCGGCGGCGGCACCACCGACCTGGCGGTCTTCAGCCAGGAGTCCATCCGCCACACCGCCGGCCTGGCCCTGGGCGGCACCAACCTGGACACCGACCTGGCCGTGGGCCTGCGCACCCCCCTGAGCGCGGCCGAGGCCATCAAGCGCCGCTACGGCTGCTGCCTGACCTCGCGGGTGGGCAAGGACGAGGTGGTGCCGGTGGAGAGCGTGGGTGGCCGCGAGCCCCGGCGGGTCAAGCGCCAGGTGGTGGCCAGCATCCTGGAGCCCCGGGTGGAGGAGCTCCTGACCCTGCTGCAATCCGACCTGTTGCAGAGCGGGTTCGCCGGCGAGGTGGTCAGCGGGGTGGTGCTCACCGGGGGGTCGTCGCTGCTGGAGGGCCTGACCGACCTGGCCGAGCAGGTCTTCAACATGCCGGCCCGCCTGGGCTATCCGGCCGGGGTGGGCGGCCTGGGCGAGGTGGTCAGCAACCCCATGTACGCCACCGCGGTGGGCCTGATCCTCTACGGCGTCCGCAACCGCGAGCGGCGCAAGTTCCGCATCCGCGACGCCAACATCTTCAACCGGGTGGCGGCGCGCATGCGGCGCTGGTTCAAGGAGCTGATTTAGCGGGGGCCATCCCCCGCCCAGAAAAATAGGGAGCAAGCGTCTGGGACGGCCCGCGGCCGTGGGTGTCGGCCAAGGCCGGGTCCGGGGCGCAGATTCAGCATTCGGCAAGCCATGCAGAGTTCTTGGAGGGAGCCATGTCTTTTGAGATTGAAATGATGGACAACCTGGATGTCGGGGCCAAGCTGCGGGTGGTCGGCGTCGGCGGCGGCGGCAACAACGCCCTGAACAACATGATCGAGGCCGGGTTGCGCGGGGTGGAGTTCATCTGCGCCAACACCGACGTGCAGGCCCTGGAGCGCAGCAAGGCCCGGGTGCAGCTGCAACTGGGCCGCAACCTGACCCGGGGCCTGGGCGCCGGGGCCGATCCCGAGGTGGGCCGCCAGGCCGCCCTGGAGGACCGGGAGAAGATCAAGGAGCTGCTGAACGGCAGCGACATGGTCTTTGTCACCGCCGGCCTGGGCGGCGGCACCGGCACCGGCGGCGCGCCGGTCATCGCCGAGGTGGCCAAGGAGCTGGGGGCCCTGACCGTGGCCGTGGTGACCAAGCCCTTCGAGTTCGAGGGCAAGCGTCGCATGTTGCAGGCCGAGGAGGGCGTCAACGAGCTGAAGAAGGTGGTGGACACCCTGATCGTGATCCCCAACACCCGTCTGCGCTCGGTGGCCCCCAAGCACGGCCGGTTCCTGGACATGTTCCGCAAGGCCGACGAGGTGCTGCTCTACGCGGTGCGCGGCATCAGCGACCTGATCGTCACCCCCGGCCTGGTCAACCTGGACTTCGCCGACGTGCGCACGGTGATGAGCGAGATGGGCGTGGCCCTGATGGGCACCGGCCAGGCCAGCGGCGACAGCCGGGCCCAGGAGGCGGCCAAGCGGGCCATCCACAACGACCTGCTGGAGGACATCAGCATCGACGGGGCCCGGGGCCTGTTGATCAACATCACCGCCAGCAGCGAGGTGACCATCGACGAGATCAGCGAGGCCAGCACCTTCATCCAGGAATCGGCCCACGACGACTGCAACATCATTTGGGGCACCGTCATCGACGACAGCCTGGGCGACGAGATGCGGGTCACCGTCATCGCCACCGGCATCGGCGGCAAGCACCAGCCGCAGGAGGTGGCCCGCCCTAAGGTGGCGGTGGCCGGGGGGGGAGACCGTGAGCGCATCGACCCGGCCGCCATCGACCACATCGACCTGCCCCGCTTCGTGCGCTCCACCCCCACCAGCCGGCCGGTGGCCGCGGTGCCGGGCAATCGCGGGGGCAACCTGGCCGACCTGGACGTGCCGACCTTCCTGCGTCGGCAGGCCGACTAGGCGGGCCTGAACCAGTTTCGGCATTCCGCGCTGGCCGGCGGCTGCCCGCGGCCGGCACGGCGCGGATGGTTTGACACCACCCCAACCCCTGTTCCCGGGCTTGCATGGTCCCGGGGAAAAGGGAACACCCACCCAGGCCGCCGGGGTCACCCTCCAGACCCCGGCGGCCCTCCCCTTGCCGGGCCAGCCAGCGGACCGCCGAGCGCGGGAGCCTCCCGAAGACACAGCCGAAGCCGGTGAGCGCCCGCGCCCTGGGCGCGCCCAAGGTCGTTTGAATCCACCAGAATGGCAGCGCGCTCTTTTGGTAGTAATTGCGGGCGCGGCGAAGCAATCTCCCGGAGTTATGAGAAGAGATTGCCGCGTCGCCTGACGGCTCCTCGCAATTACAAAAACTTCAAGCATTACGAGATGTTGTCAGATGTTTCCGTCATTGCGAGCGCAGCGAAGCAATCTCTCGGATTTAAGAAAAGAGATTGCCGCGTCGCTGCGCTGCCCGCATTGAGCAACAAGCGCGGCGCGAGGCGCGCGGTGCGCCTGGATGCGATCTCCTGATCTGACGATTGGGTTGGCCTGGACAGCCCTTAACGGGGGAAGATGGCCACCGCCGCCAAAAGATTGGCCGGGGGCCAGGGCAGGGGCAGGTCCGGGGATTCGCTGGGGCCGCCGGCCTGCTGATAGCTGAAGTCGC
>CALERA010000071.1 GCA_937908275.1 uncultured Desulfarculaceae bacterium | reverse complement strand
CTTCTCGCGTTCGGCGGAGGCGACGCCGCCAAACCAGGCCCCGCCCGGGAGGACGCTCGCCGCTGAACCCGGCCGCCACGCACACACCGGAGCCCAAACGGGATGGCCGACGCCGCCAGCGTTAGTCGAGAGCCCCCGATTGAGGCCGTGCGAGACTGGCGCCGATCCGAGGAAAACCAGATTCAACCGGGATGGCCGAAAACAACCCACAGGAAAGGAGACGGGCGCATGGAGATCGGCGCGGGAGCCCATAGGGAGAGGGAAGGCAAGTACCTGACCTTCAAACTGGCCAACGAGGGCTACGGCATCCCCATCCTGACCGTCAAGGAAATCATCGGCCTGATGCCCTTCACCCCCATCCCCCGCGCGCCAGAATTCATCAAGGGCGTAATCAACCTGCGGGGCAAGGTCATCCCCACCATCGACCTGCGCATGAAATTCGGCGTGCCGGCCAAGGATTATGACGAGCGCACCTGCATCGTGGTGGTGGAGGTCAGCAACGGGGAGCAACAGTTCCTGATGGGGCTGATCGTTGACAATGTGGACGAGGTGACCAACGTGCGCGAGGAGGACACCGAGGACGCGCCCAATTTCGGGGTGGACCTGGACACCCGCTTTATCAAGGCCATCGCCAAGACCCAGGCCGGGGTGAAGATCCTGCTGGACATTGGCAAGGTCCTGTCCGAGGACGAATTCCAATCCCTGAATTGACCCAAGGGTTCCATGGAGAGGGAAGCGGAAATCATGAAAAGCTTGAAATTGGGCGCCAAGATCGCGGTGGGATTCGGCTTGCTGATCACCATCGCCCTGGCTCTGGGAGGTGTAGCGGTCTTCAACATGAATCGCGTGGGCGACCAGGCCCAGCGCCTGGATCAGCAGTACGTGGCCGAGGTCGGCATCGTGGCCCAGTTGGAGCGCCGGGTGCAGCGCATGATGTTCAACATGCGCGGCTACGCCATGAGCGAGGAAAAGAAGCACCTGGACCTGGCCTACAAAGACCTGGCCGGGGTGAAGGAGAACCTGGGCAAGGGTCAGGAGTTGGCCCGGAAATTCCCCGAGTTGGTCAAGCTGGGCGATGGCGTGACCCAGGCCGGGGCCAAGTTGGACGAGTACGAGAAGCTGACCCAGCAAACGGTGACCAGCAACGAGACCCTGAAGGGCCTGCGGGCCAGGATGGACGAGGCCGCCGCCCGCTATCTGAGGGAGTGCGACGCCTACCTGGCCGCCCAATACGAGGGCATGGAGAAGGACGTCACCTTCGGGGTCGAGATGAGCGGGCTCAAGGAGCGGCTGAGCAAGATCACCCTGATCAACGAGGTGATCGACCTGGGCAACGCGGCGCGGGTGGGCAATTTCAAGGCCCAGGCCACCAACAATCCTGGCCTGCTGAGCGAGACCCTGGCCAAGTTCAGCGAAATCGATAAACGCATCAACACCCTGGCCAGCATGACCAAGCAGGCGGTCAACCAGAAGCAGCTCCAGGACAGCCGCGCCGCGGCCGCGGCCTATCAGAAGGCCATGCAGGAATACCTGACCACCTGGACCGGCCGCGAGCAGGTGACCGAAAAGCGGGCTTCCCTGGGCGACGCCATCATCGAACTGGCCCGGGGCGCCTCCATCGCCGGCCTGCAGGACATGCGCGAAATCTCCGCCCAGACCGTCTCGGCGCTGTCCGCCGCCAGCTACATCCTGCTGGTGGGCCTGGGCCTGGCCCTGGTCCTGGGCGTGCTCCTGGCCCTGTTCATCAGCCGCAGCATCACCCGCCCCATCCACGGGGTCATCACCGGCCTGAGCGAGGGCGCCCAGCAGGTGGCCTCGGCCTCGGGCCAGGTGGCCAACAGCAGCCAATCCCTGGCCGAGGGCGCGGCCGAGCAGGCGGCGGCCCTGGAGGAAACCAGCTCCTCGCTGGAGGAGATGGCCTCCATGACCCGGGTCAACGCCGACAACGCCGACCAGGCCGACAGCCTGGCCAAGGGCACCAGCGATGTGGTGGGCAAGGCCAACCAGGCCATGGACGAGCTGACCAGCTCCATCCAGGAAATGGCCCAGGCCAGCGAGGAAACCGGCAAGATCATCAAGACCATCGACGAGATCGCCTTCCAGACCAACCTCCTGG
>CALERA010000070.1 GCA_937908275.1 uncultured Desulfarculaceae bacterium | reverse complement strand
GACGACGAGGAAGCCGGAGAGGAGGGTGAGGAGTAATGAACGACAAACCGGTGATCATCTTCGGGATCCTGGTGTTCCTGGCCATCTTCACCTTCCCGTTCTGGCACGCCAAGGGCAACGCCGGCCCGGTGCCCGAGGTGCAGCTGCCCAAGGACCAGAAGGAGTGCGTGGCCTCCAAGGAGTTCATGCGCTCCACGCACATGCAGCTCCTGGACGAGTGGCGCGACTCGGTGGTGCGCGATGGCAACCGCATCTACACGGCCAGCAACGGCAAGCGCTATAACATGAGCCTGCAGAACGAGTGCATGAAGTGCCACACCGACAAGGCCAAGTTCTGCGACCAGTGCCACAACTACCTGGGCGTGGCGCCGTATTGCTGGGACTGCCACCTTGCGCCGAAGGAGAGCAAATGATGGGCGTCAACCGGAGAGACTTTCTGCGGATAGCCGGACTGACCGCCGCCATCGGGATGGGGGGCAAGACGGCCGTTGATCTCCTCTGGCCGGGCCAACTCGACGCGGCCGAGGGCGGCATCGAGGGGTGGTGGAAATCCAAGACCCCGGAGAACCCCCTCTATCCCGGCGACCTGGCCCGGGGCAAGGAGATCCCCAACCCCGGCGAGCTGACCGCCAAGCGCTGGGGCATGGCCCTGGACATGCGCAAGTTCACCGCCGACAGCCGCGCCGCGGTGATCAAGGCCTGCAACGAGGTCCACAACGTCCCCAGCATCCCCGGCAACCAGAACATCAAGTGGATCTGGGAGACCAGCTTCGGCCACGCCTTCCCGGACCTGGAGCAGGAGTACATGGACAACGAGGTCCATGACCTGCCCTTCCTGGTGCTCTGCAACCATTGCGACAATCCCCCCTGCGTGCGGGTCTGCCCCACCAAGGCCACCTTCCGCCGCCAGGACGGCATCGTCATGATGGACATGCACCGCTGCATCGGCTGCCGCTTCTGCATGGCCGCCTGCCCCTTCGGGTCCCGCAGCTTCAACTTCGCCGACCCGCGCAAGTTCTTCCCCGAAGGCAAGGAGTCCAACCCCACCTATCCCACCCGCACCAAGGGCGTGGTGGAAAAGTGCACCTTCTGCACCGAGCGGCTGGCCAAGGGCGAGCTGCCGGCCTGCGTGGAGGTCTCCGGCGGGGCCATGCTCTTTGGCGACATGGCCGACTCCGGCAGCCCGGTGCGCCAGGCGCTGCGCACCCGTTACGCCATCCGGCGCAAGAACGAGCTGGGCACCGCGCCCCAGGTCTACTACTTGATATGAGGTAACCATGCTTGAGAAGGCATTAAAAGGGGAACCGAGATACTGGGCCTGGGTTGTCTTCCTTCTGGTCGTGATCGGGGCGGGCTTTGGCGCCTACCTGGTGCAGTACAACGAAGGACTGACCATCACCGGCATGAGCCGGGACGTGACCTGGGGCTTCTACATCGCTCAATTCACCTTCCTGGTCGGCGTGGCCGCCTCGGCCGTCATGCTGGTCCTGCCCTATTACCTGCACCACTACAAGGCCTTCGGCCGCATCACCATCCTGGGCGAGTTCCTGGCCATCAGCGCGGTGACCATGTGCTTGCTCTTCATCGTGGTCGACCTCGGCCGTCCCATGCGCCTGATGAACGTGCTGCTGCACCCCACCCCCAACTCGATCCTGTTCTGGGACATGGTGGTGCTCAACGGCTACCTGTTCATCAACCTCTTCGTGGGTTGGGCCGCCCTGGGCGCCGAGCGCAAGGAGCTGCCCCCGCCCAAGTGGACCAAGCCGCTGATCTACCTGTCCATCCCCTGGGCGGTCAGCATCCACACCGTCACGGCCTTCCTCTACGCCGGTCTGCCCGGCCGCGGCTTCTGGCTCACCGCCATCATGGCCCCCCGCTTCCTGGCCTCGGCCTTCGCCGCCGGCCCCGCGGTGCTGATCATGCTGGCCTTCCTGGTCAAGAAGCTCACCAAGTTCGACGCCGGCAAGGAGGCCATCGAGTCCCTGGCCAAGATCATCACCTACGCCATCATCCTGCACCTGTTCTTCTTCTTCCTCGAGGTCTTCACGGTGACCTACAGCGCCATCCCCGGCCACCTGAGCCACCTGCAGTACCTCTACTTCGGCCTGCACGGCCATCCCAGCAACGTCATGCCCCTGATGTGGCTGGCCCTGACCTGCGGCTTCACCTCCATCGCGCTCTTGATCGTCCCCAAGTGGCGGCAAAACCACAAGATCCTGCTGCCCGCCGTCATCCTGGTCTTCATCTGCACCTGGATCGACAAGGGCATCGGCATGATCTCCGGCGGCTTCGTGCCCAACCCCCTGCACGAGATCACCGAGTACGCCCCCACCGGCCTGGAGCTGATGATCACCTTCGGCGTCTACGCGGTCGGCGCCCTGGTGCTCACCATCCTCTACAAGACCGCCATCACCGTGAAGCAGTACAAGGAGCTGACCTAACCGTCAGCCCCCCGCCAAGGCTCCCCGCCGCCGCCCCGCTCCCGGGGCGGCGGCTTTTTGGGGGATAAGGCAATGTGGGGGAACCCCTTTTTGCGGTGCAAAAAGGGGTTCCCCCACACCCCCTCCCCAAAAAAACCGGCCAAAGCCGCTTGGCGGCTTTGGCCAGGGGGTGGTTCTAGAAGGCTTGCGCCGGGTTGAGAGCGGACCCTTGGCTGGGGGAGAAGATCAGCCCGCGATGGCGCGCACCGGCTCCAGGGGTTCGTCGAAGCGCGCCGTCAGCACCATCATGTCGCCGTCGAACTGGGTTCGCACCCGGTAGGGCAGGCGGTTGAACAGCTTGATCATGTTCTGGTTTTGCGGCACGGTGTAGGCCACCAGGCCCAAAATGCCGTTCTCGCGCGCGGCCTGGCTCAACTTGTTGATGATGATGCTGGACAGCCCCCGACCCTGCCATTCGCTGGCCACGCTGAAGGCCACCTCGGCCAGGTTCTTGGCCTCGTCCAGCAGATAGCTGCCCACCGCGATGATCTTTTCGTAGCCCGTCTCGCCGGCCACCGCCAGGATGGTCAGGTCCTTGACATAGTCCACCTGGAAGACGCTCGCCACGTCGGTGCGCACGAAGCTGGTCTTCTCGTGGAAGAAGCGGCTGACCACGTCCTTGCGGTCCAGGTTGTAGAAGTGCTCCTGGATCAGGCGCTCGTCGGTGGGCTTGGCCGGGCGCAGCAACACCTGCTGGCCATGGACCTCGCGCACCTCCTCCAGCTTCAGGGGATAGACCCCGTGCAGGGCCTGGAAGACCGCCCGCTCCGGCCCCAGCAGGCCGGCGGTCTTGGCCTGGTCAAAGAGCTCGTCCCGGAAGTCCGGGTGGGCGATGGAGATCAGGGCCATGGCCCGCTCCTGCAGGCTCTTGCCGAACAGGTTCACCAGGCCGTATTCGGTCACCACGTACTGCACGTCGCCGCGCGGCACCACCACCGCCATGTTGTCCAGGGACAGGATGATCCGGCTGGACTTGCCGTCCATGGTGGTGGAGGGCAGCATCAGGATGTTCTTGCCCGCCCGGCTGGCCATGGAGCCCCGCACGAAGTCCATCACCCCGCTGACCCCGGTGTAGAGGTTGTAGGGCATGGCGTCGCAGGCCACCTGGCCAGTCAGGTCCATGGCCATGGCCACGTTCAGGGCCACCATGCGGTGGTTGCGGGCGATGGCGAAGGGATCGTTGACGAACTCGCTGGGATGGAACTCGATGCCCGGGTTGTCGTTGACGAACTCGTAGAGGTTGGCGCTGCCGATGGCCCCGCTGGCCACGGTCTTGTTCTCGATGAAGCCCTTCTTGCGGTTGGTCACCACCCCCTTGGCGATCAGGTTCATGATGCCGTCGGAGAGGAACTGGGTGTGGATGCCCAGGTCGTTCTTCTCCGACAAGGCGGTGAGGATGGCCTGGGGGGTGGCGCCCAGGCTCATCTGCAGGGTGGACCCGTCGTCGATCAGCTTGGCCACGTGCCGGGCGATCATCTGGGCGCTTTCGGTCTCCGGGGCCATGCCCACGGTCAACAGCTCCTCCTCGTGCTCCACGATCACGTCCACGTCGTTGACGTGGATGAAGCTGCGCCCCAGCACCCGGGGCATGCGGGGGTTGACCTGGGCGATGACGATGTCCGCGCTCTGGGCCGCGGAAAGGGTCACGTCCACGCTGACCCCCAGGCTCATCCAGCCGAAATCGTCCGGCGGCGAGACCTGGATCAGGGCCGCGTGCAGGGGCATCTGCCGGGTTTTGAAGAGCTTGGGCACCGCGGAGAGGTTGATGGGGGTCAGGAAGCGGCGGTTGACGGCCAACTGCCGGGGCTTGGCCGAGCCCAGGTAGAACGAGCGCACGTTCATGGTCTGGCAGGCGCTCTGGTTGGCGATCACCTGCAGGGGGATCGTCTCCAGGCTCATCAGCCTGACCACCTCGATGTCGGTGTAATTGCAGGATTGCTGGGCCAGCTCCCGCACCAGGGCCTGGGGCTCGCCGCAGGCGCTGCCGATGAACACCCGCTGGCCGCGCCGCAGAAGGGCCATGGCCTGGGCAGGGGTCTTCTGCTTGGCCAGGTAGTCGTCCGGCCAATAGCTGCTGGTAGCCAAGGCAAGGCCTCCCTGCCGGCCGGGTTGGGTTGCTGCGGGGATGGAAATGGCCGGCTCTTAATTATGGCATGAATCGGTGGGTATTGCAGCGGCGCCGTGTTTCCCTGCGCCCCGCCTGGACAGCCCGCCATCGGCCTTGATATACTCCAGCCACCCGCACGCTCCGCCCCGTCACCACCCTCGGGAGCCTATCTTCGTGAACCGCAAGGCATACCTGCGCGCGCAGAAGGACCAGGGCCGCAAGGTCATGGGCGTTTTCCCCGCCCAATACCCCCGCGAGCTGCTCTGGGCCCTGAACATCCTGCCGGTGGAAATCTGGGACCCGCCGGCCGAGCCCGGCCGGGCCGCCGGCCATCTCCAGCCCTACATCTGCTCCATCGTCCGTCAGGGCCTGGAATTGCTGCTCCAGGGCGGGGCCGACGACTGCGACGCCTTCCTTTTCCCCCACACCTGCGATTCCATCCAGAACCTGGCCTCGGTGGTCAACGACTACATCGGCCAGGACAAGCCCTGCTACTTCTTCTATCACCCCAAGGCCCCTTACGGCGCGCCGGCCCGGTCCTACTACCGGGGCCAGCTCCAGGCCCTGGCCCAGGAGCTGGAGCCCCTGGCCGGCCCCCTGGACCCGGCCCAACTCCAGCGCCGGGTGATCCAGGGCCAGACCATCGCCGGGCTCACCCGCCAGATCTACGACCTGCGGGCGGCCAACGCCCTGACCTGCTCCAACGCCCAGCTCTATCAGGCCCTGCGCCGGGGCGAGTGGACCCACCCCGACGACCTGATCCCCTACCTGGAGGGCTTCCTGGCCGGGGCCCAGGGCCAAGGCCCGGCCGGCCCCCGGCTGCTGCTCTCGGGCGTTTTGCCCAACCCCCCGGAGATCATGGCGCTGCTGGACGAGCTGGGCGCGGTGGTGGCCGCCGACGACCTGATCATCGGCTCCCGGCGCAGCCTTTTCAGCCCCAGCGCCGCCGCCGATCCCCTGGAGGCCCTGACCGAGCAGTACTTCTGCCTGCCGCCCTGCTCCACCAAGGACTCGGCCCTGGCCGACCGCCTGGCCTGGCTGCAGAAGCTGGCCCAGCAGTCCCGGGCCCAGGGGGTGGTCTTCTTCCTGGTCAAGTTCTGCGAGCCCGAGCTCTTCGACCTGCCCATCCTGGGCGAGGAGCTCAAGAAGCTTGGCCTGCCCACCCTGACCATCGACTGCGAGATCAACCAGGGCCTCTCCGGCCAGATCGCCACCCGGGTCGAGGCCTTCGTGGAGATGCTGGGGTAAGCAGGCAAAAGCCGGGGGAGCCCTTGCCGGAGAAATAGCTCCCCCGCGCCCCTCCCAAGGACTTATGGCGCGATGGGCAAAGCCCGGCGCGCACCAGGCAGGAGCCAGATATGTCGGTGATATCCAAGGCCAAGTTTCAAGTCATGAAGGACCTGGGCGCGCCGGCCCTGATGGCCCTGGGCCAGGCCGGCAAGAAGCGCAAGCCGGCCAAGACCCCGCCGGAGCACTTCGGCCCGCCGCTCCAGAGCGCCGTGCGCCTCAAGGAGATCATGACCCGGCACTATCTCCTGGCGCGCTACGCCAAGGGCGCGCGCCCGGTGGCCTGGGTCACCAGCGGCGCGCCGGTGGAGCTGCTGCGGGTCTTCGGCTTCTACACCGTCTACCCCGAGAACCACGGCGCGCTCTGCGGGGCCTCGCGCATGGGGCCGGCCCTGTGCCAGGCGGCCGAGGAGCACGGCTACCACCAGGACCTCTGCTCCTACGCCCGCATCGACCTGGGCCATCACTTCACCGGCAAGACCCCGGCCGGCAAACTGCCCCGGCCCGACCTGATGTTCGCCAGCAACAACATCTGCCAGACCGTGATGTACTGGTACAAGTGCCTGGCCCACTACTGGAACATCCCCCTGATCCTGTTCGACGCGCCCTACAACTTCCGCGACATCACCCAGTTGGACATCGACTACATGGTGGCCCAGCTCAAGGAGATGATCCCGGTCCTGGAGCGGGTCTCGGGCAGGAAATTCAGCAACGACCGCTTCGCCGAGGTCCTGGCCCTGGCCAAGGAGACCAGCCTGCTCTGGGGCCAGGCCCTGGCCACCATGAAGAAGATCGGAAGAGCACACGTCTGAACTCCAGTCACGGCTACATCTCG
>CALERA010000069.1 GCA_937908275.1 uncultured Desulfarculaceae bacterium | reverse complement strand
TCTTGCAATACATCGGCGGCCATGGTAACTAACTGCTTTGTTATGTTGCGAGAATTAGACATGTCGCCCCGCTTGCGCCCCCTGGTCCGCCTGCTGGCCTGGGGGCTGGTGACTTTGGGCCTGGTCCTGGTGGTGAGCTGCCAAAAGCCGCCCGCCCCCAGCGAGGTGGCCAACGTGGACGGCCAGGCCCTGCTGGTGGAGGACTTCCTGGCCCAGACCGCCTTCATGGGCCTGGGCAAGGATCCCCAGGCCCTGTCGCCGGACCTGCGCCAGGCGGTGCTGGAGACCCTGGTCCGCCGCCGCCTGGTCCTGGCCCAGGCCGAGGCCAAGGGCATCCGCCTGGAGCGCGAGGAGCTGGACCGGGAGGAGGCCTCCCTGCGCCGGGGCCTGAGCGAGGAGGCCTTCGAACTGACCCTGATCGCCCAGGGCATCGACTATGACGAGTGGCGGCGGGTGCTGTCCCAGGAGCTGTTGATGCAGAAAACCCTGGACCTGCTCCTGGCCAGCCAGGTCCAGGTGACGCCCGACGAGGTGCGCACCTACTACCAGGACCACGCCGAGGAGTTCTCCCGGCCCGAGCAGGTGCTGGCCCAGCACGCCATGGTCCCGGACAAGGAGACCGCCCGCAAGCTGTTGCAGCGCCTGGGCCAGGGCGAGGACATGGCCGCGGCCGCCGCCGAGCTGGGCGTGACCCTGCCCGACGAGGGCGAGCCCACCTGGCTCTCGCGGGGGCACATGCCCGAGGCGCTGGAGGACAAGGTCTTCGCCCTGGAGCCGGGCCGCCTGGCCGGCCCCCTGTCCAGCCCCTACGGCCTGCACGTGGTGCGGGTCCTGGCCCGGCGGGCCGCCAGCAAGCTGGACCTGGCCCAGGCCGCGGAGGAAATCCAGCGCCGCCTGGCCTCCGACAAGAAAGAACAAATGGCGGCCCTGCTCATCGACCAGATGCGGGCCAAGGCCAAGGTCACCTTCAACGCCGAGTTCGCCGCCAGCGGCAAGTTCGGCACCCCGGGGAGTTGAGATGCGCGTTCGCCTGCTTTTCCTGGCTTGGCTCTGCTGCCTGCCCCTCCTGGCCCCGCCCGTCCAGGCCGCGGAGGTCAACCGGGTGGTGGCGGTGGTGGGCGATGAGGTCATCACCAGCCTGGACCTGGACAAGGTCCTGCGCCAGATCCAGCAGCAGGTGGAGGCCAGCGCCGCCGCCCGCCCCAACGATCCGGCGCCCAGCGAGGCCCAGATGCGCCGCATGGCCATGGACCGCCTGATCGAGGACAAGATCTTCGAGCAGGAGGTGAAAAAGGCCAAGCTGGGGGTCAGCCAGCCGGAGATCGACATGTTCATCGACCGGATCAAGCGCGCCAACCAGATGAGCGAGGAGGAGTTCCTGGCCCAGCTCAGCCGGCGGGGCGTGACCCCGGAGGAGTACAAGGAGGACCTGAAGCGCGAGATCCTCAAGCACAAGCTGGTGGAGCGCTTCGTCAAGAACCGGGTGGTGATCAGCGACAAGGAGGTGGAGGACTTCTACAACCAGCGCACCGGGGCCGCGCCCGAGGCCGGCCAGGTGCGGTTGAAGGCGGTCTTCCTCAAGCTGGCCGACGGCGCGGACAAGGCCCAGGAGGACCAGGTGCGGGCCCAGGCCCAGACCCTGCGCGACCAGGTGGCCCGGGGGGCGGACATCGGCGAGGTGGCCAAGCGCCACTCCCAGGGGCCGGGGGCCGACCAGGGCGGCGACCTGGGCCTGGTCTCGCCCAACGACCTGCTGCCCAGCATGCGCCACGCCCTGGGCCAGCTCAAGCCGGGGCAGATCAGCCCGGTCTTCCAGGTGCCCGGGGCCTTCGCCTTCATGCAGCTGGTGGACGACAAGGCGGCCAAGGTGGTGGCCAGCGGCCTCACCGCCCAGCAGAAGGAGCAGATCCGGGAGCAACTGGAGCAGGAGGGTCTGGATAAGCGCTTCCGGGAATGGCTGCGCGAGCTGCGCGCCAAGGTCTACGTCCGGATCATCGAACAGTAGCCACTTTGGGTTCTTGCTCGGCGGTCGCGCCCTTCGGCGCGGCCGCCGCCTTGCGTCGGGACCTGGCCTCCGGCGGCCGACTTGACAGAACCGGCCCCCGCTTGGTATCTATTTGAGGTTAGTAACCAGCTAACGGCCTTCGAGGACATCCGACATGCTTCTCATCCCCCCCGGCCGACAGCCCGGCGGCGCCCACCGCCAGGCCCCATGCCTCCGAGCCCAGCCAGGCTGCCGGAGGTTTTTTTGGGCCCTGGGCCTGGAGGTCCAACCATGAGCCTTGGCCGCCATCTCCTGGGCCTGGAAGGCGTATCGGCCGAGGACATCAGCCTGGTCCTGGACACCGCCTCCTCGCTCAAGGAGATCAACTCCCGCCCCATCAAGAAGGTGCCCACCCTGCGGGGCAAGACCGTGGTCCACTTCTTCGTGGAGCCCTCCACCCGCACCCGCACCTCCTTCGAGCTGGCCTCCAAGCGCCTGAGCGCCGACACCGTCAGCCTCTCGGCCTCCACCAGCTCCCTGACCAAGGGCGAGACCCTGATCGACACCGCCAAGAACCTGGAGGCCATGGGTCCGGACCTGATCGTGATCCGGCACAGCATGTCCGGCGCGCCACACCTGCTGGCCCAGCACATCGAGCCCAGCATCATCAACGCCGGCGACGGCACCCACGAGCACCCCACCCAGGCCCTCCTGGACATGCTGACCATGCGCGAGCATTTCGGCCGCCTGGAGGGGCTCCAGGTCTCCATCATCGGCGACATCGCCCACTCCCGGGTGGCCCGCTCCAACCTCATCGGCCTGAACGCCATGGGGGCCAAGGTCCGCATCTGCGGCCCGCGCACCCTGCTGCCGCCCCACGCCGCCAGCCTGGGGGCCGAGGTCTGCGACAGCCTGGACCAGGCCATCGAGGACGCCGACGTGGTCATGATGCTCCGGGTGCAGAAAGAACGCCTGGACGACGTGCTCTTCCCCTCCCTGCGCGAGTACGCCCAGCGCTTCGGCCTGGGGGCGCGCCACCTGCGCAAGGCCAAGCCCGGGGCCATCGTCATGCACCCCGGCCCCATCAACCGCGGGGTGGAGATGAACCCCGAGGTGGCCGACGGCCCCTGGTCGGTGATCCTGAATCAGGTGGCCAACGGAGTCGCGGTGCGCATGGCCCTGCTCTACCTGTTGATCGGAGCCGAGGCCAAATGAACGAGCATAGCCAAACCCCGCGCCTGCTGCTCAAGGGCGGCCGGGTCCTCTGTCCGGCCACGGGCCGGGATGAAACCAGCGACCTGCTCCTGGATCAGGGCCGGGTGGCGGCCATCGGGGCCGGCCTGGACGCCTCCGGAGCCCAGGTCATCGACTGCGCCGGCAAACTGGTCACCCCCGGATTGATCGACCTGCACGTACACCTGCGCGAGCCGGGCCAGGAATACAAGGAAGACATCGCCAGCGGCACCGCGGCCGCGGCGGCCGGCGGGTTCAGCGCGGTCTGCGCCATGCCCAACACCAGCCCGGTCAACGACTCCCGCGCGGTGACCGAGTACATCCTGGGCCGCGCCCGCGAGGCCGGCTCCTGCCGGGTCTATCCGGTGGGGGCCATCAGCAGGGGCCTCAAGGGCGAACTGCTGAGCGAGATGGCCGAGCTCAAGGACGCCGGCTGCGTGGCGGTCAGCGACGACGGCCGGCCGGTGCCCGACAGCCGCCTGCTGCGCCGGGCCATGGAGTACGCCGCCGGCTTCGACCTGCCGGTGATCTGCCACAGCGAGGACCTGCGCCTCTCGGCCGGCGGGGTGATGCACGAGGGACCCACCGCCACCCGCCTGGGGCTCAAGGGCATCCCGGCCCAGGCCGAGGTGATCGCGGTGGAGCGCGACCTGAACCTGGCCGGGCTGACCGGGGCGCGGGTGCACATCGCCCACGTCTCCTGCGCCGGCTCGGTGGAGGCGGTGCGCCGGGCCAAGGAGCGGGGCTGGGCGGTCTCCTGCGAGACCGGACCGCACTACTTCAGCCTGACCGACGCCGAGGTGGGCAACTACGACACCCACCGCAAGATGAACCCGCCCCTGCGCGCGGCCGACGACCGCCAGGCCATCCTGGCCGGCCTGGCCGAGGGCGTGATCGACGCGGTGGCCACCGACCACGCGCCCCACTCCAGCCTGGAAAAGCTGGTGGAGTTCGACATCGCCGCCTTTGGCGTCACCGGCCTGGAGACCTCCCTGGCCCTGGTGCTGGGCCTGGTGCGGCGGGGGGTGCTGGACCTGGGCGCGGCCATCGCCCGCCTGACCAGCGGCCCGGCCGCCTGCCTGGGCCTGCCCGGCGGCAGCCTGGCCCTCGGCGGACCGGCGGACGTGACGGTGATCGACCCCAACCTGGCCTGGAGCGTGGACCCGGAGCGCATGCGCTCAAAGAGCCGGAACACGCCTTTCGCCGGCTGGGAGCTGATCGGCCGGGCCATCCTCACCATTTGCGGCGGCCGGATCACCCACCGCCTGACGGAGGCCTGAGCCCATGCGACGCGGCGGCGGTTGGATGACCATGGAGGCCCTGGCCCTGGTCAGCGCCCTGTGCATCGCCGGAATCCTGATCTACGCCCACTACGCCCGCCAGACCCAGGCCCTGGACCTCCAGGCCCAGCGCCTGGCCCGCGAGACCCGCCCGGCGGTGGAGGCCTTTTTCGCCGCCAACCCGGCCGGCCACCTGACGCCCGAGGCCCTCTCGGCCCAGGGCCTGGCGGTGCCGCCCGACCTGAAGCTGACGGTGCCGGAGCTCAAGGACCTGCGCGAGGATTGGCAGCTGGAGATCTGGCACCCCCAGGGAGCCCGGGTCTTCGTGCTCTCCCCCGCCGGCCTCAGCGAGCGGCCGCGCTAGTCCCATGGCCCTGCGCCGTTTGGAGCAGAAGCAGGTCAGCCTGGTCAAGGTCCTGGCCTACGCCCTGGGGGTGCGGCCGGACGAGTTCGGCCTGGTGCCCGATCCCCTGGGCTGGGTTTCCCTGAAAGAGCTGGTCAAGGCCCTGAACGACGACCCGGACTGGCGGCACCTGCGCGAGGCCAACGTGGTGGAGGCAGCCACCCGCCTGGCCCCCGAGACCCTGGAGCTGGCCGCCGACGGCCGCCGGGTGCGGGCCCTGGAGCGCCGGGAGTTGGAGCGCGACTACGCCGCCGACCCGCCGCCCCATCTGTATTACGGCGCCCGCCGCCGGGCCTGGCCGGTGATCAAGGAGCGCGGCCTCAACGCCCCCGAGGGCGGGGTGCTGGTGCTGGTCGCCGATCCGGAGCAGGCCCTTCGGCTGGGTCGCCGGAGGGACCAGGAGCCGGTGCTGGTCACGGTCCAGGCCCGCCTGGCCAGCGAGCGGGGGGGCTTCTTCTCGCTCTATGGCGAGACCCTCTGGCTCTCGGACTGGGTGCCGGCCGAGTGCCTGATGGGGCCACCGGTGCCGGAGAAGATGCCGGAGAAAAAGCCCCAAAAGCCGGCCGCACCCGCGCCGCCGCCCTGGCAGCCCAGCGCCCCCACGCCCGAGTCCATGCCTGGCTCGTTCCTGGTCAATGCCGAGGACCTGAGCAAGCCCTACAAGCGCAAGGGTTTGAAGAAGGAAATCGACTGGAAGAAGGATCGCCACAAGGACAAGCGGCGGCAGGATCGGGACTAGGCGAGCGGCGCTTTCATAACCGCAAGCTCACGCATCGACCAAATACACTTCTCAGCCCGGAGCCGCCCCGCCTGGTCCCGTGTCGTGATCAGGGCGGGGCGGTGATGTCAGGTTACTCGCTCTTCTTTTCCTTGGCCTGTTTAATGAAAAAGCGCGCCATGAAGATGGCGACCACCACCAACACGGCCCCAGGCAGGATATATCCCATGTCGATCCCCTTTTCCCGGCGAAAATGGCCCGGGCGGGGCTCCGGGTCTGGCGCGTCACGGCCGGATGATTGGCGCGTCACGTAACGTTAATGCTGGCGGGGCAAGCGTCCCGTCAACCCGGCATGGCCATTGCCATTTAGAAAAACCTTACACCCGCCCCGTGACAAGGGACAACTATTTTTTATCTCGTCCAATCCAGATGTTAGGCTAAAGCTTATCCATTTTTTCCTCAGCTATTCGTTATTTTTGGAAATCCAAAGTGGTTTCCATTAAAACGAAACGATGTTCCGCTGGGCGGCATTTTTTGCTTTTTATCCCAGGCAACCGGAATCATTGTCATTACTTTGATGATATTTGTTTCGCCAATCCAACCTGCTTATAATTTAATAGGCAAGCATTATGCTCATGTTTAAGCCTGTTTTTTGTTGAATAAGACTCATTATTCCACGGCAACATCGGCCAGCGTTTTGCTGATAATTGGGCAGCAAAAAGCTCGGTCAACACCGGCCGAAATACTGTCCGGCGAACGGTTAGCCTAGTTATTACGGTGTGATATATGGATTAAGCTGGCCTGGCGCACAAGGCCTCAGCCGGCCTCCACCAGGCCCAGACGGCGGCCCCAGCGCCGCACCGTCTCCTGGCGCACCGGGCGCAGCTCGTCCCCGGCCAGGTCCGGGTCGCGCTCCAGCCAGCCGGCGATGACGGCGCGGATCTCGGGGATCAGGGGATAGTCGCGCTCCCAGCGGGCCACCCGGAAGGGCGGCAGGCCGGCCTGCTTCAGGCCCAGGGCCTCGCCTGGCCCGCGCAGGGTCAGGTCGGCCTCGGCCACCGCCAGGCCGTCGCTGGTGGACTCCAGCACCGCCAGGCGGCGCTCGCCCAGTTCGCCGGGGTTGGGCCCGGCCACCAGCAGGCAGGTTCCGGCCTGGCCCCCCCGCCCCACCCGGCCCCGCAACTGGTGCAACTGGCTCAGGCCAAAGCGCTCGGCCGCCAACACCACCATCAGGGTGGCCTCGGGCACGTCCACCCCCACCTCCACCACCGTGGTGGCCACCAGCAGCGGGGTCTGGCCGTTCTTGAAGCCCGCCAGGGCGGCCTGCTGGGCGGCGGAGTCCATGCGCCCGTGCAGCAGGCCCACCTGGTGCTGGGGGAAATAGGCGCTGAGCCGGGCGTGGGTCTGCACCACGTCCTGGGCCTGGAGGGCCTCGCTGGGCTCCACCAGGGGGCAGATCACATAGACCCGCTCCCCGCGCTCCAGGGTCGCGCCCACCGCCTCCACCGCCGCCCGGCGCTGGTCGTATTTCAGCACCCTGGTGGCCACCACCGGCTGGCCGTGGGGGCGCTGGGGCAGGTCGCTGATGTCCAGATGGCCGGCCAGGGCCAGGGCCAGGGTGCGGGGGATGGGGGTGGCGCTGAGCACCAACAGGTGGGGCGGGGTGGCCTCGCCCTTGGCCGCCAGGCTCAGGCGCTGGTGAACCCCGAAACGCTGCTGCTCGTCGATCACCACCAGGCCCAGATCGCGGAAGCGCAGGGACTCGCCCAACAGGGCGTGGGTGCCCACCACCAGGTCCGCCTCCTTGGCCGAGGCCAGCCGCGCCTGGCGGCGCTCGGCCCCGTTCTGGCTGCCGGTGGCCAGGGCCACCTTGAGGCCCAGTGGCTCCAAATACTTGGCCAGGCTGGCGAAATGCTGCTGGGCCAGGACCTCGGTGGGGGCCATCAGGGCGGTCTGCACCCCGGCCTCGGCCGCCAGCATGGCCGCGGCCGCCGCCACCACGGTCTTGCCGGTGCCCACGTCGCCGCACAAGAGCCGGCCCATGGGGTGGGGCAGGGCCAGGTCGGCCCGGATGGCGGCCACCGCCTCGGCCTGGCCCGGGGTGAGGGAAAAGGGCAACCCGGCCAGGAACTCTTCCAGCAAACGGCCTGGCGGGGCCAGGGGCCGCCCGGGGCTTTTCTCGCGGCGGCGGCGCTTCAGGGCCAGGCCCAGCTCGAAGTGGGTCAGCTCGTTCACCGCCAGGGCCTGGGTCCAGGCCGGGGTGGCGGGCGCGGAGGCCCGCGCGTCCTCGTCTTCTTCCTCGTCGTCGGCCTCGCCCTCGGCCGCGAGGTCCTCGGGCAGGTGGGCCTGCCGGAGGGCCGGGCCGGCGGCCAGGGGATAGAGGACCGCCGGCAGCAGGCCGGCCAGGGGGTCGGGCAGGCGGGGGACCACCTGCTCCACCAGTTCGGCCATCAGGCGTTGCAGGCGGGCGGCCGGCACCCCCTCCAGGTCGGGATAGATCGGCACCACCCGGCCCAGGGCCGGGTTGTCGGCCGCGCTCTCGGGGTCAAAGACCAGGGGGTGGGCCATGACCAGTCCCCCGGTCTTGTCCTTTTCCGCCGTGCCCACCAGGATCAGCTCGCGGCCCTTGGCATAGCCCTCCAGGTGGGCCTGCTTGAAATGGAACCACAGGCAGGTGACCCGGCCGGTCTTGTCGGCCAGCACCATCCGCCAGGCGTTGCGCCGCCGCCCCCAGGCCCCGTTGGCCAGGACCTTGCCCCGCACCACCGCCCGCTGGCCGGGCTCCAGCTTGCGCAGGGGCGTGGCCTGGCGGCGGTCCTCATAGCGCAGGGGGAAGAAAAACAGCGCGTCGCCCAGGGTGCGATAACCCCGGGCGGCAAAGGCCTGGGCCGTGGCCGGCCCCACCCCGCCCAGGGCGGTCAGGGACTGGTTCAGTTCCGGCAGGGGAAATGGCGCGATGTAGGGTTCCAAATTGGCATCCCGTGGTGAAATATGGCTTCCTAGGCTATGTGCCTTGATCCGGACCGGGCTGTCAACGCCCACCCGCATCCTTGGCCCTCCTCTTCCCCCAGACCGACCTCGGGCAACCCGACTCATTTTGCCACCCGGCGTGACAAATCCAGCCGCCACAACCTGTTGACCGGCCTGGCCTCCCGAATCCGGCTACGATCAGCGCCGGCGGCGCTTTCGACGACCGTGGTTTTCTGCTAGATTAGGCGCTAGTCATGCAATACAGCGCTTAACCGGAGCCGGAACAAATGACCGTACAGGACCGCTACCGCCAGGCGGGGGTGGACATCGAAAAGGGCAACCAGTTCGTGAAGAACATCAACGCGCTGGTCCGCTCCACCCATAACTCCTCGGTCCTGGCCGACCTGGGCGGCTTCTCCGGCCTGGTGGCGCTCAACACCGAGCGCTACAAGCAGCCGGTGCTGGTCAGCTCCACCGACGGGGTGGGCACCAAGCTGCGCATCGCCTTCCTGATGGACAAGCACGACACCGTGGGCATCGACCTGGTGGCCATGTGCGTCAACGACATCGTGGTCTGCGGGGCCCGGCCCCTGTTCATGCTGGACTACATCTCCACCGGCGAGCTGCGCCTGGGCGTGGCCGAGGCCATCGTCTCGGGCATCGTGGACGGCTGCCAGCAGGCCAAGTGCGCCCTGGTGGGCGGCGAGACCGCCGAGATGCCCGGCTTCTATCCCCCGGGCGAATACGACCTGGCCGGGTTCGCGGTGGGGGTGGTGGACCGGGGCGAGGTCATCGACGGCTCCAGCACCGCCCAGGGCAGCGCCGTCATCGGCGTGGCCAGCAGCGGCCTGCACAGCAACGGCTTCTCCCTGGTGCGGCGGATCTGCTTCGAGGAGCTGAAGCTCAAGGTCGGGGACTACGTGGAGGACCTGGGGGCCAAGCTGGGCGAGGTCCTGCTCACCCCCACCAGGATCTACACCGAGGCGGTGCTCAACCTGATCCGCGACTTCACGGTCCACGCCGTGGCCCACATCACCGGCGGCGGCATTCTGGAGAACCTGCCCCGGGTGCTGCCCGGCTCGGTGCGGGCGGTGATCAAGCGCGGCTCCTGGCCCAAGCCCCCGATCTTCGACTTCCTGCAACAGGCCGGCAAACTCGACGAGGCCGAGATGGTGCGCACCTTCAACTCCGGCCTGGGCCTGATGCTGGTGATGCCCGAGTCCCAGGCCGCCGAGGCCACCGAGCGCCTGTCGGCCATGGGCCACCCGGCCTGGGTGGTGGGCGAGATCGCCGCCCGCGAAGAGGGCCAGCCCGGGGTGGAGCTGGTCTAAGGCCGGTTTACACCTGGAGTGGCGCCGCGCGTTTAGGGGTGTCATTGCGAGCGTAGCGAAGCAATCTCTCAAGATTTTGTTTTTACTTCTATTAAATTAGCGAGATGGAGAGATTGCCGCGTCGCTGCGCTCCTCGCAATGACCATGAATGGCTTTGCGTGGGGCTCCACGTCCGCCTGTATTCGGATCACTAGCTTGGTAATCAGGCGGTTTGAACGCCCCCCAGCTCCCCCTGCCGGAGATTTTTCCATGATCCTGGTCTCGGCCTGTCTCCTGGGCCAGCCCGCCCGTTACGACGGCCGGATCCTGCCGGTCCCTCCCCTGCTGTCCTCCCTGGACCCCGCCCAGGTCCTGGCCCTCTGCCCCGAGGTCCTGGGCGGCCTGGCCGTGCCCCGGCCTCCCGCCCGCCTGGTGGACGCCCGCCCGGGACATGAAGGAGACGACGTGCTGGCCGGCCGCGCCCGCCTGCTGACCGCCGAGGGCCGCGACGTCACCGCCGCCTTCATCGCCGGCGCGCGGGAGGTCCTGCGCCAGGCCCGGGCCGTCGGGGTGCGCGAGGCCTGGCTCAAGGACCGCTCGCCCTCCTGCGGCCACGATCCCCGGGGCCAGAACCCCCGGGGCGGCCCGGGCCAGGGGGTCCTGAGCGCCCTGCTGCTGGCTCATGGCATTGCCGTGCGGGAGATAAGGGCCAGCCTTTCCCGCGATTGACAGTCCGCCTGAGCAAGGGTAGAAGTGGGAAGGGCCTCGGTCGGCCCGTCAGGAGCAGTATGCCCTTCTCCCGCCAACAGACCCGGGCCATCCGCCTGGGATCAGTGCCCATCGGCCACGGCGCGCCGGTGGCGGTGCAGTCCATGACCAGCACCGACACCCGCGACGTGGGCGCCACCCTGGGGCAGATCCAACGCCTGGCCGCGGCCGGCTGCGAGATCATCCGCTGCGCGGTGCCGGACGAGGAGGCCGCCGAGGCCTTCAAAGCCATCACCAGCGCCAGCCCCCTGCCGGTGGTGGCCGACATCCACTTCGACGCCTCCCTGGCGGTCCGGGCGGTGGAAAACGGCGCGGCGGGTTTACGCATCAATCCCGGCAACATCGGCGGCGAGTCGGCCGTGCGCCGGGTGGTGGACGCGGCCCGGAGCCACGGCGCGCCGATCCGGGTGGGGGCCAACTCCGGCAGCCTGCCCAAGGACCTGCGCGAGCGCTTCGGCGGACCCAGCCCGGAGGCCATCGTGGAGGCCGCCCTGCGCCAGGTGCGGATGCTGGAGGGCCTGGGCTTCGACCAGATCAAGGTCAGCCTGAAATCCAGCAGCGTGCTGGACACCATCGCCGCCTACCGCGCCTTTGCCGCGGTCAGCGACTATCCCCTGCACCTGGGGGTGACCGAGGCCGGCGGGCTCTTGGCCGGCACGGTCAAGAGCAGCCTGGGCATTGGCGCGCTCCTGCTGGAGGGCGTCGGCGACACCCTGCGGGTGAGCCTGACCGCCGACCCGGTGCGCGAGGTGGAGGTGGCCTGGCACCTGCTCAACGCCTGCGGCCTGCGCCGGCGGGGGGTGGAGATCATCTCCTGCCCCACCTGCGGCCGCACCGAGATCGACCTCCTGGGCCTGCTGGAAAAGGCCGAGGCCGCCCTGGCCACCATCCAGGCCCCCCTGACCGTGGCCATCATGGGCTGCGTGGTCAATGGCCCGGGCGAGGCGGCCCACGCCGACGTGGGCCTGGCCGGCGGCCGGGGCCAGGGGGTGATCTTCGCCCGAGGGGAAGTGATCGAGAAAGTAACCGAGTCCGCGCTGCTGGAGGCCTTCATGGTCCAGGTGCGCCGGGCCGAGGCCGAGTATTTTAGGCGACAACCAATCGAGGACCGCACATGAGATTCTCCCGCACCCTGATCCCCACCCTGAAGGAAACTCCGGCCGAGGCCGAGGTGGTCAGCCATCAGTTGATGCTGCGCGCCGGCTACATCCGCAAGCTGGCCGCCGGCATCTACACCTGGCTGCCCCTGGGCTACCGGGTGCTGCGCAAGGTCGAGCGCATCGTGCGCCAGGAGATGGACCGGGCCGGGGCCCAGGAGATCCTGATGCCCGGGGTGCAGCCGGCCGAGTTGTGGCAGGAGTCCAAGCGCTGGGACTTTTACGGCAAGGAGCTCCTGCGCTTCAAGGACCGCCACGATCACGAGTTCTGCCTGGCCCCCACCCACGAGGAGGTGGTCACCGACCTGATCCGGCGCGAGGTGCGCTCCTACCGCGACCTGCCGCTGAACCTCTACCAGATCCAGACCAAGTTCCGCGACGAGATCCGGCCTCGTTTCGGGGTGATGCGCGCCCGCGAGTTCCTGATGAAGGACGCCTACTCCTTTGACGTGGACGAGGCCTCCAGCATCGCCAGCTACGAGAACATGCGCCAGGCCTATCGCGCCATCTTCGATCGCCTGGGCCTGAAATACAGCATGGTCGAGGCCGACTCCGGGGCCATCGGCGGCTCCTACAGCCACGAGTTCATGGTCCTGGCCGCCACCGGCGAGGACGACATCGTCTCCTGCCAAAAATGCGAATACGCCGCCAACCTGGAAAAGGCCCAGGCCGCCGCGCCGGCCGGCGGCCCGGCCGCGCCGTCCCGCGATCTCGAGGCGGTCAACACCCCGGGCACCCACACCGTGCAGCAGGTGGCCGAATTCCTGGGCGTGGGCGCGGCGCAGGTGGCCAAGACCTTGATCTATATGGCCGATGGCCAGGCGGTGGCGGCGGTGGTGCGCGGCGACCGCGAGCTGAACGAGGTCAAGCTGAAGAACCTGACCGGCGCGGCCGAGGTCTTCCTGGCCGATCCAGCCACCATCCAGCAGGTCACCGGCGGCCCCCTGGGCTTCTCCGGGCCGGTGGGGCTGGCCATCCCGGTCTTCGTGGACCCGGAGCTCTACCAGGAGCCGGCCCTGGTGGCCGGGGCCAACGCGGTGGACACCCACCTGGTGGGACTGAACATCAGCCGCGACGTGCCCCAGGCCCGTCAGGCCGACCTGCGCAACGCCGCCCCGGGCGACCCCTGCCCCCGCTGCGGCGGCGAGCTGACCTTTGCCCGGGGCATCGAGGTGGGGCACATCTTCCGCCTGGGCGCCAAGTACAGCCAGGCCCTGGGGGCCACCTTCCTGGACGCCGAGGGCGCCACCCAGACCATCATCATGGGCTGCTACGGCATCGGCGTCAGCCGCATCGTGGCCGCGGCCATCGAGC
>CALERA010000068.1 GCA_937908275.1 uncultured Desulfarculaceae bacterium | reverse complement strand
CGGCGACCACCGAGATCTCCACTCTTTCCCTACACGACGCTCTTCCGATCTGATCATCCTGACTTCCTGCGACGGCTCGCTCCGGGCCTGGGGTTTCCTGCTGGGCCTGTCCAGCCAGCCGCTGTGGCTGGTGGCCACCTGGCAGGCCCGGCAGTGGGGCATGTTCTTCCTCAGCCTCTGGTACTGCCTGGGCTGGGGCCTTGGGGTCTGGAGGTACTGGCTATGAGGGCCATCTACAAGCCCGCCGGCCGCGCGGCCGAGTACGCGCCCCTGGCGGTGAACCTCTACACCGGCTGCGGCCATGCCTGCACCTATTGCTGGGCTCCCCAGGTCCTGCGCCTGGAGACGGCCGAGTTTTTCCGCAACCCCCAGCCTCGCCCCGACCTCCTGCCCAGCCTGGAACGCCAGGCCAAGCGCCTGAAAAACGCCCCCCAGCCGGTGCTGCTCTGCTTCAGCTGTGATCCGTATCAACCATGTGAGGAGCAGCACCGGCTTACCCGATCCGCCCTGGAGGTCCTGCTGGCCCAGGGCCTGACCGTCAGCATCCTGAGCAAGGGCGGGCTTCGCGCGGCGCAGGACCTGGAGCTCTTGGCCGCCAGCGACCAGCCCCACGCCTTTGGCGCCAGCCTGACCGCGCTCTCGCCCGAGCTCTCGGCCCAGTGGGAGCCCAATGCCGCGCCGCCGGCCGAGCGCCTGGCCGCCCTGCGCCAGGCCTACGACCTGGGGCTTCTTACCTGGGCCAGCCTGGAGCCGGTCCTGGACCCGGAACAGACCCTGGCCATCATCGAGACCACGCACCATTTCGTGCGCCACTTCAAGCTGGGCCGCCTCAACTACCACCCCCACGCCAAATCCATCGCTTGGCCGGCCTATCGCCGCCAGGCCCGGGTGATGCTCCAGGACCTGGGCTTCTACCCCAACGACCGCCCCGGGGACTTCAGCCCCGGGACCTATTTCGTGAAGCACGATCTGGGACGGGGCCGATGAGCAGCCGCTACGCCTTCGCGCCGGACTGGGTGCGCGACCTGGTGGACGAGGTGCGAACCGAGCACTTCGAGTCCCTGGCCAATGCCCGTATTCTGGTGCTCTTCGACGAAAAGAAGCGCCAGAACCTGGGCCGCTACGTGCTGGGCCGCATCCAGCGGGCGCAAGACGTGGTGCGCCTGCTGAGCGAGCACACCGAGGGCGAGGCCTATGACTACGTCTTGAGCCTGGACTACGAGGTCTTCATGCGCATCGCGGCGCCCGACCGGGTGCGCCTGATTCGCCACGAGCTGCGGCATTGCTGGTTCGACTCTGACGACGAGGACAACCCCTACAAGCTCATCGGCCACGACATCGAGGATTTTCACGTCGAGGTGGCGCTCAACGCCGACGATCCCCGCTGGGGCGAGCGTTTGGCCGAGGTGGCGGCCTCGATCTACGAATCTGACACCAAGCCGCCCATGCCCGACCCGCGCCAGGCCGACCTTTTTGCCGACAATCCCGAGGGTGAGGCATGAGCGCCTGGCCAGCCCTAACCGAGGCCTTGCGCGCCAGCCTGGACCCTGGTGAGTTTCAGCTTTGGCTGGAGCCCCTTACCGTGGCGGCCGATGAACCGGGCCGATTGCTGCTGGCCTGCCCCAACGCTTTTCACCTGGCCTGGGTGCGCGAGCACCACCTGCCCGGGCTCCAGGCCCTAGCCGGGGAGCTGGGCTTGGGGTGCGAAATCAGGCTTTCGCTGAACACTTCGGCCGAAACGCTGGACAGAACCGCCCCAAACCTTGACACCTGCCCCCGTCAGCTTGACCTGCCCCACCTGGCCAGCGACCGGCCCCGCCTCAATTCCCGCTTCCGCTTCGAGACCTTCGTGGCCGGCGCGGGCAATGAGTTCGCCCTGGCCGCGGCCCGGGCCCTGGCCCGGGACGAGCGCTTCCTCTCTAGCACCCTCTATCTCATGTCGGATACCGGCCTGGGCAAGAGCCATCTGGCCCAGGCCGTGGGCCACCAGGCGGCAACCGGCCAACGGGTGGCCTACCTCACGGCCGAGGACTTCGCCAACCAGATGATTGCCGCCCTGCGGGCCAAACATATGGATGAGTTCAAACGGCGCTTTCGCCAGGGCTGCGATTTGCTGCTGCTGGAGGAAGTGCAATTCCTGGCCGGCAAGGACAAGACCCAAGACGAGCTGGGCTACACTCTGGATGCTCTCCTGGACGCTGGCAAGCGCATAGTCTTCACTGGCTCGCAGCACCCGGAGCGGATCAAGGGCCTCAAGCCTCACCTGGCCAGCCGCATTGGCGCCGGCCTCACCGCACCCATCGCCCCGCCAGACCAGGCCACCCGGGTGCGCATCCTGGAGGCCATGGCCAGGGCTGAAGGCGCGGCCGTGGGCCATGAGGTCCTGGAGTATCTGGCCGAGCACGCACCGGGCGACGTGCGCCGCCTGCAATCAGCCCTGGTGGGGCTTTTGGCCCAGGGCAGCCTGACCCGCCGGCCCCTGGATCTTCACCTGGCGGCCGAGGTGCTGGGTAGCCTGCGCCAGGACCTGCGCCGCCTGAGTCCGCAACAAATCCTGGCCGCCGTGGCCTCGGCCCATGGCCTGGAGCCGGCCGCGCTGACCGGCAAGAGCCGCAAGCAGGCCATCACCCGGCCGCGCAACCTGGCCCTGTACCTCTGCCGGCGGCATACCGAGGCCACCTATGCCGATCTGGGCCGGCTGTTCAACCGCGATCATTCCACGGTCATGTATGGCGTGGACCAGGTGGAGCGCACCCTGGCCGGCGATCCGCGCCTTGGCCAGGAGCTGAACTTCCTGGAGCAAAGGCTGGGGGTGTGAGCATGGGCAAAAGTTTTAACGACCTGCTGCAGCGCGACCAGGTGGTGCTTGATCTGCACACTGACCTTTACCTGGCGCGTTGGCAACTAGAGCGGGTGCGCGAAATGTACATCAAACAGCTTGGCGGCCAATGGCTCTGCGAGGGCTGCGGTGAGATGCAACCGGCCTCGGCCAACAGCATCGCTGCCTACGGTGGCTCGGTTCATCTATGCCGGGCCTGTTTCCGGGTGGTGATCGAGGATGCCAAGCGCTCCTACCTGGACGCCAAAGAAAAGACGCGCCTGGCCGCGCGAAAAGGGCGGGTGCAATGACTGCGCGCCAGGGGGAACACCCCCTGCTCTTCAAGGGGCCCATGGTCCTGGCCATCCTGACTGGCGAGAAGACCCAGACCCGCCGGGTGGTCAGCCCCCGCAACAGCCTTTTGAACGGCCAGCGGGTGGGCCGTTCCGGTCAACAGCGGGCCATCTGGGATGGCCTGGACTGGTCCCGCGCGATGGTGGACCATGACCCCGGCCCCGATGACAGGCCGGGGCCCTGCTTCAGAGTTCCCGGCGCGAAGTCTGGTAGCAGCGTCGAAACCTGGCACCGGGTCCATGCCATCTACCAGGCCGCGGACGATCTCTGGGGGCGCGAGACCTACGCCCGCCTAAAGCCGCTCGAGGCTGCCGCGCCGTTGCGCGAGCTTCGCGATCCCCAGGGCCTCCCGGCCCGGATCGTCTACCGGGCCGACAATCCCAAGATAGCCCAGGGACGAGGCCCGGGCCTGGCCCAGCTCAACCCCGGCGGCCGGCCGGCCGCCGGCTGGACTCCCTCAATCCACATGCCCCGCTGGGTCTGCCGCCTGCCTCTCCGGCTGGCCAGCGTGGGCGCTGGCTTCATCCAGGACATTAGCGAAGCAGACGCCAAGGCGGAAGGGATTCAAGGATTCACCAATGCCGCTGGCCATCTTAACTATGGCGTCACGGTGGCAGACTGCTGGGAGTCAACCGCCAGGGGCGCGTTCAGACGCCTTTGGGATTCCATCAATGCCCGGCGCGGCCTGGGCTGGGCGGACAATCCGCCGGTCTGGGCCTTGAGCTTCGCGCTCAAGGAAGAGTGATCCATGCCTCACTTTCTGGTCTCGGTGACCACGGACCACGATCAGCCCTTGGACCTCAAGGGCCTGCGCTGGCATCGCTTCGCCCCCAAGCCCTCACCCGAAGACGTGGAGGCGGTGCAGATGGACCGGCCCTTCACCCTGCACCATGGTGGCCCCTCGCTGCCCTTCCAGCAATACGGCGGACCGGGTGACTGGCTGGTGGCCCTGCCGGACGGCGGACTCAAAATCATGCGCCAGCGCGATCCCCTGGGCGAGCGGCCAATATCGCCGGACATGGTGATGCAGGATCACTACGAACCCCAGGAGGGCTTTTGGTGCGCCAACTGCCAGCGCTACTTCGAGCACGGCCTGGACGGCTCCTGCAGCGCTGATGACGAAGGCCCATTCTGCCCCGAGTGCTGCGAGACCATTTGGGACGAAGAGGGCAGGGTGGAAGGATAACCAGCCAAGCGACGGATGTTAGCTGGGAGCTTGGAACTCCGGGAAAGGCCCCATGGATGCGGCTTGCAGGTGCGATCAAGCGGGAGAGCATGGCACGGTGAAAGGAAACAGCAAGGCTTCGCCGGTTGCAGACGCGGCAGCCCGGCAACGGCCCGAGGCTTTTCCCCTAGGCGTGGGCCTGGCGCGGAGTGACTTCGGCATCAATCTGCTGGCCGCAGCGATCCTCCAGCGTCTCCAGTTCGTAGCGCATCTGGAGGTTCATCCAAAATTCAGGGCCGGTGCCGAAGTAGCGCCCCAGACGGCGCGCGGAATCGGCCGAGACCGCCCGCTGGCGGTTGACGATCTGGTTGATTCGGTTGGGGGGCACCTTGAGGGCTTGGGCCAGCTGCCGTGGGTTCATGCCCAGGGGCTCCAGGAACTCCTCAAACAGGATTTCGCCCGGGTGAATCGGGGGAAGTCTATCTTCCATGCGGATGCCTCCCGAAAACTGGCCGCAGTGGGCCTAGTGATAATCCGTGATCTCGACCTCATGGGCGCCATCGTCTTCCCAGCGGAAGCAAATGCGCCATTGCCGGTTGATGCGGATGCTGTGCTGTCCCTGCCGGTCTCCGGTCAGGGCCTCCAGGCGGTTACCCGGGACCGCGCCCAAGGCTTGCAAGCTGATGGCGGCATCGAGCATGACCAGTTTGCGCCGGGCGGCCAACTGCAAGTCAGGGTGCATGCTTCGCACCCGTTGGCGGTTGAAGGTGGCCTGGCTGTCTGCGTCCTTGAAGCTGCGGATCAAGGCTCTCCCCCGCCAATGTCGTCCCCAAAGCCTAGCCCATGTGACGCGCCGCGTCAAACCAAATGTGACGCCTGGCGTCATACAACCGAGGCAGCCTGATGGGCTGGGCCAGGGATAACATCCCCGGGGATTGCGAGCGCATCGCGCGTGAGCTGATTCCAGGTTGGCAGCCGCCAGGCCGGCGGGTCTGCCATTGCCCCTTCCCGGGCCATGCCGACAAGAACCCCTCGTTTCAGTACGACCTGGACCGGGACAGCTATCGCTGTTTCAGTCACCCCGATGAATCCGAGGCCTCGGGCGACCTGGTGGACCTCTGGGGCCGCCTCAGTGGCCTTCACGATCCCAAGGAAGCCTTGCGCCGCTTCATCGCTCATTTCGCTCCTGAGCTGGCGGCCAAAGCTTCAGCAGGCAGCAAGAACAAGCCCAGAGGCGCCAAGGCCGGCGTCCAGGCCGCGCCAAAGTTGGTTCCTCAAGCCGAACTGGACGCCTTGCCGCCGCTGCCCGAGACCTGGCTCCAAAGCCTGGAAACCACGCGGGGCTGGTCCCGTGCCATGGCGCAGGCCCTGGACCTGCGCCTCTGGACCCCGCCGGCCTGGCTGGACGAACAGGCCCCGCGGGTGGCCATCCCCATCCGGGACGAGGCCGGTCAGTTGGTCAATCTCCGGCTCTATCGCCCGGGCGGCGCGGCCCGCAACAAGGTGCTCAGCTTCTGGACCGGGGCCCGGGAAACCAAGATCTCTTATGGCGAACCGCCGCGCCTGTGGCCCCCCGCACCCCTGGCCGAGGTCGCGCCCGGGCCGGTCTGGCTGGTGGAGGGCGAGCCGGACTGCCTTTGCGCCCTGTCCCAGGGCCTGAACGCCATCACCGCCACCGGCGGGGCCGGCACCTGGCGGGAGGAGTGGACCGAGCGCTTCCGGCAAAAAGAGGTGGTCATCGCCTATGACGCTGACCAGGTGGGCCAGCGCGGCGCGGCCAAGGTGGCCCAGGCCCTGGCCGGCGTGGCCGCCTCGGTGCGGATGCTGGAATGGCCTGGCTTCATGCTGTCCGATGGCGAGCTGCCCGGCAACCATGGCCAGGACCTGACTGACTGGTTCATGACCCACGGCCGCGCCCGGTCCGAACTGGAGGCCTTGCCCCAGGCGGCCCCGCTGGTGGACAACCCCGCGGCGGCCCAGGGCCTGGCCGACCAGATGCAGCGCTACAAGGCCTGGAGCAGTTTCGACGAGAAGAAGGCCTATCGCGGCATGCTCCTGGTGCGCGAGATTTTGGCCGAGCACCGCATAGTCATCGAGGCCCAGACCAAGCTGATCTATCGCTGGGACGGCAAGCGCTGGGCCCAGGCCGTGGCCGAGGAGATCAAGAAGATCATCACCGCCAAGATGGGCCTCACCGCCACCCGGGCCCGCATCGAGGAGGCCTGGGAGCTGATTCGCAGCCAAGTCACCATGCCCCGGGGCGAGGAGATGGACCTCAGGCCGGACCTGCTCTGCGTGGCCAACGGCATGCTTGATCTCAACAGCGGTCGGCTGCTGCCCCACGACCCGGCCCACCGCTGCACCCACTATTTCCCCTACGAGTGGCGTCCCCAGGACCCGCCCGATTGTCGCCTGTTCAAGCGGACCCTGCTGGAAATCATGGCCGACCCGGCGGTGATCGAGGAGGTGCTGGAGTTCATCGGCTACTGCCTTTGGCACGGCCAGCAGTACAAGAAGGCGCTATTGATGGTCGGGCGCAAGGACTGCGGCAAGAGCCTCCTGCAGGAGGTCATCCGCCAGCTGCTGGGCCCGTAGAATTGCAGCGCGGTGAACATGGCCGACCTGGAGGATCAGTTCCAGCGAGTGGCCCTGCACCGCAAGATGGCCAACATCTGCGGCGAGACCTCGGCAAACTTCTTCGCCTCGGAGAACTTCAAGCGCCTGACTGGCGGCGATCCCATCCAGGCCGCCTACAAGGGCGTGGACACCTTCAGCTTCAACACCCAGGCCAAGCTGATCTTCGCGGCCAACGAGTTTCCCCGGGTGCGCGACCAGTCCGATGCCTTCTATGAACGCATGCTGGCGGTCCACTTCCCGCGTCAATTCAAGTTGGGCGAGGCCTGGGCTGACCCGCATCGTCTGGCGCGCATCGTCCCCGGTGAGCTGTCGGGCATCTTCCACCTGGCCGTGGCCCGGCTCTACCGTCTGCGCCGCCGGGGTGCTTTCGCCCAATGCCCGTCCAGCCAAGCCTTCCTCAATCAGTACCGCATGGAGAACGACCATATCTCGCGCTTCCTGCAGGAACGCTGCGTGTTCCAGCACGGCGACGGCACCACGCCCGAGGGGGCCAAGGCCGCGGTCTACGCCAGCTACAAGAAGTGGTGCGAGGACAACGGCATCAAGCGGCCCAAGGACAGCGCCCGCTTCTGGTTGGCCATCAAGCAGAGCCATCCTCAGGTGGAGATGAAGAACCACGGACCCATCTGCCCCGATGGCACTCGACCGCCTTGGGTAATCGGCATGCATCTTGGCGAGATCGAGGTAAGCGAAGCGTAGCAATGGACAGGTCTGCCGCGAACCATATTCCCTCGTCATGGCGGCTCCCCCGCACCCCCTTTTCAGTTGGGGAGATGGTCCCGTGCCGTGGTGGAGGTCTGCGCCTGTCTGGGCTGTCTGGGTATGTCCGTGTGGCTCCGATTTACCCAGACAGGGTTTATGCCAGCACTCATGGGCAGTTGCCAGGGGCTGTCTGGGTTGTCTGGGTAACTTGCCCCCTTACGCGCACGCGCGTGCGCGCGGGGTGTGTTCTGCTCGCCAAAGTGGGCGACTCGTAGGGCGATTTACCCAGACAACCCAGACAGTGCCTGGTTCCATGGGCACTTAACCAAGACAGTTACCCAGACATACCCAGACATACCCAGACAGCCCAGACAGGCTGAAGAGAATCAGAAGGAAGTAAGTGAAAAGCGGTCAGCAATGAGGCTCAACCAGGCAGGACCACCAGGGCTGGAGGATTGGGAAGCGCTGCATCCCGCGCTCTTAGCGCTGCACGGCGCGCCGATCGGGCTGGCCGTGGCCGTGGCCGAGGCGCCGGCCGAGGTGCGCGAGCTGGTGGCCCTGGTGGAAGCCCATCCCCTGGCGCTGACTTGGGACGGCCAGCGGGTGGGTTTGCGCGAGACCGACAAGGCCCGGGCGGCCGAGTGCTTCGCGGTGGTGAGGCGCTGTGTGGAGATCGTGACCGACCACCAGGAGGAGGCCTGCCAGTGGCTGGCCTCGCTGCTGCGTTAGGCGCGGGCCGGCCGGCGCCCGCAACCAAGGTTTGGCCGGGTTTGATCAAGGCCAAGGCCGCGGCCGGCCGGCCATCTCCCCCAGCCGGCGGGTAGGCCAGCGGGCGGCGGGTCCTTCCCCGGGGGGGTGGCCTTAGCGGGTCGGGAAGACCCCGGTGGACGGCCAGGGTTGATCTAAAACTTGGGTTGGGAAAATGGAAATGCGGGAAAGACAGGCAGAGAGGGAAGCGGCCCAAGGCAGGGGCAGGACCCGGCCGATTTTGCCAGCCCAGGTTCTGGAGGCTTTTTGTCAGGATTTCCTGGCGGCCGACCGCTGCCGGGAGTGGCTACTAGAGCAACTTCATCCCGCCGGGCCGGTCTGCCCCTGGTGTGGCAAGGCGGTCAGCTCGCCCCGCCTGCGGTTGAGTTGGCAGAACCTGGGCCGGGTGCAATGCGCCAGCTGTGGCCGGTTCTTCACCGCCCTGAGCGGGACGCTGCTCAGCAAAACCGGCCTGGACCCGGCGGCCTATGTCCTTCTGGGTCTGCACCTGGCCCTGGGTGCGGGAGACCAGGCCATCGCCGGCAAGCTGGGCGTGAACCGCGAAACCGTGCGGCGCTGGCGGCAGCGCTTCGCGGCCCTGGAAAGGGCCTGGAGCGAGGAAGCATGAACGGCATGATCATCGAAGAAGTGGCCATCAAGGGTTTGATCCCCTATGGCGACAATCCCCGCAAGTATGGTCCCCGGGAGATAGAACAGTTCGCGGGGGCAATCCGGGAGTTCGGCTTCCGGGTGCCGGTGCTGGCCTTGCGCGACGGCCGCTTGATCGATGGCCACTTTCGCCTGGCCGCGGCCAAGGCGGCCGGCCTGGAGCGGGTGCCGGCGGTCTACGTGGATGGCTGGTCCGAGGAGAAGGTCCGGGCCTTCCGTCTGGCGGTAAACCGCATGGCCGACCTAGCCAGCTGGGACGAGGACAAGCTGGCGGCCGAGCTCAAGGCCCTGTTGGAGGCTGACTTCGATCTTTCCCTGACCGGCTTTGACACTGCCGAGCTGGAAAAGCTCCTGGCCGAGGGCGAATCGAAATCCGGTGCGGCTGGTGGTGACAAGCCCCAGGTGAACAAATCCATCGCCGGCATGGAGGACCTGGCTCCCAGCCCGGAGGAGTTGGCCATCCTCCAGGGCCGGCGGGTGCTGGTGGAGTTCTCCGGCGGCAAGGACTCCACCGCGGCGGCCCTCTGGGCCCGGCGGTTTTTGCCCGAGAATGACACCACGCTTTGCTTCGTGGATATGGGGGCCGACTTCATCGGCTTCCCTGGCCACCTGGCCGGTGTGGCCCAAGACCTGGGCGCGCGGCTCCAGGTCCTGCGCTCGCGAGAACACATGATCGAGGTGTTTCTCAACAAGGGCAAGCTGCCCCACTTCCTGCACCCCTATTGCCATGAGGTCCTGCACAAGACCCTGGACGAGAGCTTCAAGCAACAGGCGCCCGAGGAGATCGTGATCCTGCGCGGTGGCCGGTTCCAGGAGCGGGGCAAGAAGGGCAAGGCCCGACCTTCGCGCTTCATGACCATCGACCGGCTCAAGGGTTACGCCTTCTTCCAGCCGCTCTACTTCGCCTTGAAGGATGCGGCCGATCAGATCCTCACCGCGAACCAGGTGCCAATCTGGTCGGGCTATGGGCGCGGACTGCAACGCACCGCCTGCCGCATCTGCCCGGGCCAGAAGCCCCGGGCCTATGCCGCCATCCGCGCCCACTATCCCGAGGTTTTTGGGGAGCTGCTCTGGCTGGAGCGGCGCCTGGGCACCGGCTACTGGCAGGACCACACCCCGGACAAGTCGGCCGGCATCGAGGCCATGGCCGACAAGGGCCAGGAGGCTTTTGAAGCTGGCCTGGCCGAAGATGACGACGAGGGCCGGGAGCGAGCGGCCGCATGATTTCAGGGCTTGCCCAGCTACACCGGCACCACCTTGATGCCGTGCTCCTCCAGGAGCTTGGCGGTCAGGCCGTAGGCCTTGCCGCAGCTGGGACTGTTCTTGAGGAGGTAGGCCACCGTGATTCCGTTGCGCCGGCATATTTCCATGACCTGGCGCGCGCCGGCCTCGTAGGGCTCGGTGAAGTCAAAGCCAGTCTGCCGGCCCAGGACCCGGCCATGGCGGACGTTGCAGCCCTCCCGGGGCGTGGGCAGGCCGCCCAGTTGCTCCGGGCAAATCGCGATGAAATCATGCTCCAGCCCGACCTTTTGCAGGAAGCCCCGCAAGTAGCCGTTGCCTTGATAGCGGCAGGGAATCCCCACGCAGCACTTGCTGACCAGGACCATGCTTCAACTCCCTTGGCGGCAGGGCCCGCGCCCGGGCCGCCGGTTGATGATTCACGACACCGCCCGCAGGACCTCCTGCGCGCCCTGGGCCTCGAGCATGGCCGCCTTGATCTTGTGCAGCTGCTTGATGATCAACTCCAGGCGGTCGATGTTCAGCGAGAGATTCGAGGCCAGGACGGTCTTCAAGAGAGACAGGTCCTCGCCATTGAGCGAGTTCTCCACCAGCTTCAGGATGGCGCCGACGATGCGGTCATACTTGTTCAGCACTTCTCTTTCCTGTTCCGTGGGCTCGGCAATGAACATGACCCCTTGCTGCTCACGGTTCAGGAGCGAGCCGGCCAAGGAGCGCAGCCTGGTGGGGTCCTGGGCCTTGCCGGCTTTGATCAGGTCAAACAGGCGCTGCTGGTTCTCGGGATTCAAACGACTCATCTCAATGGCCTGAGCATGGCTGATGATCCCGCAGCGCAGGGCCTCCTGATACTCGGGCAACAGGTTCAGGAGGATGGTCCGGAAGTAGACCCGGGCATGGCTCTTGAAGCCCAGCTTCTTGGCCAGCTCGGGCATGGACAGGCCGCGATCCAGGAGGGCCTGCATGTGGCGGGCTTCTTCCAGCGGGGTCAGGTCCTCGCGCTGGATGTTCTCGATCAAGGCCATCTCGGCAATCTTCTGGTCACTGGTGACCATGACCCGCACCGGCACCGGCTGGGCCTGGTAGCGCCGGGTCATCCGGCAGGCGCGCCAGCGGCGCTCGCCCATAATGATCTGCCACTTGTTGCCCCGCCGGGCCACCACGATGGGCTCCAGCAGGCCGTGCTCCTCGATGCTGGCGGCCAGTTCCTCCAGCTTGTCCCGGCGAAAGAGCTTGCGCGGCTGATT
>CALERA010000067.1 GCA_937908275.1 uncultured Desulfarculaceae bacterium | reverse complement strand
GGGCTTGGTCTCCGCCACCGGTTCGGGCCGGGGCTCGGGCTCGGCCGCCGCCGCCGCCACGGGCGCGGACTGGGGCTCCGGGGCCGCGGGGCTGGGCTCGGGTTCGACGATCCGGGCGGCCGGGGGCTCGGGCTCGACGGGGGCGCTTTCCATGACCGGCGGGGCGGGGGCCTCCTGGGGCTCGGCGGCGGCCGGGGACTCCTCGGCGGCGACCTCGATCAGCTCGCCCTCGGGCTCGTCGCTCTCCACCTGGCGGCGGCGGCGGCGGATCACCTGGGTGGTGACCCGCTTCTCCTCGACCACCTCGGAGCGTTCCTCCTTGAGGCGCTCGCGCACCACCTGGGCCTCCTCCGGGCTGATGACGCTCATGTGGTTGCGCACATCCAGGCCCAAATCAATGAGCTGCCGGACCAGGTCCTTGTTGTCCAGCTTGAGCTCCTTGGCCAGCTCGTAGACCCGCAATTTGGCCATCCACCATCTCCTGGGTGCTTGACCAGGCGGGGAGCGCCGTTGGCGGCCTTTCCCCTGCCGTGCCTGGAAAGCAGGTATGATATCGCGGCCGTTGGCGCGGCCTTCAAATCCGGTTCAAATCCTTGTCGCCCGGCCCCAAAAGGGCCTGGAACTCCGGCCCGGCCGCCATGCGGGCCAGGGCCTGGCGCGGGGGCGCCCCCCGGAAGCCCCGCAGGGCCGCCTTGCCCTGGGCCAGGGCCGCGAAGCAGGCCTCCCGCGGGCAGACATACACCCCGCGTCCGGGCAGGCGTCGCCTGGGGTCGGCCTGCCAGCCCTCGGGACCCTGGGCCAGGCGCAACAGCTCGGCCTGGGGCCGGCGCTGGCGGCAGGCCACGCAGGTGCGGATCGGCGCGGCCTTGGCCTCCCGGGCGGTCATCAAGCCTGGCCGGGCTCCTCCGGCTCCGGGTCCGCGTCCGCCGGGGTCTCGGCTTCTGGGTCTTCTTCCGCCGCCGGGGCCTCTTCGGCCGGAGTCTCGTCGGCGGGCGGCGGGGGCGCGAAGATGTCCTCCGCGCCCGAGGCGTTGGTCACCCGCTGGCTCAGGTAGGCCCGCGCGTCGCTGATCAGACCCTCGGCCCGGGCCTGGTCGATGCCCGGCAGGGCGGCCAGATCGCCGGCGTCGGCGTCGGCCAGGGCCTCGGCCGAACCATAGCCCGCCTGGAACAGGGTGTCGGCGCCCACGTCGCTGACGCCCACCACGTCCAGCAGGGAGCGGTAACCGTCGCGCAGGGACTCGCCGTACTTGGACTCGCTCTTGACGTCGATCTTCCAGCCGGTCAGCTTGCTGGCCAGGCGCACGTTCTGCCCCCGGCGGCCGATGGCCAGCGAGAGCATCTCGTCGGCCACGATGACCTCCATGGTCTGGTTGACCTCGTCCACCACCACCCGGCTGATCTCGGCCGGGGCCAGGGCGTTGACCACGTAGCGGGCCGGGTCCTGGTCGTAGGCGATGATGTCGATCTTCTCGCCCCGCAGCTCCTGCACCACGGCCTGGACCCGCGAGCCCTTCATGCCCACGCAGGCCCCCACCGGGTCCACGTCGCGGTCGCTGCTGCTGACGCCCAGCTTGGTGCGACTGCCCGGCTCCCGGGCCACGCCCTCCACCGTGACGATGTTCTCGGCGATCTCGGGGACTTCCAGCTCGAACAGGGCCTGGATGAAGCCGGGGTGGGTGCGGGAGAGGATGATCTGGGGGCCGCGGCTGATGCGCTTGACGTCCAGGACGTAGGCCCGGATGCGGTCGCCGGGGCGGTAGCCCTCGCGGGGGACCTGCTCGCGCGGGGGCAGGACGGCCTCGGTGCGCCCCAGGTTGACGATGATCGCGCCCTTGTCGAAGCGCTGCACGATGCCGTGGATGATCTCGCCCTTGCGGTCCTTGAAGTCCTCGAAGATGATGTCGCGCTCGGCGTCCTTCATGCGCTGGATGATGACCTGCTTGGCGCTCTGGGCGGCGATGCGGCCGAAGTCGCCGGTGTCCACCTTCACGCCCAGCTCGTCGCCCACCTCGCAGTCGGGGTCGAGCTTGTGGGCCTGCTTGAGGCTGATTTGGGTCTCCGGATCGGTGATCTGTTCGACCACCTCCCTGAACTCGAAGACCTCCACCTCGCCCAGGTCGTCGTTGTAGGCCACGTCCACCTCGACCTTGGAGCCCAGCTTGCGCCGCGCGGCCGAACGCATGGCCTCTTCCAGGGTGTTGATCAGGATCTCGCGATCCAGACCCTTCTCCCTGGCCACCTGGTCGATCATCCTCTTCAGTTCGCTCATTGGCAACCGCTCTCCCGGCAACCTAGTCTGTCAGCGCCCCGCGGGGCCTCCAACCGTCAATCCCGGTTTGCTCCGGCTCGGCCTCATGCACCCACCGCGCCCGGCCCTAGACCTTCAGGGCCAGGTTGGCCTTGGTCACGCTGGCCAAGGCGATGGCCCGGGTGCGGCCCTCGGCCTCCACCAGGACGTCATCGCCCATCATGCCCTTGAGCACGCCCAGCACGGTGCGGCTCTTGCCGGCCTCGTCCAGGTGCATGACCCGCACCGGACGGCCGGCGAACATCTCGAAATCGCGCGCGGTCTTGAGCCTGCGGGTGAGTCCCGGAGAACTGACCTCCAGCCGGTAGCGGCCGGGGACGAGGTCCTCCACATCCATCAAGTCGCTGGCCTGGCGGCTGACCTGGGCGCATTCGTCCAGGCTCACCCCGCCCTCGGGCCGGTCCACGTAGAGCCGGAGCACCTGGCCCCCGCCCTCGCTGCGATATTGCAACTCCACCAAGACCAGGCCCTCGGAGCGGACCACCGGCTCCAACAGGTCGTGCAACCTGGCTTCCAAATCCGCGGTCTTGCCAGCCTTGGCCTGGATCATGCTGCTAAAACAAGCGCCTTTCCCGCGCCGAGGGCATAGCCCCGGGGCGCGGACCCCGCCAAGAGGCGGAGCCGTGGACCGTTCGAATCTGTCCGCGCGTCGCATGGGCCCAGAAGAGCCGGCCAGATCAGATCGGGTCCACTAATCGAAGCAAGCCGTGCTGCGCCGGGGGATGGCGAAACAGGCCCCCTCAAAAAGGGACAACCCCGCCAGGGAAGTACGCGGCAACCCCCGCGTCCCTCCTGCCGGGCGGCGGAAAAAGGTTCAAGGCGATGGAGCGGGCAACGGGGATCGAACCCGCGACTTCAAGCTTGGGAAGCTTGCACTCTGCCAGCTGAGTTATGCCCGCTCGTTCCTCCCGAGGCCCCAGGGACACGCTCCCGCCGCCTCGGGGGCCGATCCGCCCAAAGGGCCTCACGGCTCCGACAATTATAAAGCAAGCGCCCCGTCTGACAAGCGGTTTTTCGGCACGGCCCCGGCGGCCGGCATGGCGGTTGCTTTTTGCCCCCGGCCCTGCTACAGCTGAAACCGGTGGGCCGCTGGCGTGATTCCTGTGGGAGCGCGTCGAGGGGCCATCGTCATTCAGGTAACGTAATTTACACGAAAAGTCACGGCGCCGCCTCGGGTTTGGTCCGGGGCGCGCGCCCGGGAGAAGCGCCATGGCCAGCTCCCCCGCCGTCGCACCCGCCCCGCCGCCCGGGGGCGGCCTGGCCCGCCTGCGGGCCGAGGTGCTCGATCCCGGCCTTTGCGTGGCCTGCGGGGCCTGTCTGGGGATCTGTCCCCACCTCATTTTCCATGACGGCCGGGTGGCCGCGCCCGACGCCTGCGGCCTGGACTCCGGCCGCTGCCTGGACCTCTGCCCCCAGGCCATCGCTCCCGGTCCCGAGGCCCGTCGCCAGGAGTTGGCCCAGGCCTCCGACGCCCCCTGGTGGCCCGAACTGGGGCCGGTGCGCCAGGCCGTCTGGGCCCGGGCCACCGCCGCCGACCTGGTCGGCCAGGTGCAGTACGGCGGGGTGGTCAGCACCCTGGCCGCCCTGGCCCTGGAGCTGGGCCTGGTGGGGGAGATGGTCCTGACCCAGGCCGGCCTGGACGGCGCGCCGGAGGGGGCCCGGGTCACGGACCGGGCTGGGGTGCTGGCCGCCGGGGGATCGATCTACGCCGCCGGGGCGGGCCTGATGCAGGTCAATCAGGCCCTGGCCAGCGACGAAAGCCATCCGCTGGGCCTGGTGGGCCTGCCCTGCCAGGCCTGGGGGGCTCGCGCCCTGCGCGCCCATCCCAACTATCCCGCCGCCCGCCGGCTGCAACTGGTGATCGGGCTCTTCTGCACCCTGAACCTGGACCTGCGCCGCCTGCGGGCGGTCCTGGACCAGGCCGGGGTGGACCAGCCCATCCTGCGGGCGGACTTCCCGCCGCCCCCGGCCGGGGTCCTGGAGCTGACCCTGCCCGGCGGCCTCCGCCAGATTCCCCTGGACGACATCCGTCCCACGGTCCTGGCCGGCTGCGCCCTCTGCCCGGACCTGAGCGCCGAGGCGGCGGACCTCTCGGTGGGCGCGGCCGAGGGCCAGGCGGGCTGGAACACGGTCCTGGTGCGCAGCGCGGTGGGGGAGAAATTATGGGCCGAGGCCCTGGCCCGGGGCCTGGTGGAGATCCAACCCCTGCCCGAGGAAACCCGGGGCCACCTGTTGGGCGCGGCCCAGGCCAAGCGCCAGCGCGGCCTGATGGCCGGAAAGGAGCGCCGCCATGTCTGATCTGACCCGCCTGACCCCGGGCGTCGCGGTGCTGTTGCAGGGCAACCAGGCCCTGGCCCGGGGGGCGCTGGAGGCGGGCGTGGCCCTGGCCGCGGCCTATCCCGGCAACCCCAGCAGCGAGATCCTGGAGAGCCTGGCCGACTCGGCCTCCAGCGCCGGCTTCCACGCCGAGTGGTCGGCCAACGAGAAGGTGGCCCTGGAGTCGGCCGCCGCCGTCAGCTTCGCCGGGGTGCGCGGCCTGGCCTCCATGAAGCAGAACGGGGTCAACGTCTGCCTGGACTTCATCCACAACCTGGCCATCAGCGGCTGCCGGGGCGGGCTGGTGCTGGTCACCTGCGACGATCCCTCCGGGGTCTCCTCCACCAACGAGGAGGACGCCCGCTTCGTGGCCCGCTTGGCCGACCTGCCCCTGATCGAGCCCGCCACCCCGGCCCAGTGCCTGGCCTTGATGAAATACGCCTTCGAGTTGAGCGAGGCCATCGGCCAGTTGGTGGTGTTGCGCTCCCTGAGCCGCCTGAGCCACACCCGGGCGGCGGTGACCCCCGGCGCACTGCCCGCCGGCCGGCCCCGGCCCCACTGGGACCCTGCCGACCCGGCCCAGCGCTGGGCCACCCTGCCGGTGGTGCCCCGCCACCGGGTCATGAAGCAGAAGCTCCAGCAGGCCGGCCAGCTCATGGCCCAGGCCGGCCTCAACCAATACCAGGGTCCGGAGCGGCCCGAGCTGGTGATCGTGGCCTCGGGCTCCTCGGTGCTCTACGCCCGGGAGGCCATCGGCCTGGTGGACGCGGCGGCGCGGGTGGGGCTTTTGAGCCTGGCCGGCACCTGGCCCCTGCCGGCCGAGATCCTGGCCCAACGCCTGGCCAACGCCGGGGCCGTGCTCTTCGCCGAGGAGATCGATCCCTTTATCGAGACCGAGGTCAAGGCCTGGGCCGCCCAGCAGGGCGGGGCCCTGGCCGGCTTGAGCTTCCACGGCAAGGCCGACGGCAGCCTGCCCGAGGTGGGGGAACTGACTCCGGGCCTGGTGGCCGCCGCCCTGGCCGACTCCCTGGGGAGTCCCTGGCGTTCGGTGGAGGCCGGCTATCTGGAGCGCGCCCGGGCCACGGTGGAGACCCTGGCCCCCGTCCGCGAGGTGGGCTTCTGCCCGGGCTGCCCCCACCGGGCCAGCTTCTGGGCCATCAAGCAGGCCCTGGCCGTGGACGGCCGCCAGGGCATCGTCAGCGGCGACATCGGTTGTTACACCATGGGCCACCGGCCCACCGGCTTCCAGCGGGTAAACTCGGTGCACTGCATGGGCTCCGGCCTGGGGGTGGCCTCGGGCCTGGGCCAACTCAAGCCCCAGGGCTTCGACCAGCCGGTGGTGGCGGTGGTGGGCGACAGCACCTTCTACCACGCCGGCCTGCCGGCCCTGGTCAACGCCCGTTGGAACCAGAGCGACTACCTGCTGATAATCCTGGACAACTCAGCCACCGCCATGACCGGGTTCCAGCCCCATCCCGGCACCGGGCTGACCGCCAGCGGACAGGCCGGCCAGGCGGTGGAGTTGGAGAAGGTCTGCCAGGCCCTGGGCCTCGCGGTCGAGGTGGCCGATCCCTACGACCTGGAGGCCACCCAGGCCGCGATCTACAACGCGGTGCGCCAGGGCGGGCTCAAGGTCTTGATCCTGCGCCGGGTCTGCGCCCTGGTCCAGGGCCGGCGCGGCGGCCATCCCTTTAAAATGCGTATCGATCCCGCCAAGTGCCGGGGCGAGTCCTGCGGCTGCAACCGTTTCTGCAGCCGGGTCTTCCGCTGTCCGGGGCTCTACTATGACGAAAAGGCGGGCCGGGCGGCCATCGACGAGGTGGTCTGCGTGGGCTGCGGGGTCTGTCGGCAGATCTGCCCGGCCGGGGCCATCCTGGCCGAGGGCGAAGGGGAGGCGGCGGCATGAAGGCGCTCACCAGCGATCCCCTGGGCATTGTCATCACCGGCGTGGGCGGCCAGGGCAACGTGCTCATGAGCCAGGTCCTGGGCCGGGCCTTCCTGGCCGCCGGGTACTCGGTCACCGTGGGCGAGACCTACGGCCTCTCCCAGCGCGGCGGCGCGGTGCTCTCCCAGGTGCGGGTGACCGCCTCCGGCGTCCTGGGGCCCCTGATCCCCGAAAACCGGGCCGACGCCATCGTCAGCCTGGAGCCCCTGGAGGCCCTGCGGGTCCTGCCCGTCTACGGCCATCCCGGGGTCACGGTCATCACCAACGACCGGCCCCTGCTGCCCCTGGGGGTGTTGTCCGGCCAGGAGCGCTACCCCGCGCCCGAGGAGCTGAAATCCAGCCTGGCCGGCCTCTGCGGACGCCTCTACTGGCTGCCCGCCACCGCCGTGGCCAGCCAGTTGGGCAACCCCATCCTGGCCAACCTGGTCATGCTGGGCGCGCTCCTGGCCACCGGCCTGGTGCCGCTGACCCCCGAGCAGATCGACGCCGCCCTGGGCGACCTCTTCCCCGCCCCCAAGCTGGCCCTCAACCACGCCGCCCTGCGCCAAGGCCTGGCCCTGGCAAGGGAAGGGTAGGGGAGAGGGGAGAGAGAAAGAGAATGTGGGGGAACCCTTTTTGCCGCGCAAAAAGGGTTCCCCCACACCCCCTCCTAAAAAGGCTGCGGCCAAGCCGTTGCACGGCTTGGCCCAGTCCTACACCTGGCGTTTCAGGTTGGCGGTGATGTAGTCCACGATGGCCGTGGTGGCGGTGCCCGGTCCGAAGACCTCGGCGATGCCCACCGATTTCAGGCCCGGGATGTCCTCCTCCGGGATGATGCCCCCGCCGATCACCAGCACGTCGTCCAGGGCCTTGGCCCGCATCAGCTCCATCACCTTGGGGAACAGGTAGTCGTGCGCCCCGGACAGCACGCTCAGGGCGATCACGTCCACGTCCTCCTGCTCCGCCGCGGCCACGATCTGCTCCGGGGTCTGGCGCAGGCCGGTGTAGATCACCTCCATGCCCGCGTCGCGCAACGCCGCCGCGATCACCTTGATCCCCCGGTCGTGACCATCCAACCCCGGCTTGGCCGCCAATACGCGTATCTTGCGCATCTGGAACCTCCTTTGATGGGGATGCCGGGGGAACCCTTTCTTGAAAGAAAGGGTTCCCCCGGACCCCCTCCCAAAGAACTTTCAGGGTTGCGCGCGTCTTGGTTCGCTCGCGCAACCCGGCGTTTCTCCCTACCCACCCCCTGCCGCAATGCGCAGAGCGCATTGCGGGACTTTTTAGGAGGGGGCGTGGGGGAACCCTTTTTGCGCCGCAAAAAGGGTTCCCCCACTCTCTTCTCTTAAATAGTGCTCGGAGCGCGGTATTCGCCGAAGACGCCGCGCAGGGTGTCGCAGATTTCGCCCAGGGTGGCGTAGGCCCGGACGCAGGTCAGGAAGTGGGGCATCAGGTTGCCATCGGCCTGGGCCGCGGCCTTCAGGGCGGCCAGGCCCTGGTCCACGGCGGCCTGGTTGCGGCCGGCCCGCAGCTTGGCCAGGGCGGCGGCCTGGTCCTCGCGCACCTGGGGGTCCACCCGCAGGAGCTTGCCGGTGAAGGGCTCCTTGGTGATGAACTTGTTCATGCCAATCACCACCCGGGAGCCGGTCTCCACGGCCTTCTGGTAGTCGTAGGCCGACTGCTGGATCTCGCGCTGGACGAAGCCGCGTTCGATGGCCTCGGGCGCGCCGCCCAGCTCGTCGATTTTCTTGATGTATTCCTCGGCCTGGCGCTCGATCTCGTCGGTGAGGTGCTCGACGTAATAGCTGCCGGCCAGGGGGTCGATGGTGTCGCCCACCCCGGTTTCGTAGGCGATGAGCTGCTGGGTGCGCAGGGCGATGGTGACCGCCTCGGTGGTGGGCAGGGAGAGGGCCTCGTCCATGGAGTTGGTGTGCAGGCTCTGGGTGCCGCCCAAGACCGCGCTCATGGCCTGGAAGGCCACCCGCACGATGTTGTTGCTGGGCTGCTGGGCGGTGAGGCTGCAACCGGCGGTCTGGGTGTGGAAGCGGACCATCAGGCTCTTGGGGTCCTTGGCCCCGAAGCGCTCCTGCATCAGCCGGGCCCAGAGCCGGCGGGCGGCGCGGTACTTGGCCACTTCCTCCAGGAAGTCCAGGTGGGCGTTGAAGAAGAAGGACAGGCGCGGGCCAAAGGCGTCCACGTCCAGGCCGGCCTCCACCGCCGCCTTGACGTAGGCCAGGCCGTTGGCCAGGGTGAAGGCGACTTCCTGGACGGCGCTGCTGCCGGCCTCGCGGATGTGGTAGCCGCTGATGCTGATGGTGTTCCACTGGGGCACGTCCGAGGCGCAATAGGCGAAGATGTTGGTGATGATGCGCATGGACGGCTTGGGCGGGAAGATGTAGGTGCCGCGGCTGGAGTATTCCTTGAGGATGTCATTCTGGATGGTGCCGCGCAGCTGCTCGGGCTTGACGCCCTGCTTCTCGGCCACGGCGATGTACATGGCCAGCAGGATGCCGGCCGGGGCGTTGATGGTCATGGAGGTGGAGACCTTGTCCAGCGGGATCTGGTCGAAGAGGATCTCCATGTCGGCCAGCGAGCTGATGGACACGCCCACCTTGCCCACCTCGCCCCGGGCCATGTCGTGGTCGGCGTCATAGCCGATCTGGGTGGGCAGGTCGAAGGCCACCGAGAGGCCGGTCTGGCCCTGCTCCAACAGATAGCGATAGCGCCGGTTGGATTCGGCGGCGGAGGCGAAGCCGGCGTACTGGCGCATGGTCCAGAAGCGGCCACGATACATGGTGGGCTGCACCCCCCGGGTGAAGGGGTGCTCGCCGGGCAGGCCCAGCTTGGCGGCGTAGTCCTCGCCGGGGTTTTCCGGCAGGTAGAGCCGGTCCACCGGCAGCCCGCTGATGGTGGTGAACTGGGGTTTGCGCTCCGGGTGCTTGGCGGCCAGCTTGTCCACCTTGGCCTGCCAAGCCTTGAGCTTTTCCGCGAAATCGCTCATGGGTCCCTCCTTGCGCCCCTGGGTCGGGGAGCGGGTCGGCTTTGGTTGGGGGTGGGCCGGTCTACAAGGGAACGTTGCCGTGGCGGCGCACCGGACGGAAGGTGCGCTTGTTCTTGAGCGCCATCAGGGCCCGGATGACCTTGCGCCGGGTGTCCTGGGGCTCGATGATCTCGTCGATGTAGCCCAGTTCGGCCGCGCGGTAGGGGCTGGCGATGCGGGCCCGGTACTGGTCCACCAACTCGGCGTAGGCCGCCTGCTTGTCCTCGGCCTGGTCGATCTCCTTGCGGAAGATGATGTTGACCGCGCCCTCGGGACCCATCACCGCGATCTCGGCGGTGGGGTAGGCGAAGTTCACGTCCGCTCCGTGGTGCTTGGAGCCCATCACGTCGTAGGCGCCGCCGTAGGCCTTGCGGGTGATGACCGTGATCAGGGGCACCGTGGCCTCGCAATAGGCGTAGATGACCTTGGAGCCGTGGGTGATGATGCCGCCGTATTCCTGCTGGATGCCGGGCAGGAAGCCGGGCACGTCCACGAAGGTGATCACCGGGATATTGAAGGCGTCGCAGAAGCGCACGAAGCGGGCGCACTTGCGGCTGGCGTCGATGTCCAGGCAGCCGGCCAGGAACATGGGGTTGTTGGCCACGATGCCCACCGACATGCCGCCCATGCGGGCGAAGGCGGTGATCATGTTCTTGGCGAAGTGCTTGGCCGCCTCGAAGAAGCTGCCGGTGTCCACCACCGTCTTGATCAGCTTCTTCATGTCGTAGGGGGCCTTGGAGTTGTCGGGGATGAACTCGTTCAGCTCGGGGTTGGTGCGCTCGGCGCTGTCGGCCGAGAGCTTCTCCGGGGGGCGCTGCTCCCAGTTGGAGGGCAGGTAGCCCAGGAGCTTGCGGATGTCGGCCAGGCACTCCTGGTCGGTCTTGGAGATGAACTGGGCCACGCCGGAGCGCTGGTTGTGGACCTTGGCCCCGCCCAGGGTCTCGCTGGTGACCTCCTCGCCGGTCACGGTCTTGATGACCTGGGGGCCGGTGATGTGCATGTAGCTGGTCTGGTCGACCATGAAGATGAAGTCGGTGATGGCCGGGGAATAGACCGCGCCGCCGGCGCAGGGTCCCATGATGGCGCTGATCTGGGGCACCACCCCGGAGCTGAGCACGTTGCGGCGGAAGATCTCGCCGTAGGAGCCCAGGGAGATGACGCCCTCCTGGATGCGCGCCCCGCCGGAGTCGTTGAGGCCGATCACCGGCGCGCCGGCCTTGACCGCCAGGTCCATGACCTTGCAGACCTTCTCGCCGAAGGGACCGGAGAGCGAGCCGCCGAAGACGGTGAAATCCTGGCTGAAGACGAAGACCGGCCGGCTGTCGATGGTGCCGTAGCCGGTCACCACCCCATCGCCCAGGATCTTCTGCTTGTCCATGCCGAACTCGTGGCAGCGGTGGACCACGAAGCGGTCCATCTCCTCGAAGCTGCCCTCGTCCAGCAGGGTGGTGATGCGCTCCCGGGCGGTGAGCTTGCCTTTGTCGTGCTGGGCCGCGATGCGTTTCTCGCCGCCGCCCAGGTTCGCTTCCTGGTTGAGGGTCCTGAGCTGCTCCAACTTTTCGCGCGTGGTGAGCTGTTTGCTCATTCCTGCCTCCCTGGGCCCGGACGCTGAGGGGCAAGGTCCGGGGGTTTGCGGATGCGCCGACCGGGCCGGGGCGCTGGCCAAGGCCAGCCGGGAAGCGCAAACGCCCCCCCTCAACCACCGGGTTCCATAATCAGGCCAGGATTCGCGGGAGAAGCGGACGCCACGCCCCACCGCGACGCCCGCATCCGTCGTTTATAACACAATCCATTATACGGAGTTAAGACTTCCGTGAACCACGGAGCCGGCGATAAATCCCCCCCTTAGACAAAAAAGCCGTGGGCCGCGCGGGAACTGCCCGCTCGCGGCCCACGGCTGAGTGCCATGGATGACGGTCCGAAGCGGTTACTTCAGGACCACCAGCACCTGCTCGGCCTCGACGGTCTGGCCAGGGCTGACCTTGACCTCGGCC
>CALERA010000066.1 GCA_937908275.1 uncultured Desulfarculaceae bacterium | reverse complement strand
AGGGCCTCGCCCTCCTGGTGGTTGATGTCGCGGGTGTTGGCCACCAGGGGCACCGCGACCTCGCGGCTCAGCCAGGCCCCCACCTCCAGGAGCTTGGCGAAGGGGTAGCGGCCGGTGGTCATCAGGTTCAGGGCGTCGGCCCCCTGGGCCTGGCCCTCCCGGGCCCAGGCCAGGAGCTGTTCGGGGCTGAACTCCCGCTGGCCCGCGAAGATGCCGGCCTGCTTGGTCAGGGAGCAGAACTGGCAGTTGTAGACGCAGCCCTCCACGTTGAGTCCGATGTGGAAATGGCGCTCGCCCTTGCCGCCGAAGGTCTGACGGCTGATCTGGTTGGCCAGGCCCATCAGGGCGTAGACCTCCGGCGAGCAGAGGTCCAGGCGGATGAGCTGGACCGCGTCCTCTCGGCCGATGCCGGCCATGTCTTGGGCTTTGTTCAGGATTTCAGCGATGTTGGGATTCAGGGGCCGCCAGGGGTTCAATGCGATCTCTCCCGGGGAAGCCGCCGCGTGTCATTGGCGATTTCGGGTGTGGGTGGGGCAAGTTATCGATGCTGACGATTTTTCGTATCGCTTTTGCTAAACATAACGCAACCCGGGAAAATGTAAACCGCCCGCGCACCAACGGGGGAGCTTTTCCCGGCCCGGGCGGCGGGGCTTGAACGCGCGACGGAAAAGCGGTTTACGCTTTTTTTAACATCCTGCTAGGATGGGCCAAAGCCAACAGGTTCCAATCTCCAGTCAGGAGGACCCGCCTTGTCCGACCCCGGAGCGGGCAAGACCCTCTCTCAGGCGGCGGCGGGCGCCGGGCTCAGCCGAGGCGCCCAGGCCAACCTGCCCCTGAAGGCGGCCATCATCGGCGGCGGCCGGGCCTGCGAGAACCTGCTGACCATCCTGAGCCGGGAGCGCCTGCACCTGCTGAACATGGAGGTGCTGGGGGTGGCCGACCCCGATCCCCAGGCCCCGGGCATGGTCCGCGCCCAGCAGATGGGCATCTTCACCACCGACGACTTCACCAAACTCTATGAGCTTCCGGGCCTGAACCTGCTGATCGAGCTGACCGGCTCCACCGCGGTGCGCCAGAAGATGATCCGCAGCAAGCCCTTGGACATCAGCTCCATCGACCACCGCGGGGCCCGTCTGCTCTGGGACCTGGTCCAGATCGAGATCGAGAAGTCCCAGGTGGAGCGCCAGGCCGAGGAGGCCATCAAGCGCGAGCGCGACTGGTTCCACCGCATCCTGGATTCCCTGCCCGACCAGATCATGGTCCTGGACCGTCAGATGCGGGTGGTCACCGTCAATCAGACCTTTGGTCAGGTCACCGGCCTGGATAAGGACGCGGTGACCGGCCAGCCCTGCCACGTGGTGCGTTTCGGCCAGGATGAAGCCTGCGCCGGGGCGGACATGCAGTGCCCCTTCCAGCGGGTGCTGGAAACCGGCCGGTCCGAGTCCCTGATCCAACTGCGGCCCGGGCCGGAGGGCGGCACGGTCTACGAGGAGGTCATCGCCACCCCGATCCTGGACGAGCAGGGCCAGGTGACCCAGGTGGTGGAGGGCGTGCGCGACGTCACCCAGCGGGTGCGCCTGGAATGCGAGCTGAGCCAGGCCGAGCAGAAGCACCGCCAATTGATGGACGCGGCCCAGGACATCATCGTGATCAAGGACATGCAGGGCCGCTACCTTTACGTCAACCCCGCCACCCAGCAGTTCAGCGGCCTGGCCCCGGAGGCCATGCGCGGCCGCACCGACTTCGAGCTCTTCCCCCCCGGCCTGGCCAAGGCCATGGCCGCCCAGGACGACCTGGTGCGCCAGCACCGCACCACCCTGTGCTTTGACGAGACCATGCGGGTGGAGGGCCAGGAGCGGCGCTTCCACACCGTGCGCTATCCCATCTTCGACGACAAGGGCCAGATGACGGCGGTCTCCACCATGGCCCGGGACGTGACCCAGGAGAAGGCCCTGCAGGAGCAGGTGCGCCAGAGCCGCGACTACATGGGCGCGGTGCTGAGCAACTCCTCGGACATGATCATCACCACCGATTTGCGCGGGGAGATCGTGACCTTCAACCCCGGGGGCGAGCGCATGCTGGGCTACTCCCTGGAGGAGGTCAAGGGCCTGAACATCGCCGACCTCTGGCTGGAGCCGGAGCGGCGGCGCAAGCTGATGGGTGAGGTGCGCAAACATGGCGCGGTGAACAACTTCCCCGCCACCCTGATCGCCAAGGACGGCCACCCGGTGGAGATCAGCCTCTCCCTGGCCCAACTGCGCGACGGCCAGGGCCAGGTGATGGGCACCGTGGGCATCAGCAAGGACGTCACCGAGGAGAACCGCCTCAAAAACCAACTGATCGAGAACGAACGCCTGGCGGCCATCGGCCAGACCGTGGCCGGCCTGGCCCACTGCATCAAGAACATCCTCAACGGGCTCAAGGGCGGCTCCTACCTGCTGGACACCGGCCTGAAGAGCAATCGCCCCAGCCTGGTGGAGGAGGGCTGGCAGTCGGTGCAAAAGGCCATCGCCCGCATCGGCAACCTCAGCCTGGACATGCTCAACTACTGCCGCGACCGCACCCCGGAGCTGAAGGCCACCGACCCCGGCGAGCTGGGCCGGGCGGTGGTGGAGTCGATCTCCCAGATGGCCCAACTCGAGGGCGTGGGGGTGGAGTTGGCGGTGGAGCCCGGGCCGCCGGTGGAGCTGGACCCGGACGCCATGCACCGGGCGCTATTGAACCTGCTGGGCAACGCGGTGGACGCCTGCCTGGAGCGGGAATACCCGGCCGGGGTGAAGCCCCTGGTGCGGCTGGTGGTGCGGCGCGATCCGGAGTGGGTGGAGCTGGCGGTGGAGGACAACGGGGCCGGCATGAGCGAGGAGGTGCGCAAGAACCTGTTCCGCCAGTTCTACAGCACCAAGGAATCCCGGGGCACCGGCCTGGGCCTGGCCGTGACCCGCAAGATCGTCGGCGAGCACCATGGCTACATCGAGGTGGAATCCACCCCGGGCCAAGGCTCGACCTTCCGGATTCTCCTGCCGGTGTAGACCATTCCCCAGCCGCTGCGCGGCTCAGGCCGGGTGCAACTCGTAGCAGTACTGGCTGTCCAGGGGTTGGATCACCAATCCCCGGACCCGGGGATGGTCGGCCCGCCAGATGATGAAGCGCCGGCCCTGGTCGTCCGTGGCCAGGGCCCATTCCCCGGGACCGGCCTGGCGGACCGCGCCGGCCTCCGGGGCCAGGAACAGCAGATTGCCGGTGCGCCAGCGCGAGCCGCCGCACAGGGACCGGTCCTCCATGCCCCGCACCTCGCGCACTTCCACCAGGGTGACATGATAGGCGATGGACATGGAGGCCGTCTGGGCCGCGACCGTTCCCGCCTAGACGCAGGCCGCCAGGGCGGCCAGCAGCTTGTGGATCAAGGCCCATTCCGGGCGGTCGGCCGCCAGGGGCACGGCGTCGGCGTCCACCTGCTTCTGGCACAGAGCCACGGCCTCCATGGCCCGCTGGGCCGCGGGGGTGGGCAGGTTGCGGGCCATCTTGTTCAGCATCAGCATCACCGCGGCGAAGTCGTTGCTGGCGTAGCCAAAGACCTCGGGGTTCTGGAAGAACGGATCCAGCTTGCCGTCCGTGTTGACCTTGCCGTAAAGGCTGGCGAAATCCTGGGCCAGATTCTTGTCCACGCCTCTCCCCCTTGCAGAAAGATTCGCCCCTAATCGTATAGGAAAAGGGGTAGCACAGGGCTAACTACCGCGTCAATGGCCACGAGGAGACCGGCCTTGGCCGCCGGCGGCCGGCCGGTGGGCGGAGCGGGAGGCAAACCCCCTCTTTAGCCTTGCCTTTGCCCGCGGGCCGGGGATAATCTGGTCGTGCAGCAGCAGAGGTGGTTATTGCTCTCCCCCGGCGCGTGGGGGCGCCGCGGGCGTTTCGGCGACTGGGTTCCCGGGGACGGCCCCCGGACCCAGGAGGTGTCGCACCCCCGGATCATGGGAGGAACCATGACCAAGACCAAGGTCTTGATCGTCGACGACGAAAAAGAGAACATCCGCTATCTCACCACCATCCTGGAAGAAAACGGCTTCCGCAACATCTTCTCCGCCGCCGACGGCGACGAGGGCCTCAAGCGCACCAAGGAGGTGATGCCCGGGCTGATCGTGCTGGACGTGCGCATGCCCAAGAAGAGCGGCATCCAGGTGTTCAACGAGCTGCGCAAGATCTGGAAGTACAAGGACATCCCGATCATCATCCTCACCGGCGAGGGCGAGTTCCTCAAGCAATTGTCCGCCCTGCGCGAGTTCCACGAGGGCAGCGGCATGACCACCGACAAGCCCACCGAGGAGGTCCTGGGCCAGTTCATCAAGGCCCGCCCCGAGGCTTTCCTGGAAAAACCCATCGCGCCCGAGGCCTTCATGGCCGCCGTGCGCCAGGTGCTGGAGGACTAGGCGGTTTCGGGCTCCAGGTCAGCGCCCGCCGGCGGCTTGGAGCAGCGAAGCCCCTGGCGCGGGATGGTATGTTTAGGTGAGCGACCCGACGGGCTTGGCCGGTCACTCCGGCGGGGCCTGTCGGATTTTTTATGGTATGTCTTGCTCTTGGGGTCGCGTCGCCCGGCGGCCAGGGCCGTTCCGGAGGCGACGCCCGGAGCAGGCCAATCACGCAGCCAAGGAGCGGCCACCGCGCCTGACCCGCAGCCGCCAGCCAGCAGCTTGGAGACCACATGAAAGACGGCCGCAAACCCTATCATCACGGAGACCTGCCCCGACAGTTGGTCCTGCGCGCCCTGGACCTGATCGCCACCCAGGGCGTGGCGGCCGTGACCATGCGCGAACTCAGCCAGATCATCGGGGTCTCGCGCATGGCCGCCTATCGCCATTTCAAGAACAAGCACGAGTTGCTCTGCGCGGTGGCCGAGCACGGTTTCCGGGAGATCGCCCACCGCTACGAGGCCATCGTGGCCCAGGACCACGCCAGCGCCCTGGACGCCCTGATCGACCTGGGTCGAACCTATGTGGCCTTCGCCCTGGAGAATCCGGAGCTGTATCGTCTGATGTTCGGCTCGGAATTGATCCACCAGCCCCGCCCGGCCTCCATGCAGGCCGCGGCCACCCAGGCCTTCAGCATGCTGCCGGCCACCGTGGCGCGCTGCCAGGCCCAGGGCCTGGTCCGCTCCGGCAGCAGCCAGGCCATCGCCAGCATGCTCTGGTCCATGATGCACGGTCTTTCCAGCCTGTTGATCGATGGTCAGCTCCAGACCGGGGGCAACGAGGACGGCATGCCCATCTTCCTGACCGACAACCTGGGTCGGCGTCAGGAAGGTTTTGGCAAGATCGTGGACCTGGTGGTGGAGATGCTGTTCCATGGCCTGACGCCCCGACCGGGTGAGCCTGACCTGAACTAACCTCCAGCCAGCGGCGGATCGACCCCGCGGCGCCTTGGCCGGGGAAAGAGTTTCTTGTCCTGGCCCCGGAACAGGGCGTAAGATCGATTCCCGCCAGCCCGATCAACCGAGGCACCCCGCGCCCCGCCCAACGCCTTACGCGAGGAAACGTGCATGATCAGCATCACCCTGTTTCCGGGTCGTTATGTCCAGGGGCGCGACGCCCTGTCCAGGCTGGGGGAGGAGTGCGCCCGCCTGGGCCGCAAGGTCTTCCTGATCGCCTCGCCCCATCCCCGGCAGAACCTGCTGCCCGCCATCCTGCCCGGTCTGGAGCAACGCTGCCAGGTGACCCTGGAGAGCTTCGGCCGGCAGTGCTCCGACCCCGAGATCCAGCGCCTGTTCCAGCTCTGCCAGCAGGCCGGGGCCGACCTGGTGGTGGGCCTGGGCGGGGGCAAGACCCTGGACGCGGCCAAGGCCGTGGCCCATCTGGCCCAGAAACCGGCCCTGATGGCCCCGACCATCGCCTCCACCGACGCGCCCTGCAGCTCGGTCTGCGTGGTCTACACCCCGGAGGGGACCTTCCTGCGGGCGGACATCCTGCCCCGCAACCCGGACACCGTGCTCGTGGACACCCAGGTCATGGCCCAGGCCCCGGCCCGTTTCCTGGCCGCCGGCATGGGCGACGCCCTGGCCACCTGGTTCGAGGCCGAGTCCTGCCGGGAGAAACGGGCCCCGAACATCGCCGGGGCCCTGGGCTCCATGACCGCCCACGCCCTGGCCCGGCTCTGCTGGGACACCCTGCGCCAATACGGCCCCGTGGCCCTGGCCTCCTGCGCCGCCCGGAGCGTGACCCCGGCCCTGGAGCGGGTGGTGGAGGCCAACACCCTGCTGAGCGGGCTGGGCTTTGAAAGCGCCGGCCTGGCCGCGGCCCACGCCCTGCACAATGGCTTCACCGCCCTGTCGCGCACCAAGGATTATCACCACGGCGAGAAGGTGGCCTTCGGGGTCCTGGTCTCCCTGTTCCTGACCGACAAGGCCCCGGGGCTCATCAACGAGGTCTATGGATTCTGCGAGACCGTGGGCCTGCCCACCACCCTGGCCGACATCGGCCTGAAGGCGGTGAAGGACGAGGAACTGCTGCGGGTGGCGGAAAAGGCCTGCGCCCCGGAGGAGAGCATGCACCACGAGGCCTGCGAGACCGCGCCCCCGGTGCTGGTGGACATGATCAAGGCCGCCGACGCCTGGGGCCGGGGCCGCAAGCAAGCCTGACCGGCGCGGCCTGGCTCAGGCCGGGGCCCACCCCGAATCATGGGCGCGCGCGGAGGCCGGCTCGTCGGGCGCGCGCCGGCGGCGGTAACCGCCCTCCAGGCCCTTGGGGGAGAGCACGATCTGCCAGAGCTGGATGCTGCGGGCGCGGAAGGCCCCGGCGCAGCTCAGGAGGTAATAGCTCCACATCCGCCGGAAACGCTCGTCGTAGCGCTCCCGGAGCCGGGACCAGGCCTGCTGGAAGTTCTGGTGCCAGGCCAGCAGGGTGCGGTCGTAGTGGGGGCCGAAGCTGTGCCAGTCCTCCAGCACGAACAGGCCCTCGCAGGCCGCGGCGATCTGGCGGGCCGAGGGCAGCATGCCGTTGGGAAAGATGTAGGTCGTGATCCAGCGGTCGGCCTGCACCGCCGAGTCGTTGCGGCCGATGGTGTGCAGCAGCAGGAGCCCGTCCTGGCGCAGGCAGCGGGCGGCGGTGCGCATGAAGGCGCGGTAGTTCTTGTAGCCCACGTGCTCGAACATGCCCACCGAGACCACCCGGTCAAAGGAGCCTTGCAGGGAGCGATAATCCTGCAGGCGGATCTCCACCGGCAGGCCCTGGCAGCGCTGGCTGGCCAATTCGGCCTGGGGCTGGCTGACCGTGACCCCCAAGGCCCGCACCCCGTACTCCTGGGCCGCGAAGCGCACCAGCCCGCCCCAGCCGCAACCGATGTCCAACAGACGCTGACCGGGTTTGAGCAGCAGCTTTTGGCAGATCAGGCGTAGCTTGCCCTGCTGGGCGGCCTGCAGGTCGGCGCAATTCTCGTCCCACCAGGCGCAGGAGTAGTTCAGCTCCGGGTCCAGCATGGCCCCGAAAAGGTCATTGCCCAGGTTGTAGTGGGCCTTGGCCACCTGGTCGGCGCGCCGGGCGCTCTGGCGGTTGCTGAGGCGGGCCAGGAGCCAGGCCCAGGCCTGGCCGAGGTTGGGGCGGGTATTTTGGTCCAGGTCCGCCCGCAGCAGGCGGTGGAACAGTTGGTCCAGGGCCGGGCAGTCCCACCAGCCGTCCATGTAGGACTCGCCCAGGGCCAGGGAGCCTCCGCTTATCAGACGGGCGTACCAGCGCGGGTCGTGCACCTGGATGTCCCAGGGCTGTCCGCCGCCCACCTCCACCTGGACCCGGGCCAGGGTCTGCCTGACCAGCGTTTCCAGCGACGATCGCCGTGGCATGGTTCGCTCTCCTAACCAGGCTGGCCGGCCGGGCGCCAGATGCCCCCCCGCTCGCTTCCAGATTAGGCGCCGACCGCTCTCAGCCTCCAACTTGGCAACTTGCCCGGATAGAATGCCCATTGTTCGTCATGCGAACAGCAAGGGCGTGTGCCAATGCCGTTCCTAATGAATGTGCCCACACTGGCGGCGTCGTGTCCAGCACAATCCGCCGGGCCGGCGTCAGGACCGGCGGCGGGAGCTGGTCCGCTTAAGGTGGCGAAACGCCCCCACCCCGTGGCGCGCGACGCCGGCGGGGCAAAACGCGGCCTGGGGGGCAAAACGCGGCCCTGGCGGATAACAATCTGAAATAAAAAAGTAATCTACATATCGCAATCCATGGGTGGTGACCGTGGCGCGGCACAATGCCGCAACCTTCGCTCCCGGTCCGGCCGGGTCTGGTGGTGCATAGCCTGCAAAGTAAATAAAAACAGCCAAATACGGCCATGGCACGAAGCCTGCTCCAGTCAGGGGTGAAAGGATTGCCCATCCCCATCGCCCAAGGAGGTGTGCCATGCGGACCAGCCAGAAGCGTGCCGGAAAGTCTCGGATCCCCCAGGTCTTCAACCTCAGCCAGCAGCTCTGTCTCTGGGCCCAGGCGGGCGTGGTGGCCCCCCGGCTCTGCCACAACGCCTTTGACTGCATCGGTTGTTCTTTTGACAAGGCCATGCAGCGCAAGAAGGACTACGGCTGGTACGCCGCCGGCCTGGAGCAACCCTTGCCGGAGGGCGGCCTCTGGACCGAGGAGCGCTGGCGTCGCCTGCCCGCCCAGGAGCGCAAGTGCCGCCACATGCTCTCGGGCTGGGTTTCCTCCATGTACTGCATCAACGGCTTCCAGTGCGCCAGCTGCGCCTACGACCAGCTTTGGGACGAGCGCGCCCTGGCCGCGCCCAGCGACCCGGCGCCGACCCACGACGCGGCCGGCTTCAGCCTGGCCGACGGCTACTATTATCACGACGGCCACACCTGGGCCCGGCTGGAGTATGGCGGCCGGGTGCGGGTGGGCCTGGACGACTTCGCCAGCTGCCTGTTCGGCCGGGCCGACGAGTTCCGCCTGCCCGGCCTGGGCCAGGCGGTGCGCGGCGGCGGCCTGGAGCTGGCCTTCTCCCGCCAGGGTCATCAGGCCCGGGCGGTCTGTCCGGTGGAGGGCGTGGTGGTGGCCCGCAACCCCGAGGCCCTCAAGGGGGGCGACTGCGTGGCGGACTCGCCCTATCAGGGCGGTTGGTTGCTGCTGTTGGAGCCGGCCCGCCTGCAACGCGACCTGCTGGCCCTGCACCACGACCAGGGCAGCCTGGAGTGGATGGAGCGGGAGTCCCAGCGTCTGGGCGACCTGATCAACGCCGAGACCGGCCAGCGCCTGGCCGCCACCGGCGGCCACGCGGTGCGCGACATCTACGCCGCCGCCCCGGGCCTGGGCTGGGATCGTCTGGTGAAGGAGTTCCTCCAGCCCTAGGTCGCTCCGAGCCCCGGACCCTCCGGGGCTCGGGGGCGCTCCGCGCGCCGGCCCAGCCGCGCCAGGGCCAGTTGCCGCTGGCAGGCGGGGCAGAACTCCAGGTCCAGGCGGTCCAGCTCGGCCAGCCCGCCGGAAAAGCGCATCAGGCAGCCGGTGGCGCGGCAGTGGGCCAGGCCCAGGAGGTGGGCGGTCTCGTGCAGGGAGACCTTGGCCAGCCGCTCCAAGACCTGGGTCCGGGGCGCGCGGACCCCGTCCTCCGAGCGCCAGAGCCGGTGCAGGGAGACCACCGCCGCCTGGCCGCCCAGTTGGGCCTCGCCAAAGACAAAGGTGAGGAAGGTCAGGCAGAGGTCGTGGCCGATGATCCCCAGGCGCAAGGGCAGGGGGGCCGGCTCGGCCGACAGGTCCCGCAGGATCAGGCCGGCGTCGTATTGGCCCCGGGTGGGGGACAGGCAGTGCCTGGGGTCGGGCCGGGCCGGGAGCACCAGGGCGTTGAGCTCCAGCAGGGCCTGGAGGTGGGCGGCCACCACCGCCAGGGCGGTGGCGCTCACCCGGCCCAGGGGGATCACCTCCACCTCCGGGCCGGCGGGGCCGGCGGGGCCGGGCGGGGCCGGCGGGGCGGGCGGGGCGGGCCCGGGTATGTCGCGGGATGGCGGCATCGCTCAAGGTTGCCATTGGCCCGGATGGTTGGCAAGCGCGGGCCGCGGATCAGGTTTTGCGCAGGCCGGCCTTTTTTATCTTGCGGCTCAGGGTGGAGCGGTCGATGCCCAGGATCTCGGCGGCCTGGCCGACGCTGCCGCCCTGGGCCTCCAGCACCCGCCGGATGTGGGCCAGCTCCACCTCGGCCAGGGAGCGGGAGGCCGGTTCGGCCTCCGGGGTCGGGGCCAGGAAGGTCAGCTTGTCCAGGCCCAGCGTGGCCCCCTGGGAGACGATCACCGCCCGCTCGATGACATTGCGCAGCTCGCGCACGTTGCCCGGCCAGGGATAGGCCAGCAGGGCGCGCTGGGCGCGCGGGTCCAGGCTGGGCGTGGCCTTGCCGGTCTGGGCCGCGAAATAGGCCAGGAAGTGCTCGGCCAGGGGCAGGATGTCCTCACTGCGTTCGCGCAAGGGCGGGATGGCGATGCTCAGGACGTTGATCCGGTAGAAAAAGTCCTGCCGGAAGCGGTCCTGCCGGATCAGTTCGGCCAGGTCGCGGTGGGTGGCGCTGATCAGGCGGAAGTCGCTGGTCAGGTATTGATTGCCGCCCACCCGCTGGAAGCGCTTCTCCTCCAAAACCCGCAGCAGGGCCACCTGCATCTTTTGCGAGATCTCGCCCACCTCATCCAGGAACAGCGCCCCTCCGTCGGCCATTTCCAGGCGTCCGCGCCGGGCCTTGACCGCGCCGGTGAAGGCTCCGCGTTCGTGCCCAAAGAGCTCGCTCTCCAGCAGGGTTTCGGTGACCGCGCCGCAGTTGATGGTGACAAAGGGTGCGAAGGCGCGGCGTCCCTGGCCGTGGATGGCCCGGGCCACCATCTCCTTGCCGGTGCCGGTCTCGCCGGTGATCAGCACCGGGGCCATGGCCGCGGCCGCGTCCTCGATCTGGTCGAAAACCGCTTGCATGGCCGGTGACTGGCCCACCAGCCCGGCGTAGCTGGCGCATTCGCCCTCGCTCAGGCGCTGGCGCAGGGCCGAGTTTTCCCGCAGCATGTCCCGCTGGCGGGCCATCTTCTCCAAGAGCAACATCAGATGTTCGGGGTCGAAGGGCTTGAGCAGGTAGTCGCTGGCCCCGGCCTTCATGGCCTCCACCGAGGACTCGATGGAGCCATAGGCGGTGATGATGACCACCAGGGTGTCGGGACGCTCGTCCTTGATGCGCCGCAACAGCTCCAGACCGTCCATGCCCGGCATCTTGATGTCCACCAGGGCCAGGTCGAACTCCTGGCGCTCCATCTCGGCCAAGGCCTCCAGGCCGCCGGGGGCCTTGGTCACCT
>CALERA010000065.1 GCA_937908275.1 uncultured Desulfarculaceae bacterium | reverse complement strand
CCTGGCGGGGGCCGACGTCTCGGTGTTGGCCGGGGGCCTGGACCAGGCCGACCGCAACTACACCCTGCACGCCGACAGCTTCCTGACCAACGCCCGCGAGGTGGCCGAGCTGGTGGTGGGGGTGCATCAGGGCCGGCCGGTGTATCTGCGCGACGTGGCCGAGGTGCGCGACGGTCCCCAGGAGGCGGTGGGCTACACCCGCCTGGGCTTCTCCTGGCGCGAGCAGCGGGAGCGCGGCCAGCAAGCCCCGAGCGAGGGCTACCCGGCGGTGACCCTGGCCCTGGCCAAGAAAAAGGGCTCCAACGCGGTGCGGGTGGCCGAGGCGGTGCTGGAGCGCCTGGCGGAGCTGCGGGCCGAGGTGATCCCGGACGGGGTCGAGCTGCGGGTGACGCGCAATTATGGCGAGACGGCCCAGCACAAGAGCGACGAACTGCTGCACGAGCTTTTCTTCGCGGTGCTGACCGTGGTGGTGCTGCTGGCCCTGACCCTGGGCTGGCGCGAGGCCCTGGTGGTGGCCCTGTCGGTGCCCCTGTCCTTCGCCCTGGCCCTGTTCGTCAACCACCTGCTGGGCTACACCATCAACCGGGTGACGATGTTCGCCCTGATCCTCTCCCTGGGCCTGGTGGTGGACGATCCCATCATCAACGTGGACAACATCCAGCGCCATATCATCCTGGGCCGCCGCCGGCCCCGGGAGGCCACCCTGGAGGCGGTGCAGGAGGTCCTGCCGCCGGTGATCATGTCCACCCTGACCATCGTGGTGGCCTTCCTGCCCATGTTCTTCATCACCGGCATGATGGGCCCCTACATGGCCCCCATGGCGGCCAACGTGCCCCTGGCGGTGGGCTTTTCCATGGTCTGCGCCCTGACCGTGGTGCCCTGGCTCTGCCATCTGCTGCTCAAGCACCGCGCGCCGGGGCAGGGCGGGGCGGCCGGCGGGGCCGGAGGCGAGGCCCAGGACCCCACCCCGGACTGGATCCGGCGGGGCTACGCCCGGGTGTTGGGGCCTTTCCTGGAGCACCGGGCCTGGCGCTGGGGCCTGGCCGGGGGGGTGGCCGGGCTGTTGCTCCTGTCCCTGGCCCTGGTGCCCCTGCGCCAGGTGCCCCTGAAGCTCCTGCCCTTTGACAACAAGAACGAGCTGCAACTGGTGCTGGACCTGCCCGAGGGCGCCACCCTGGAGACCAGCGACCGGGCGGTGCGGGCCTTCGAGGACTACCTGGCCGGGGTGCCGGAGGTCACGGACTTCATCAGCTATACCGGCCTGGCCTCGCCCATGGACTTCAACGGCCTGGTGCGCCACTACTACCTGCGCCAGGGCGGCCACGTGGCCGAGGTGCGGGTGAACCTGCTGCCCAAGGAGCGCCGCCGCCAGCAGAGCCACGCCATCGCCCTGCGCCTGCGCGACGACCTGACCGCCATCGCCCGGGCCCATGGCGTGAACCTCAAGATCGTGGAGACCCCGCCCGGGCCGCCGGTGATGGCCACGGTGGTGGCCGAGGTCTATGGCCCGCCGGAGCTCTCCTACGCCGAGTTGCTGGCCGCCGGCCGCGACCTGACCGGCCGCCTGGCGGCCGAACCCCTGGTGGTGGACGTGGACGACTCCGGCGAGGCCGAGCGGCCGCGTCTGGATTTCGTGTTGGACAAGGAAAAGGCCGCCCTGCACGGGGTGCCGGCCCAGGCCGTGGCCGCCAGCCTGCGCCTGGCCCTCAGCGGCGACGAGCCGGCCATGGTCCACGCCCCGGGCGAGCGCCAGGCCCTGCCGGTGCGCCTGGTCCTGCCCCGGGTCTGGCGCTCCAGCCCGGCCGGCCTGGGCCACCTGCCCCTGAACACCGCCGCCGGCCCCACGGTGCCCCTGGCCGAGCTGGGCCACTTCAGCCGCCAGCCCGAGGAGCAGCCCATCCTGCACAAGGACCTGGAGCGGGTGGTCTTCGCCTATGCCGAGACCGCCGGCCGCGCCCCGGCCGAGGTGGTGCTGGACCTGCAGGACCAATTGGAAGCCAAGCCCCTGCCGCACCGGGCCTGGGTGGACTGGGTGGGGGAGGGCGAGTGGCAGATCACGGTGCGGGTCTTCCGCGACCTGGGCCTGGCCTTTGCCGCCGCCCTGGTGGGCATCTACATCCTCTTGGTGGTGCAGACCAACTCCTTCCTGCTGCCCGGTCTGCTGATGCTGGCCATCCCCTTGACCCTGATCGGCATCCTGCCCGGGTTCTGGCTGTTGAACCTGGTGGCCGCCGGCAACGTGGGCGGCTATCCCGACCCCACCTTCTTCACCGCCACCAGCATGATCGGCATGATCGCCCTGGGCGGGATCGTCATCCGCAACTCGGTGGTGCTGATCGATTTCGTGCAGGAGTCGGTGGAGCGTGGCCTGACCCTGAAGGAGGCCCTCTTGGAGAGCGGCGCGGTGCGCCTGCGCCCGATCCTGCTCACCGCCATGACCACCGCCCTGGGGGCCTGGCCCATCACCCTGGACCCGATCTTCTCCGGCCTGGCCTGGGCCCTGATCTTCGGTTTGTTCGCCTCCACCGCCTTCACCCTGCTGGTGATCCCGGCCAGCTACTACGCCTTTTACGCCAAGAGCGGCGGCGGCCGGGTCACGGACTGAAAGCCTCGCGCGAGCGCGCCCGGGCGGCTCGGTCCACCCGGGCGCGCTCGCGCCATATCCCCGAATAGAGATAAGTTTTGAGTCCGGCTTAGGCCGCGCCGCGCGTTGACACCCTGCCCGGCCTGGGTTATAAGGGGGTACGGTCGCACCCGGGGGGTCGGGAGGAAGGGCCGTCGGGGTGGACGAACAGTTTCAAGAGCGCTCCTACCGGGTGGCCTGCGAGGCCAGGGGGTTTTCGGCCTTCACCGCCCGGGTCAAGGAAACCGATCTCTGGATCCGGGCCACGGCCGATCTCGGCCAGCGGGCGGTGGAGAGTATTCTCAATCATCGCCGTGGTTTGGAGGCCTATGGTCGGGAACACCCCGCGTTCTTCGCATCCCTGAACCCCCTGCCCCTGGATCCCCTGGCCCCGCCCCTGGTGCGGTCCATGCTGGCCGCCGGCCAGGCCGCCGGCACCGGCCCCATGGCCGCGGTGGCCGGGGCCATCGCCCAGGCCGTGGCCGGGGACCTGCTGGCGCTGTCGCCCCAGGTGGCGGTGGAGAACGGCGGCGACGTGTACCTGGCCCTGGACCAGACGGCCACGGTGGGTCTCTGGGCCGGGGACTCGCCCCTTTCCGGGCGGGTGGGCCTGCGCATCCCGGCCCCGCGCATGCCCATCGCGGTCTGCACCAGCTCCGGCACGGTGGGACACTCGCTCTCCCTGGGCCGGGCCGACGCGGCCACCTGCCTAGCCGCCGACGCCGCCCTGGCCGACGCCGTGGCCACCGCCCTGGGCAACCGGGTGCAGGGGCCGGCGGATCTGGCCAAAGCCCTGGATTGGGCCCAGGGGGTGCCCGGGGTGCTGGGGGCCCTGGTGGTCAAGGGCTCGCAGTTGGCGGCCTGGGGCGAGGTGGAGTTGGTCCGTCTCTGAGCCTGGCCGGCCCCGGACCGGGGACGCGGGAGGAGCCATGACACGCATCGGCGTCATCAGCGACACCCATCTGCGCGGCCACGACCCCGACCTGGCCAAGCGCCTGGCCGAGCCCTTCGCCGGGGTGGACATGATCCTGCACGCCGGCGACCTGGTCAACATTCGGGTGCTGGACTGCCTGGAGGCCCCGGTGGTGATCGGGGTGGCCGGCAACATGGACGACTACACCGTGATCCACGAGCTGCCGGGCAAGCGGATCGTGGACGTGGAAGGCAAACGCATCGGTTTGATCCACGGCTGGGGGCCGCCGGTGGGCTTGGCGGCCCGGGTGGCCGGGGAGTTCAGCGGGGTGGACTGCGTGGTCTTTGGCCACAGCCACCGCCCCATGAACGCCCGCAAGGGCGGCGTGCTCCTTTTCAACCCCGGCTCGGTGGGACGCGGCCTGATCGGCAGCGGCACCGTGGGCCGCCTGACCGTGGACCAGGAGATCAAGGGCGAGATCATCAAGCTCTAGCGCCCGCCCGGCGCGCCCCGCAAAGGAGCTTGCAGGACACTCGGGCCTATCATTCAAGGCCCTGGCATTATTAAACTAGGAGGCACGATGGAAGCCCTGTGGGCCCCCTGGCGCATGAGCTATATCCTGGGCGACGAGAAACCCGCCGGTTGCATCTTCTGCCTGGCGGTGGACGGCGTGGGCTGCGACGACCTGGTGCTGGGCGTGGGCCAGACCTGTCTGGCCATGATGAACAAATACCCGTACAATAACGGCCATGTGCTGATCGCGCCCAAGCGGCACGTCCCCGACCTGGCCGCCCTGGACCCGACCGAGCAGGCTGACCTGATGCACAATGTGCGCCTGGCCACCCTGGCGCTGAAGGAGCTGATGAATCCCGACGGCTTCAACGTGGGCCTGAACCTGGGCCGGGCCGCCGGAGCCGGCATCGAGGAGCACATGCATTTTCACGTGGTGCCGCGCTGGAACGGCGACACCAACTTCATGACCGTCCTGGGCGAGGTGCGCTCGGTGCCCGAGCACATCCGGGCCACCCACGCCAAGTTGCGACCGTTTTTCGCCAGTATGCGTTGATTCACCGCCCGGTGAGCCCCGCCGGGGACAAACGCCAGATCGGGGCGACAAGGAGAGGCGATGAGCTACCTGAAGGCGATCCTCTTGTCGGCCGTGGTGGCCCTGGCCATCATCTTCATGGTCCAGAACATGGAGGCGCTGAGCCATCCCCTGGCCATCCGCCTCAACCTGCTTTTCGTCCAGTTCGAGTCCTCCGCCTACGCCACCTACCTGGTGATCCTGCTGGCGTTTTTCGCGGGCCTATTGGCGGCCAGCCTGCTGGGGCTGGTGGAGCGCTATCGCCTGCGCCGCGAAATCAGGGGGTTGCACAAGGAGATCAGCGGCCTGAACCAGGAGCTCAGCTCCCTGCGCAACCTGCCCATCACCGGCGAGCCGGTGAGCCAGGCGGAAAATCGCCATTTGCCCGAGGCCGAGGAGCAGGCGCTATAATGGAACAAACCGCGCCCTGACGCGCCAGCTAGGAACGGCCCCATGGATACGCCCCTGTTCATCGTGTTGGACCACACCCTGACCATCGGTCAGGCCGTTGTCTTGATCGCGATCCTCCTGGTGGGGCTGTTGCTGGGCTGGCTCCTGGGCCGCTCCGGGGCGGGTAAAAGCGGTGGGGCAGGGGTGGTCAAGCCCGCCGCGCGCAGCGCCTCGGACGACGCCTTCCTCAAGGGCATCACCCACCTGATGGCCGATCACACCGACCAGGCCATCGAGGAATTCACCCGCGCCGTCACCCTCAACTCCAACACCGTGGAAACCTACGTGGTGCTGGGCAATCTCTTCCGCCAAAAGGGAGAGATCGAGCGCGCGGTGCGCATTCGCCAGTCCATCATCGCCCGGCCAAACCTCACCCAACCGGTGCGCCTCCAGGCCCTGTACGACCTGGGCCTGGACTACCGCAAGGGCGGGCTGTTCAACCGCGCGGTGGAGTCGTTCCAGGAGGTCCTGAACGCCGACCCCAGCCACACCGAGGCCAACCGCGAGCTGATCACCCTCTACGAGGAAATGCGCGAGTGGGAGAAGGCCTTCGAGGCCCTGCGCCGCCAGGACAAGCTGACCGGGCAGGACAGCCGCGCGGTGCTGGCCCACTACAAGACCGAGCTGGGCAAGGAGTTCGTCAACGCCGGCCAACTGGAGCGGGCCGAGGAGGCTCTGGAGCAGGCTGTGAAGGTCCACAAGGGCTGCCTGGACGCCTATCTGCACCTGGGCGACCTGGAGCTGACCCGGGGACGGGCGCGCAAGGCCTTGAGCATCTGGCGCAAGGCGGTGCGGCTGGCCCCGCCCCACGCCCACCTGGTCATCCGGCGGCTGTCCCAGGCCGCGCCCGGCCTGGGCGACAAGACTCTGCGCGAGTTCTGCGACGAGATCGACACCGCCGAGGCGGACGTCAACACCCTCCAGGCCCTGGCCGAGAGCTACCACCATCTGGGCGACGACGCCAAGGCCCTGGAGTTGCTGCACCTGGCCGTGGAGCGTTCCCCGCGCCAACTGGGGGCCCACCGCCTGCGCGGCCAGATCATCCTGGCCCAGGGCCAGCGCGACCAGGCCCTGGCCGCCTATGGCGACCTTTTAGGGCAGATCGGCGGCAACGGCGACGCCTACCAGTGCGGCCTTTGCGGCTTCGTCTCCCACCAGCTCACCTGGAAGTGCCCCCGCTGCCACCAGTGGGACTCCATCACCCCCTACCGCCCCACGGCCTGAGCGCCTCCGAGCGGCGTCTTCCTTGCCCGACGCCGGTGCAAACCCTGGCCTAACGCCACGTTAGTTGATATGTTATAGAGCCAGGAACGACTGCAAGGAGCCGGCGCCGGAAATGCCCCCCGCTGACCAAAACCCCGCTGCCCGGGACGCCAACCCGTCCGCGCCGGCGGCCATCGCCCCCCCGCCGCGCGACACGCCCATGATGCGCCAGTACCTGGAGCTGAAGGAGCAGGTGCCCGACTGCATCCTGTTCTTCCGCATGGGCGATTTTTACGAGATGTTCCTGGAGGACGCCCTGGTGGCCAGCCGGGTGCTCTCCATCACCCTGACTAGCCGCGACAAGGGCCAGCCCGACGCCATGCCCATGTGCGGGGTGCCCCACCATGCCATGGACCACTACCTGGCCCAGATGGTGGAGGCGGGCTTCAAGGTGGCGGTCTGCGACCAGGTGGAGGACCCCAAGCTGGCCAAGGGCCTGGTCAAGCGCCAGATCACCCGGGTGGTGAGCCCGGGCATGTTCACCGATCCCCAACACCTGCCGGCCAAGGCCAACCGCTTCCTGGCCGCCATCTGTTTCGGCAAGGAGCGCACTGGCCTGGCCTACCTGGACCTGGCCAGCGGCGAGTTCCGGGCCACCAGCCTGCCGGCCGGGCCCTCCCTGGCCGCCGAGCTGGCCCGCCTGGAGCCGGCGGAGCTGGTCCTGGCCGAGAGCCAGGCCGGCCATCCCGCCCTGGCCGAACTGGGTCCACCGGTGAGCGACCTGCCCCGCAGCCACCACGCCGGCCGGCCGCCCAGCGCCCACCAGGCCCGGGAGCTGCTGGAGTCCCGCCTGGCCCAGGCCTGGGACGAGGACGAGCTGCCGGCCTACCAGGCCGCGGCCATGGCCTGGTCGCTGGTGGCCGCCACCCAGCGCCAGGCCCCGGAGCACCTGGAGCGCCTGCTGGTCTACCAGGTCCAGAGCCATCTGCTCCTGGACGCCACCGCCCGGCGCAACCTGGAACTGTTCCGCTCCATCGCCGGCGGGGGCCGGGCCGGCTCCCTGATCGGCGCGGTGGACCAGACCCGCACCCCCATGGGCGGCCGCCTGCTGCGCGACTGGCTGGGCTTCCCCCTCCTGGACCTGGCGGCCATCGAGGCCCGCCACCAGGCGGTGGAGGAGCTGACCCTGGCCCCCCTGGTCGGCAGCGCCCTGCAAGATCTCTTGGACCAACTGCCGGACATTCCCCGCCTGGTGGGCCGGGCCAGCCTGGGCCAGGCCACCCCCCGCGACCTGGGCTCCCTGCGCGACGCCCTGCTGCTGCTGCCCCGCCTGGTGGCCGAGACCCAGGGACTGGCCGCGCCCTTGCTGGCCGAGCACCGCCGCAGCCTGGGCGGGCTGGAGGCCCTGGCCGCGCGCCTGGACGCCAGCCTGAGCGATTCGCCGCCCGTCAGCCTGGCCGAGGGCGGGGTGATTCGCCAGGGAGTGGACCCGGAGCTGGACCAGGTGCGGGGCCTGGCCGGCTCGGGCAAGGACTGGATCGCGGCCCTGCAGGCCCAGTTGCGGGCCGAGACCGGCATCTCCTCGCTCAAGGTGGGCTTCAACAAGGTTTTTGGCTATTACATCGAGGTGACCAAGACCCACCTGGACAAGGTGCCGGAGAGCTTTTTCCGCAAGCAGACCCTGGCCACCGGCGAGCGCTACATCACCCCGGAGCTGAAGGAAAAAGAGGCGGCGGTGCTGGGGGCCGAGGAAAAGGCCCTGGAGCTGGAAAAACGCCTTTTCGAGGAACTGCGCCATCAGGTGGCCCGGCACAGCCGCCCCCTGCTGGCCGCGGCCCTGGCGGCGGCTTCCCTGGACGCCCTGGCCGGGCTGGCCGGCCTGGCCCTGTCGCGCGACTACGTGCGCCCGGCCATGAGCGAGAACGGCCCCCTGGCGATCAGCGGCGGCCGTCATCCGGTGGTGGAGCGCATGCTGGCCGAGGGCGAGTTCGTGCCCAACGACGTCACCCTGGGCGGTGAGGACCAGGTGCTGATCATCACCGGCCCCAACATGGCCGGCAAGTCCACCATCCTGCGCCAGGTGGCCCTGATCGCCCTGCTGGCCCAGGCCGGGTCCTTCGTGCCGGCCGAGAGCGCCAGCCTGCCGCTCATCGACCGCATCTTCACCCGGGTGGGGGCCATGGACGACCTGGCCCGGGGGCGCTCCACCTTCATGGTGGAGATGACCGAGACCGCCCAGATCCTCAAGCAGGCCACCCCCCGCTCCCTGGTGGTGCTGGACGAGGTGGGCCGGGGCACCAGCACCTTTGACGGCATGTCCCTGGCCTGGGCCGTGGCCGAGCACCTGCACGACCTGGAGGGGGTGGGGGTCAAGACCCTCTTCGCCACCCACTATCACGAGCTGACCGACCTGGCCGCCAGCCATCCCCGGATCAAGAACTTCAACGTGGCGGTCAAGGAGTACCAGGGCAGCGTGGTCTTCCTGCGCCGCCTGGTGCCGGGCGGGGTCAGCCGCTCTTACGGCCTGGCCGTGGCCCGCCTGGCCGGCTTGCCGGCCCCGGTGTTGGAGCGGGCGCGGGCCATCCTCAAGCAACTGGAGAGCGGAAGCCAGAGCCCGCACGCCCCGGCCCCGGCCGCCGCGCGCGGGGGCAACCAGCTGGACCTTTTCGCCCCGGGCGAGCACCCGGTGCTCAAGCGCCTGCGGGAGCTGGACCTGGGCCAGCTCACCCCTCTGATGGCCCTGAACCTTTTGGACGAGTTGCAGCGTGAGGCCCTGGCGTAGCCATATCCCCCTGCTGACCCTGGTCCTGGCCCTGGCCTGGCTGCTGGGTCCCTGGGCCGCGTCCCCGGCCGGGGCCCAGAGCGACAAGGCGCTCTACGAGCGGGCGCGCAAGGACTACCAGTGGCTGACCACCAATCCCCAGGGCAAGGGGGTCTACCACAACTGGCAGAGCCTCTACGACCGCTTCGCCAGCATCTACACCGCCGACCCCTATGGCGAACTGGCCCCCCAGTGCCTGTGGTGGATGGGACGGGTGCGGGCCGGGGCCTGGGAGCAGTTCCAGCGCCAGTCGGACTACGTGGAGGCGGTGGACCTCTACCGCCGCTTCGTGAACCACTTCCCCCGTTCGCGCCTGACCGACGACGCCCAGTTCAACTTGGGGCGGCTGCACGAGCAGGCTGGCGACAAGCAGCAGGCCTATCTGGAATACCTGCGCCTGACCGTCAACCAGCCCAAGGGCGACATGGTGGCCCAGGCCAAGGCCCGTCTGGACGCCCTGGAGAAGGAGCTGCGCCCCACCAGCGAGGGGCGCTCCATCGTGGAGCAGGCCCAAAAGGCGCAGCGCACCGGCCAGGAGCCGGCCGGGGTCGTCCCTCAGCCCGAAACCGCCCCGGCGGCCATGGCCCCGCCCGAGCCCGAAAAGCCGGCCGAGCCCAGCGACCCCACCCTGGCCAGCCTGGGAGACTTGCGCCATTGGTCCACCCCCAGCTACACCCGGGTGGTCCTGAGCCTGGACCGGACGGTGCCCTACAGCACCAACCTGCTGCCGGCGGACAAGGACGCGGAAAAGCCCCGCCGCCTGTACGTGGACCTGCGCGGGGCCCGGCTGTCCGGGAAGGTCAAGGACACCCTGCCCATCGACGACGGGCTGCTCTCCGCCGCCCGGGCCGGCCAGTTCTCCGGCGACACCGTCCGGGTGGTCCTGGACATGAAGAGCCTGCTCTCCTACAAGATCTTCACCCTGGACAACCCCTTCCGGGTGGTGGTGGACTGCTTCGGCAAGGACCAGCCGGTGAAGGTCAAGACCGCCAAGCGCGAGAAGGCCGCGGAATCCAAGACCCCGGCCACCCGCTACACCAGCCGCGCCCACAAGGTGCCCCGGGGCCGGGCCGAGGCCGAGCCCCATGGCCTGAGCCTGGCCGCCCAACTGGGCCTTGGGGTGCGGCGGGTGGTGATCGACCCCGGCCACGGCGGCAAGGACCCGGGCACGGTCTGGCGCGGGATCAAGGAAAAAGACCTGACCCTGGACGTGGCCAAGCGGGTGGCGGAGAAGCTGCGCAAGATGGGCGGCCTGGAGGTGCTCCTGACCCGCAGCAAGGACGTGACCCTGCCCCTGGAGGACCGCACCGCCTTTGCCAACACCCGCGAGGCCGACCTGTTCGTCAGCATCCACGTCAACGCCGCGCCCAGCCCCAAGCTCTGCGGTCTGGAGACCTATTTCCTGAACCTGGCGGCGGACGAGGAGTCCATGCGGGTGGCGGCGCGGGAGAACGCCACCAGCCAGCGCTCCATCAGCGACCTGCAGGTGATCCTCAAGGACCTGATGCTCAACTCCAAGATCAACGAGTCCAACCGCCTGGCCCACGTCATCCACCGCGAACTCCTGAGCGGGGTGCGCAAGCAGCACGAGGTGGAGGACCTCAGGGTCAAGCAGGCCCCGTTCTATGTCCTGATCGGCGCGCGGATGCCGGCGGTGCTGACCGAGATCGGCTTCCTGACCAACCCCCAGGAGCACCAGCGCCTGACCAACCCCGGCTACCGCGAACTCCTGGCCGATGGCATCGCCCGGGGCGTGAGCGCCTACGCCCAGCAGTTGCGCGGCGGGGCGGACCTGGGCGGGTCCCAGTTGGCGGCCCAGGGCGGGCCGCCGGTGGTGGGCAGCGGCCGACGGTAGACTCCCGCCGGCCGCTGGATGGGCTAGCGATCGCCGAAGAAGGTCCCCAGGGCCCCGCTCAACACCGAGCCCTCACCCTTCTGCTGGCCTCCGCCCTGCTTGGCGGCCGCGTAGATGCGGTCGGCCAGGCGTGACAGGGGCAGGGATTGCAGCCAGACGTGCCCCGGCCCGGTCAGCCGGGCCAGGAACAGGCCCTCGCCGCCAAAGAGCGCGGTCTTGATCCCGCCCACGAACTCCACGTCGTAATCCACCGAGGGCATCAGGGCCACCAGGCAGCCGGTGTCCAGCTTCAGGGTCTCGCCAGGCTTCAGCTCATACTCGAAAACCGTCCCCCCGGCGTGCAAGAACACCCAGCCGTCGCCCAGCAGGCGCTGCATGATGAAGCCCTCGCCGCCAAACAGGCCGGCTCCCAGGCGCTTCTGGAAGGCGATCTCCAGGGCCACCCCCCGGGCGGCGCAGAGGAAGGAGTCCTTCTGGCAGATCAGCTCCCCGCCGATCTGCTTGAGGTGCAGGGGCAGGATCTTGCCGGCGTAGGGCGCGGCAAAGCCCACCCGCTCCTTGCCGGCGGGGGCGGAGTTGGTGAACAGGGTCATGAACAGGCTCTCGCCGGTGATCAGGCGCTTGCCCGCCCCGATCAGGTGGTCCAGGATGCCCCGGGCCTGGTTCTGGCCCCGGCCGTCGCCAAAGATGGTCTGCATGGCGATGCCCTGGCTCATGTAGAGCATGGCCCCGGCCTCGGCCACCGCGCTCTCGCCCGGGTCCAGCTCCACCTCCACGAACTGCATCTCGCTGCCCTCGATGCGGTAGTCCACCTCGTCGGCCCCGGCTGCCATTGGCGGCGGGGGGGGCGGCGCGGCCCCGCCCAACAGGCCGCTCAAGGCTCCCACCGCCTTGATGGGCTGCCACTCGCTGCTCTCCGGGCCATAGACCAGGGTCTCCGGGTTGATCTCGCCCCGCTGCCAGCGGGCCTTGAGCTCCTCCAGGCCGAAGGGGCCCAGGGTCTGACCATCCAGCGCCAGATACCAGAGTGCGCTCGACATGCGATCCTCCTGATTCAAGCCAAGCATCCGCGCATCCCGGGCAGGCATGGCGAAACACCGCGCGGGGGCTGTCCCCCGCGTTTCAGAGCAGGTACATCTCCTCGGCCGCGCGCAACAACGCGTCCCGGAAACTGGGGTGGGCCAGGTCGATGATGGCCAGGGCCCGCTCCCGGGTGTTCTTGCCCTTGAGGTTGGCCGTCCCGTGCTCGGTCACCAGGTGGTGGGTGTCCATGCGCGGGGTGGTGATCATGGCCCCGTGCTCCAGGCGCGGCACCACCCGCGAGATGGTCCCTTCCTTGGCCGTGGAGTGGAAGGCCAGGATCGACTTGCCCCCCGGCGAGTCATAGGCCCCGCGCACGAAGTCCAGCTGTCCCCCGGTGCCGGAGAACTGGCGTCCGGCCAGGAACTCGGCGTTGCACTGGCCCAAAAGGTCCACCTGCAACACCGCGTTGATGGAGATCATGTTGGGGTTTTGCGCGATGACCTCCGGGCGGTTGACATAGGAGACCGGGTAGCTCTCCATGGCCGGGTTGTCGTGCATGAAGTCAAAGGTGTCCTGGTCGCCCTGGGCCACGGTGTAGACGTGCTTGCGCGGGTGCAGGGTCTTGCGGCGGCCGTTGATCACGCCCTTCTTGATCAGCTCCACCATGGCCGGGCTGAAGACCTCGGTGTGCACCCCCAGGTCGCGGTGGTGCTCCAGGAAGCCGGCCACCGCGCTGGGCACCCCGCCCACCCCCAGTTGCAGGCAGGCCCCGTCCGGCACCATCTCGGCGATGGCCCGGCCGATGGCCGCGTCGGCCTCGGTCACCACCACCGGCGGCCAGTAGTTCAAGGGTCCGTCCCACTCCACCACCTGGTCCACCTCGCTGATGTGGACCATGCTGTCGCCGAAGACCCGGGGCATGCGCGGGTTCACCTCTACCAGCAGCAGGCGGCCGGCCCGGGCGGCGGTGCTGGTGTAGTCGTTGGCCGTGCCAAAGCTGAAATAGCCATGGCGGTCCATGGGCGAGACCGTGGCCACCGTCGCCCCCACCCCCATCTCCTCGCGCAGCAGGCGCGGCACCTGATGAAAGTGGTTGGGCACGAAATATTGCAATCCCGCCGCCACCAGCCCCCGCTCCCGGGGGCCCACGAAGGCCGTGGTCACCCGGACCTTGTCGCTCAGCATTGGGGCCAGCACCGTCTCCATGGCGTGGGCGCAGGGCAGCAGCGAGAAGATGTCCAGCCGCTCCAGGTCGTCGGCCTGGAGCCGGGCGGCGATGGCCTCCAGCAACCCCCGGGGCTCGGCCGTGGTCAGGCCGATCACCAGGCGGTCCTGTTCGGTGATGAGCGCGGCGGCCTTCTCCGGGCTGGTCAGCTTGCGGCGGTACTGGTCCTGGAACATGCGTGTACTCCGGTGGTGTTCTTGGGGCGTGGCGGACCCATGATAGCACGGGTTTCGTGAAAACCGCCAAGGGCTTGCATTTTCAGGCGGTCAGGGTAGATTGACCCCCAGCGAAAGACCGGAACCAGCCCTGGAGGGAGGCGCTCGCCTTGGACTTCAACCCCTGTTCCAAGCACCGCCTGGTGCGCAAGACGGTGCGAGAGTTCGCCGAGGCCGAACTGGGACCCATCGCCGCCGAGATCGACCGCCAGGGACGCTTCCCCGCGGAGGTGGTCGAGAAGATGGGGCCCCTGCACTACTTCGGCCTGCAGGCCCCCCGCGACCTGGGCGGGGCCGGGCTGGACACCATCAGCTACGCCATCGTCATCGAGGAACTCTCGCGGGTCTCGGCCGGCCTGGGCCTGTGCGTCACGGTCCACAACAGCGTGGCCCTCTATCCCCTGCTGCGCTTCGGCACGCCCGAGCAGATCAAGCGCCTGGCCCCGGACCTGATCAGCGGCCGGCGCATCGGCGCCTTTTGCCTCACCGAGGCCAACGCCGGCAGCGACGCCAGCGGAGTGGAGACCCTGGCCGTGGCCCAAGGCGACGGCTATGTCATCAACGGCACCAAGATCTTCGTCACCAACGGTGGCGTCTGCGGCCTGGCCCTGATCTTCGCGGTCACCAATCCCGAGAACCCCCGCCAGGCCGCCAGCGTGCTGATGGTGGAAAGGGAGCGCCCCGGCTTCAGCGTGGGCGAGATCGAGGAGCTCACCGGCATGCGCTGCAACCCGGTCTCCTCCCTCTTCCTGGAGGACTGCCGGGTGCCGGCCGCCAACCTCCTGGGCCGTCCTGGCCAGGGGCTGAAGATCGGCCTGGCCGCCCTGGACACCGGCCGCCTGGGCATCGCCGCCCAGGCCCTGGGCCTGGCCCAGGCCGCCCTGGAGTCCGCGGTCAAGTACGCCAAGGAGCGCCAGCAGTTCGGCAAGCCCATCGCCAGCTTCCAGACCATCCAGAACTACCTGGCCGACATGGCCACCGAGGTCGAGGCCTCCCGCCTGCTGCTCCATCGCGCCTGCGCCCAGAAGGACGCCGGCCAGGCCTTTGGCGCCGCCGCCGCCATGGCCAAGCTCTACTGCTCCAAGGTGGCGCGCGAGGTCACCAACCTCGCCGTGCAGATCCACGGCGGCTGCGGCTACAGCCAGGAATACGACGTGGAACGCTACTGGCGCGAGGCCAAGGTCACCGAGATCTACGAGGGCACCAGCGAGGTCCAACGCATGGTCATCGCCCGCGACCTGCTCTCGCGCCCGGTGTAGGAAGAGGGTGAGGGAGGGGAGGAAGATTGTGGGGGAAACCTTTTCTTTGGGGGCCAAAGAAAAGGTTTCCCCCACCCCCCCTTCCCAAAGAAAGCCAAGGGGGGGGAGGCGAGGCGGGAATCGTTGACAGGCCGCTTCGCTTGAGCCGGACCTACGGAAAAGAAGAAAAACTCCACCCAGCGCGTCATTGCGAGGAGCCAAGGGCGACGAAGCAATCTCTCCTCTTGTCGTCTTGGCGCGAGGAGCCCGGGAGATAAGCATGCAGATCGTGGTCTGCCTCAAACAGGTGCCCCAGGTGGCCGAGCTGCCCTGGGACCCCGCCACCGGCCGGCTCAAGCGCGACCTGGCCGAGGGCATGACCGACCCCGCCGCCAAGCGCGCCCTGGAGGCTGGGCTCTTGCTCAAGGCCGCCGGCGGGGGCGAACTCATAGCCCTGACCATGGGCCCGCCCCAAGCCGAGGAGGTCCTGCGCGAGGCCATCGCCCTGGGCGCGGACCAAGGCTACCTGCTCTGCCATCCCGCCCTGGCCGGAGCCGACACCCTGGCCACCAGCCAGGCCCTGGGCGCGGCCATCCGCCATATCGCCCCAAAACTGGGCCTGATCCTGCTGGGCGTGGCCAGCAGCGACAGCGAGACCGGCCACCTAGGCGCGCAGTTGGCCGAGGAGCTGGACCTGGCCGCCGCCCTGAACGTGGAGCAATGGCAGCTCTCCCCCAACGCCTTGCGGGTGCAGCGGGTCAGCGACGGCTTCCTGGAGACCCTGGAGCTGGACCTGCCGGCCCTGTTGACCATCTCCACCCAGGCCCCGGAGCCCCGGGACACCCCCCTGGGCGGGCTGGAGGACGCCTTTGCCTCCGGCCAGATCACCCGCCTGGGACCGGAGGAGATCGGCCTGGACCCGGCCCGATCCGGCCTGGCCGCCAGCGGCGGGCGCATGCTGCGGGTCTATTCCCCGGCCGCCCAGAAGAAGGCCGTGCTGATGCGCGGCGCGGTGAAGAAGAGCGTGCAGGAGCTGTTGGCCCGGCACGGCGACCGCCTGGGCGGCATCATCGGCCGCGACCTGGGCGCGGCGGAGTAGGGTCATGCACGCGACGCGCGAAATCTGGGTCTTTGGCGACTGGCGCAACTACTTCCAGAACCGGGTCACCCTCCAGCTCCTGGCCAAGGCCCGTCAACTGGCCGAGCCCAGCCAGGCCCGGGTCTGCGCCCTGGTCTTTGGCCAGGGCCTGGACGAGTGGGTGATGGAGTACACCGCCCATGGGGCCGACCGGCTCTACGTCTGCGACCACCCCAGCCTGGAGGGCTACCCCATGCAGGCCTTCACCGGCCTGCTGGTGGACCTGGCTAAAAAGAGCCAGCCCCAGGTGATCCTGGTGGGGGCCACCAGCTTTGGCAAGGAGCTGGCCGCCCGCGCCGCCAAGCGCCTGGGCGTGGGCCTCACCTCCGACTGCGTGGAGCTTTCCCTGGATGACCAGGGCCGCCTGATCCAGACCGCCCCGGCCTTTGGCGGCAACCTCCTGGCCGAGATCGTCAGCACCGGCGAGCCCCAGATGGCCACCGTGCGCCCCGGGGCCTTTCAGGAGCAGCCCCACGACTACGTCCGCACGGCCGAGGTGGT
>CALERA010000064.1 GCA_937908275.1 uncultured Desulfarculaceae bacterium | reverse complement strand
GGGCTCGTGGGTGCGCGGGGTGCAGGCCGCCACCACCACCCGGTTCAAGCCGTGCTCCTTGACCACCTGGGCCATCTTGTCCTGGGTGTCCTGGGAGCAGGTGAAGAGGTTGTTCTCCACGAACTCCACGAAGGGCAGCTTGGCGGCGAATTCCGCCACTTCCTTCACGTCCACCACCCCGGCGATGTTGATGCCGCAGGAGCAGACGAACACGCCGATGCGCGGGGTCTCGCCCCGCACGTCCAGGGCCTTGGGGGTCTCCTTGACCTGGGCCAGGGAGCCCCGGGCGCTGCTGAGCTTGCCCGCCGCCGCGCAGGCCGCGGCCGAGGCCTCCACCACCGACAGCGGGATGTCCTTGGGCCCGGCCAGGGCGCCGCAGGCGTAGATGCCCGGGCGGCTGGAGGCCACCGGGGCGAAGGAGCCGGTCTTGAGGAAGCGGCTGGCCTTGAGCTCGATGCCCAGGTTCTTGGCCAGCTCCACGGTGCTGTCGGAGATCTCCATGCCCTGGGAGAGCACCACCATGTCGAAGACTTCCTCGCGGGCCTGGCCGTCCTCGGTGGCGTACTCGATGGTCAGGGACTTGTCCTCCAGCTCGCCGATGGAGTGGATGCGGCTGCGGATGAAACGCACGCCCGAGGACTTGGCGTTTTCGAGATAGCGCTCGAAATCCTTGCCGAAGGTGCGCATGTCCATATAGAAGATGGCCGCGTCCAGCCCGTGGTGGCTGTGCTCCTTGGCGATGGCCGCTTCCTTGATGGCGTACATGCAGCAGACCGAGGAGCAGTAGGCGTGGTCGCAGGCATGCACGTCGCGGGAGCCCACGCACTGGATCCAGGCGATCTTCTTGGGCTCGCGCTCGTCGCTGGGCCGCACCAGGTGGCCCATCCAGGGGCCGCTGGCGGCCAGGATGCGCTCGAACTCCAGGGCGGTGACCACGTTGGTGAACTGGCTGTATTGATATTGGATGTAGACCGAGGGGTCGAAGGCCTTGAAGCCCGCGGACAGGATCACCGAGCCGACCTTGAGATCGCGGATGACTTCCTTGTCCTCGTAGTTCACGGCCCCAGTGGGGCACTGCTTCTCGCAGTTGCCGCACTTGCCCTTGGTCATCTTCAGGCAGTTGGCGGGATCGATGCCGTACTTGAGCGGCACCGCCTGGGCGTAGCGCACGTAGATGGCCTTGCGCTTGTCCAGGCCCTCGTTGTACTCGTTATCGACCTTCTTGGGGCACTTGCCGGTGCAGGCCCCGCAGGCGATGCACTTGTTGAGGTCCACGTAACGCGGGTGGCTGATCACCTTGGCGGTGAAGTCGCCCTCCTCACCCGCGATATCCACCACCTCGGAGAGCGTGAGGAGCTCTATATTGATATGCCGGCCGACCTCGACCAGTTTGGGGGAGATAATTCACATTGCGCAGTCATTGGTGGGGAAGGTCTTGTCCAATTGGGACATGACCCCACCAATGGCAGGCCCTTTTTCCACCAGATAGACATAGTAGCCGGAGTTGGCCAGGTCGAGGGCGGCCTGCATCCCGGCGATGCCGCCCCCCACCACCATCACCGCTCCCGTGACGTTCTTGCCTGCACTCATGGGCGCTCCCTCGCGCTTGGGGTGGATTGGATGGGTTTTACCTATCATTTAGAGGGATAAAAAACCCCGCCATCTGGCGACGGCGTGGCCGTGAGACTTGTTCGGCCAGACCCCATTACGGCCGAGTTACGGTGACAAGCCTACCTTGCCGCTCCCCCGGCGGCCCCCGTGAATCCAGCGGTAATTGTCACCGCGTTCACAAAGTACCCTCTTACCTATACTCGGAGCCAGAACCTGTCAAGCCTGGAAATGGGCACGTTCCATATTGAATGAGCCCTCATTTATCACCATAATCAATCACAATCGATCATGATAGAGAACGCCGAACCACTTGGTCGGCGGCCGCGCCCTGCTCGGCCAGGTCCACGTCGATCACCTGTCCCGGGCCAGCCTCCACCCGGCTCCCCACGTAGTCGGGCTGGATGGGCAGTTCACGCTGGCCGCGGTCGATGAGCACCAGCAGCTCGATGCGACGGGGCCGGCCGAAGTCGATCAGGGCGTCCAGGGCGGCGCGCACCGTGCGACCGGTGTAGAGCACGTCGTCCACCAGGACCACCACCCGCTCGTTGATGGGGAAGTCGATGGCGGTGCGCCCCACCTTGGGGCGACTGTGCAGGCGGGTCCAGTCGTCGCGGTAGAGGGTGATGTCCATCACCCCGGCATCCGGGCGGATTCCGGTCTGGCGGGTCAGCTCGGCCTGCAGGCGCGCGGCCAGGTGCGCCCCGCCGGTGCGGATGCCCACCAGGCAGAGTTCGCCGGCCCCGGGATGGCGCTCCGCCAGTTGGCGGGCCAAATCCACGAGCATTTCCTGGACTTGGGGAGCCGGGAACAGCACCTCCCCCGCTTGTCCGGACATGGTCCCTCCGGTTGTTGGGATATTGCCAGGAATTCCTTATATAACCCTGATCGCGGGATGGACTCAAGCCTTTTCACAAGCCGCGGCCCCTGCGGGGTAAAATCCGGCGCTCCAGGGCTTGACCTGGGACGCCGGCCAGTCTATAACTGCCGCCAGGCGCCGGAGTGGCGGAATTGGTAGACGCAGGGGACTCAAAATCCCCCGATCCTTGCGATTGTGCGAGTTCGAGTCTCGCCTCCGGCACCAAGAACATCAGCTAGTTAGCAAGAAGGCTCAGCCGCTCGGCTGGGCCTTCAAATTTTTACAGGAAGCATTTGGAGCGATTTGAGCTTGTCTACTGATGACTAGCTAATGCCTGGTCGGATGGATGCGTTTGTAACCTGCCACACGAAATGCAACATCAATGGCCGAGCAGCGTCGAGACCTGCCAGACAAAATGGGACAAATTGTCAGATGAAATGGGACGGCGGGAGCAGAGATTACAGCCATCATCCCAGGGCTGCTTGTGCCATGTTCTATTATTGATTCAACCTGTTATAAGTTATAGCATGAGAATCGCGGACCATGCCTGCTGTCCTCAGGTCCAGCCGGCGAGCCGCCGGGGGCAAGGAACCTCGCTCCCAGTGGGTCGCCATCTCCAGCAAGCGCTCCCTTTGGCAGACCAAGCCTTGGGCCTAAAGTACAGCGTCCGGGTGGTGCCGGATACTGGGGCAAAGTGTACCTCTCACGATCTGCCAATTATTCAAGGTAGTTCATTATAATTACTGAATTGTCGGCCTCCACCATCTCGCGCCTGAAGGAGGTCTGGAAGACTGACCTGGCCAGATTCCAGGAGCGCGACCTGAGCGGGAAACGCCACGTGTACCTCTGGGCCGACAGCGTCTACTTCAACGTACGTTTGGAAGAGGCCAGACAATGCATCCTGGTGATCATCGGGGCCGGCGAGGATGGGCGCAGGGAATTGCGGGGCATCCTGGACGGCGACCGGTCAAGTGAGCATTCTTGGAAGGATCTGCTACTGGACCTCAAGCGCCGTGGGCTGACCGCCCCGCCCCGGCTGGCGGTGGGCGATGGGGCCTTGGGTTTCTGGGAGGCACTGCGGGAGGTGTAAGGCCCTGTCCGCCAGCAGCGCTGCGGGGTGCACAATACGGCCAACGTGCTGGACAAGCACCGGGACCAACTCCTTGCCTTCTACGATTTACCGGCCGAGCAGTGGAAGCATATCAGACCACCAACCCCGTCGAATCCACCTTCGCCAGCCTGCGGCTCAGGACCGACAAGACCAAGGGCTGCCTGTCTCGGGACACCGTGCTGACCATGGTCTTCCGGCTTCTCCAGTCAGCGGAGAAGCGCTGGCGCTGACTGGCCGGCTCCAACCCGTTGACCCAGGTGATTAAAGGCATCAGATTCGTCAATGGGATCAGCGAACAAAGGATGGCCGCCTGATCATCATAAACACAACTTTTGGCAATAGCTCCGGTGGGCTCCGCTTCAGTCCTGTTGGGCCAAGTCTCCGCCCCATCTGGCAAACAGGTCGTGCTCCACGCCCAAGAGGTCCAGGGCCTTGCCCAAGCTCTGGCGGATGATGTCGGCGATGCTCTTGGGCTGGTGGTAAAAGGCCGGCACCGGGGGCATGATCACCGCTCCCATGTCCGCCGCCCGAGTCATGAGGCTAAGGTGTCCCTTGTGCAGCGGCGTT
>CALERA010000063.1 GCA_937908275.1 uncultured Desulfarculaceae bacterium | reverse complement strand
CCAGCCCTCGCCGGTCCGTTTCCGGCTCCAGGGCGGGGTGCGCGAGTTCCTGGAGGTGGACGGCGACGGCGGTCCCCAGGCGGTGGTGGAGGTCAGCCTCAGTCTGCTGGACAACGACTATCCCGACCTGCCCCGGCGTCTGGTCTTCCAGCGGATCTACCGCCAGGCCGCGGCCATGGCCGAGACCAGCGCTCCGGCCCTGGCCCGGGGCATGAGCCAGGCCATGGCCGAACTGAGCCAGCGCCTGCGGGACGATCTGCGCCAGGCCGTGGCCCAGCGCCTGGCCCAGCCGCCGGACGCCGGTTAGCCGGGCGGCTCCGGGAGGGGCCCGGTCTCAGGACCGGGGTGGCGGGGAGGCGGCGCGCTCCGGACCGGTCCGGGACCAGAAGTCGGCCTGGGACTCCCGCTCCCGCTCCAACAGCAGCTGGAACTCCCCGGCTGGCAGCGGACGACTGAACAGATAACCCTGCATCTCGTGGCAGGCGTGGGCCAGCAGGAAGTCCCGCTGCTCCACGGTCTCCACTCCTTCGGCCACCACCTCCAGCTTCAGGCTATTGGCCAGGGAGATGACGGCCTGGACGATGAGGGCGTCGTCGGGGTCGGTGAAGATGTCGGCCACGAAATGCTGGTCTATCTTCAAAGCCTGAATAGGGAAGTGCTTCAGGTAGTAGAGCGACGAGTAGCCGGTGCCGAAGTCGTCCAGCACCAGGCGTAGGCCCATGCGGGACAGGATCTGCATCAGGGCCACCGCCCGCTCCACGTTGGTCATCAAGGCGCTCTCGGTCACCTCCAGCTCCAGGTTGGCCGGGGGCAGTCCGCTGTCGGCCAGGGCCGATTCCACCGTGGCCACCAGGGAGGTGTGGCGCAGCTGCCGGGCCGAGAGGTTCACCGCCACCACCAGGTCGGGATGGCCCTGGTCCACCCAGGCCTTGGCTTGCCGGCAGGCCCGGCGCAGCACCCAGCCCCCGATGGGCACGATCAGGCCGGTCTCCTCGGCGATGGGGATGAAGTCGCCCGGCGAGACCAGGCCCACCTCCGGTCGCCGCCAGCGCACCAGGGCCTCCATGCCCAGCATCCGTCCGCCGGAAACGTCGATGCGCGGCTGGTAGTGGACCTCGAACTCCTCGCGCTCCAGGGCCTTGCGCAGGGCCGTCTCCAGGGACAGCCGCTTGAGCACCACCGCGTTCATGCTGGGGGTGTAGACCTGGAAGGCGTTCTTGCCCTGCTCCTTGGCCCGGTACATGGCCAGCTCGGCGTTCTTGATCAGGACCTCCGACTGCTGGCCATGGGTGGGGAACAGGGCCAGGCCCAGGCTGGTGGTCAGGTAGAACTCCTCTCCCTCCACCAGATAGGGCTTGGCCATGATCTCCATCAAGGCCGCGGCCTGCCGCTCGGCCTCGCCCGCGTCCTCCAGGTCCTCCAGCACCAGCACGAAATCGTCGCCGCCCAGGCGGGCCACGGTGGTGCGGCCCTGGTAAAGGTCCACCAGGCGGTTGGCCAGGGCCTGCAGCAGCAGATCGCCGGCGGCGTGACCCAGGCTGTCGTTGATGGTCTTGAAGTTGTCCAGGTCCACGTAGATCAGGGCCAGGATCCGTCCCCTCCGGTTGGCCCCGGCCATGGCCACCTCCAGCCGGTCGCGCAGCAACTGGCGGTTGGGCAGGCCGGTGAGGGCGTCGTGGTAGGCCTGGTGACGCAGCTCCTCCTCGCTGCGGCGCAGGTCGCTGATGTCGTGCAGCAGGATGATCTGGTTGGCCACCACCCCCTTTTCGTTCTTGATGGTGGTGACGGTCATCCATTGGGGGTAATCCTGGCCGTCCTTGCCCCGGTGCCAGACCTCCCCCCGCCACTCGCCGTTGTCCGCCAGCGAGCGCTGGATGTTTTCGTAGAAGGTCTCGTCATGATGGCTGGAGCGCAGGAGGTCCGGCTTGCGGCCCAGGACATCCTCGGGCGAGAAACCGGTGATGATGGTGAAGGCGCGGTTGACCGACTGGATGTGGCCCTCGGCGTCGGTGATGATCACCCCCTCGATGCTGTTCTCCAGCACCTGGGCCGCCATGGCCAACTGCTCCTGGGCCGCCCGCTGGGCGGTGACGTCCTGGACCGTGCCCACCATGCGCATCGGCCGGCCTTCGTTGTCGCGCACCACCTCGGCCCGGCTGTGGAAGATCCGGGCCTGGCCGTCGGCCCGCATCGCGCGATGGATCACGTCGTAGGGATGGCCCTTCTCCAGGGCGGCGCGCACCCGGTCCTCCATCCAGTCCCGGTCCTCCGGGTGGATATATTCCAGCCCCTGGGCGAATGACATCTGTTCGTGACCAGGCTCCCGTCCCAGGAGGCGATAAAGCTCCTCCGACCAGTAGGCCGCTCCGGCCTGAATGTCCCATTCCCAGGAGCCCATGGCGGCCAGGCGCTGGGCCTCGGCCAGGCGGCGCTGGCTCTCGCGCAGGCCTTCCTGGTAAAGATAGCGCTCGGTGACATCCTGGCAGGTGCCCTGCATCAATTCCGCCCGGCCCTGGGCGTCGCGCTGGATCTCGCCCTGGACCCGCATGTAGCGCAGGTCGCCGTCGGCCTGCTGCACCCGGATCATCAGGTTCAACGGCTTGACCTCGGCCAGGGCGTCATCCAGCGCCCGCCGCCAGAGGGGCGCATCGTTCGGATGCAGGACCGAGGTCACTTCGTCCAAGGTCAGGGGCTCGTTGCGGGGAGGCACCCCTAACAGACGGAACATCTCCGTGGACCAGGCGCTCTGGTCCTTGGCGATGTCCCACTCCCAACTGCCGACCTTGGCGATGCGCTGGGCCTCGGCCAGGCGGCGCTGGCTCTCGCGCGACTGCTGCTCGGCCAGCTTGGCGTCGGTGATGTCCTGGATGGTGCCCATCAGGGCCACGATGCGGCCGTCGGGGGCCCGGCGGGGCTCGCCCTTGCTGCGGGCCCAGATCAACTGGCCGCGCGGCCCCACGAAACGGTATTGCTGGTCGACGGCCTCGCCCTTGATCCGCACCCGCTCCAGGGCCTCCACCAGCGCCTGGCGATCCTCGGGCACCACCCAGCGGGCGAGGAACTCATCCACCGGGATGATCTCGGACCCCGGCTCCAGTCCCAGGATGTGATAGGTTTCCTCGGACCATTTGCCCTGACTCAGATCCCAGTTCCATTGCCAGGAGCCCACGCGGGCCATGCGCTGGGCCTCGGACAGACGACGCTGGTTCTCGCGGCTCTCGGCCTCGGCCTGCATCTGCAGGGTCACGTCCCGGGCCACCGCGAAGATCAGGCCTTCCTCCACGATGCTGTGTGAGCTCCAGGAAAGCCAGCGGACCTCGCCGTCCGGACGCAGGTAGCGGTTGGTGAAGTTTTCCACCGGTCGACCCGCCCGCAGCTCCTCGCCCACGGCTATGGTGGCTTGGCGGTCCTCGGGATGGATGAAATCGGTCCAGGGCCGGGAGAGCAGCTCCTGCTCGGTGTAGCCCAAGCGGCGGGGGAAGGCCGGATTCACCCGCCGAAAGTAGCCGTCCAGGCCGGCGATGCACATCGGATCCGGGCTGACGGCGAAGAACTGGTCCAGGTCCCGGCGGGCCCGGACCTGCTCGGTGACATCCTGGCAGCAGCCGATGAAGCCGGCGAAGCTTCCGTCCGGGTTCGTGTACGGCGTGCCGTTGTCCTGTATCCAGCGGTACTGCCCGTCGTGGCGGCGCAGCCGGTAGGTCATCTCGAACGGCGCGCGACGCCGCAAATGGTCCAGGTAGATGTCCAGACAGGCTTGCAGGTCATCGGGGTGGACCCCCTGACTCCAGCCGTCTCCCAGCTCCTGCTCCAGGGTGCGTCCGGTGAAGTCCAGCCAGCGTTGATTGAAGAAATCGC
>CALERA010000062.1 GCA_937908275.1 uncultured Desulfarculaceae bacterium | reverse complement strand
GCGCTCCCAGCCAGGGGTTGGCGGCGCGGCGGCGGGCAGGACCCCGCGCCGGATTCGCGGCCATTATCCCATCAAAAAGCCCGGGATTGTCAACGCCGGGCGGCCGAAGTCATACTAATGCCATGTTCCCCACCCCCGAAAGCCGCCTGCGCGCGCTAAACTCCCGTCCCCCGGACCCGGCCGGGGAGTGGGTGTTGTACTGGATGACCATGCAGCGCCGGCCGGGATTCAATTTCGCCCTGGAGCACGCCGCTCAAAGCGCCGTCCGCCTGGGCCGGCCCCTGTTGATCCTGGAGGCCCTGCGCCTGGGCTATGCCCGGGCCACGGAGCGCAGCCACGCCTTCATCCTGCAGGGCATGGCCGCCAACGCCCGGGACCTGGCCGGGCGGCCGGTGTTTTACTTTCCTTACCTGGAGCTGGAGCCGGACCAGGGCCGGGGACTCTTGGCCGCCCTGGCGGCCCGGGCCTGCCTGGTGGTGGCCGACGACCACCCCGGCTTTTTCCTGCCCCAAATGCTGGCCGCCGCCGCCGGCCAGGTCCCGGTGCAGATGCAGGCGGTGGATGGCTGCGGCCTGCTGCCCCTGGACGCCACCGGCCAGGCCTATCCCAGCGCCTACGCCTTCCGCCGGTTTCTGCAGAAGGAGCTGCCCGGCCACCTGGCCGCCTGGCCTGCCGCCGATCCCCTGGCCGGCCTGGACTTGCCCCGGCTGGCCGGGCTGCCAGCGGAGATCGCCCAACGTTGGCCCGCCGCCCCGGCCCCGGCCCTGGCCGCCGCGCCGGAGTTCCTGGCCAGCTTGCCCCTGGACCATTCGGTGCCGCCCGCGCCCCTGACCGGGGGCTGGGAAGCGGGGCGGGAGCGCCTGGCCCGCTTCCTGGCGGAGCGTCTGCCGCGCTATCTGGAGCGTAACCACCCCGACGCCGAGGCCGCCAGCGGGCTCAGCCCCTGGCTGCACTTCGGGCACCTCTCGCCGCACGAGGTCTTCGCCGCCCTGGCCCGCCAGGAGGCCTGGGGGCCGCCGCGCCTGGGGGCCAAGGCCGCGGGCAAGCGCGAGGGCTGGTGGGGGATGTCGCCCCCGGCCGAGGCCTTCCTGGACCAACTGGTCACCTGGCGGGAGCTGGGCTTCAACGCCGCCCGCCATTTGCCGGCCTACGACCAGTACGACTCCCTGCCCGCCTGGGCCCGCCAGGGCCTGGCGGCGGCGGCCGGCGATCCCCGGCCCCACCTCTACCGCCTGGAGCAATTCCGGGCCGCGGCCACCCACGACCAGCTCTGGAACGCGGCCCAGCGCCAACTGAACCGCGAAGGCGTGATGCACAACTACCTGCGCATGCTCTGGGGCAAGAAGATCCTGGAATGGACCGCCAGCCCCCGGGAGGCCCTGGCGGTGATGCTGGAGCTGAACGACCGTCTGGCCCTGGACGGCCGCGACCCCAACTCCATCTGCGGCATCTTCTGGGTCCTGGGGCGCTACGACCGGCCCTTTGGCCGCCATCCCATGATCGGCCCCTTGCGGCCCATGACCAGCGCCAGCGCCCGGCGCAAGCTGAGGCTCAAGCAATACCTGGCCCGCTGGGAGGCCTGAGGCCGGGGCGGCGGGGCGGCGGAAGGCGGCCTCCCCGCACCCAGCCCGGCCCTGGCCCCTGGGCGCGGAGAGGTGGCATGGGCAGGGGTCTAGTTCTCCAACCCCCGCGCCGCCTCGGCGTCCAGGAACCAGAACAGCTCGGCCTGGGCCCGCACCAGACTGGCCGGGTGATGGCCGTTCTGGCTGGCCTCCGGCCCCAGGAGCTGGCGGGCGATCCCGGCCTTGCTCGCCCCGGTCAGGGCGATGACCACGCTGTGGGCCGCGCGCAGCACCGGCAGGGTCAGGCTGACCCGGGTGACCGGGGGCTGGGCCGAGGGCGGGGGGGAGACCGGGACCGCCCAGGCCTTGCCCGCGTCCTGCAGGATGGGGTCGCCGGGGAAGAGGCTGGCCACGTGGCCGTCGTTGCCCACCCCCAGGAGCAGGAAGTCGAACTCCGGCGGCAGGCCGCCGAAATGGGTGCGCAGGTCGGCCTCGTAGCGGGCCGCCGCCTCCTCGGGCTCATAGCGGTCCACCGGGATGGGGTGGACGGCGTATTTGCCCAGGGGCACCTGGTCAAAGAGCAGGGCCTTGGCCTGGCCGAAGTTGCTGGCCGGGTCGTCCAGGGGCAGGCAGCGCTCGTCGGTCAGGAAAAAGTGCATGGCCTGCCAGGGGGCGACCTCGCTCAGGGGTGGCCGGGCCAGGGCCTCCAGGATGGGCCGGGGGGTGGCGCCGCCGGGGATGGCCACCGCGGCCTGGCCCCGCTCCATCACCGCCCGCGCCGCGC
>CALERA010000061.1 GCA_937908275.1 uncultured Desulfarculaceae bacterium | reverse complement strand
GGGGGGACCATTTTTGCGCAGCAAAAAGGGTCCCCCCGATTATTCTTCTCTCCCTCCCCGCCTCAGGCCTCGGGGAACAACTCGGCGGCTTGTTCGCGCAGCTTGTATTTCTGGATCTTGCCGCTGGCGGTGAGGGGGTAGCCTTCGACGAAGGTGACGTAGCGCGGGATTTTGTAGCGGCTGATCTGGCCGCGGCAGAAGTCGCGCACGTCCTCGGGGGTGTAGGAGTAGCCGGGCTTGAGGATGACGAAGGCCCCGACCTCCTCGCCGTATTTCTGGCTGGGCACGCCGACCACCTGCACGTCGCTGACGCCCTCCAGGCGGTAGAGGAACTCCTCGATCTCGCGGGGATAGACGTTCTCGCCCCCCCGGATGATCATGTCCTTGTGCCGGCCGGTGATGGCCAGGTAGCCATCGGCGTCCATCACCCCCAGGTCGCCGGAGTGCAGCCAGCCCTCGGCGTCGATGGCGGCGGCGGTGGCCTCGGGCATCTTGTAGTAGCCCTTCATGACGCTGTAGCCCCGGCAGCAGATCTCGCCCTGGACCCCGGGAGCGGCCACCTGGTTGGTCTCCACGTCCACCACCCGCACCTCGATGCCGGGCAGGCAGCGGCCCACGCTCTGGGTGCGGCGGACGATGTCGTCGTCGGGCCGGGTCTGGGTCATCACCGGGCTGTTCTCGGTCAGGCCGTAGGCGATGGTGATCTCGGTGAGGTTCATGCGCTCGATGGCCTGCTCCATGACCCGGACCGGGCAGGGGGAGCCGGCCATGATGCCGGTGCGCAGGCTGGAGAAATCGAACTTGGAGAAGAGCTTGTGCTCCAGCACGGCGATGAACATGGTGGGCACGCCGTAGAGGGCGGTGCAGCGCTCCTCCTCCACCGAGGTCATGACCTGCACCGGGTCGAACTCCTCCAGGATCACCAGGCCGGAGTGGTGGTTGATGGCGGCCATCACCCCCAGCACGCAGCCGAAGCAGTGGAACAGGGGCACCGGCAGGCAGACCCGGTCGTCGGGCCCCAGGCGCTGGCAGTCGCCGATGTAGTAGCCGTTGTTGCCGATATTGTGGTGGGAGAGCATCACGCCCTTGGGGAACCCGGTGGTCCCGGAGGTGTACTGCATGTTCACCACGTCGTGGCAGGAGAGCTGGGCCTGGCGGGCGGCGTAGTCGGCGTCGCTGGTCATGGCGGCCAGGGAGAGGAGCTCGGGGGTGGAGTACATGCCCCGGTGCTTCTCCTGGCCCAGGAAGATGACCCGCTTCAGGTAGGGGAAGCGCTTGCTGACCAGGTGGCCGCGCTCCTGGGTCTTGAGCTCGGGCGCCAGCTCATAGAGGGTCTGCACGTAGTCGGTGTCGCGGAAGCCGTCGATCAGGACGATGTTCTCGGCGTCGGACTGCTGGAGCAGGTATTCCAGTTCGGCGGTCTTGTAGTGGGTGTTGACCGTGAGCAGGATGGCGCCGATCTTGGCGGTGGCGAATTGCAGGGCCACCCAGTAGGGCACGTTGGTGGCCCAGACGGCGACCTTCTCGCCCTTGGCCACGCCCAGGGCCATCAGGCCCTTGGCCAGTTGGTCCACCACCTGGCCGAACTCGCGGTAGGTCAGGCGCAGGCCGCGGTCCACGTAGGCCACGGCCAGGTTGTCCGGATGGTCGGCGATGGCCTGGTCCAGGATCTGGCCCAGGGTGAGTTCGCGGATCGGGGATTGGCTGGTCATGTCCACACCTCTCGCCGGATGGGGCCGCTACGCCCGTCCCGGGCTCCTGGGTGGGGCCGGGACGGGGCCGAAGCGCCAAAATGGTTGGGGGCGGTGTTGGCCGGCGGTCCGGCTATTCCGGGATGAAGAGCACGGCGTAGATCTCGGCCGGCTCCTCTCCGTGGCAGCCCAGGTGATGGGGCACCACCGAGTTGTAGTATAGGCTGTCGCCCGGTCCCAGGATGCTGGTCTGCTGGCCGTAGACCAGCTCGATCCGGCCGGAGATGACCACGATGAACTCCTCGCCCTCGTGGGAGGAGAGGCTCTTTTCGCGGCCGGACTCGGGCAGCACCTGCACGTAGAAGGGCTCCATGTGCCGGTCGCTCTTGCCCAGGCCCAGGGAGTAGAAGCGCAGGTCCTCGGGCTTGTCCTTGCCCTTGTGGGTGATCAACTGCTCGCTGCGCTCGGCCGCCTTGACGATCAGGGGGTCGGCGCTGACCCGGTCGTCCAGGAAGGTGCCCAGCCGGGTGCCCAGGGCGCGGGCGATCTTGAGCAGGGGGCCCAAGGAGGGATATAGCCCCTCTTGCTCCACGGCGGTCAGGAAGGCCTGGTCCAGGCCGGTGCGCTGGGCCAGGTCGTCCAGGCCCAGGCCTTGTTTCTCACGAAAGCGCTTGATCCGGGTCCCCACGTCGTTGTGCATGCTTGACTCCCTGCTGCCTGCGGCCGGTCAGTTCCCGGCCCAGGGCAACAGGCGCGGCCGGGGACGGGACCCGGCCGGTTCACTTGCTGGTCTTGCCCTCCTTGGGCGCGGACTTGGCCGCCGGCTTGGCGGGCTTGGCCGGGGCGGCTTCGCTCTTGTCGGTCTTGGGCTCGACCTTGACCAACTCCACCTCGAAGACCAGGGTGGCGTTGGGGCCGATCTGGGGGCCGGCGCCCTGGGGGCCGAAGGCCAGGTCCGAGGGGATGAAGATCTCCCAGCGGTCGCCCTCCTTCATCAACTGCAAGGCCTCCTGCCAGCCGCGGATGATGCCGCCCACCTCGAAGGTGGCGGGCTGGCCGCGCTGATAGGAATCGTCGAAGACGGTGCCGTCGATCAGCCGGCCGCGGTAGTTGACCGTCACGGTGTCGCTGGTCTTGGGGGTCTTGCCCTTGCCGGCGGTCAGCACCTTGTATTGCAGGCCGCTGGCGGTGGTCTTGACCTCGGGCTTGGCCTGGTTGGCCTTCAGGAAGGCCTGTCCCTCGGCCAGGTTCTTGTCGCCCAGCTCCTTGAGCTTGGCCAACTGGCGGGTCTGCATCTGGCGGGAGAACTCGGCCAGGGCCTGGCTCTGCTCCTCGGGGCTGAGCTTGGGCTGGGCGTTTTCCAGACCGTCCTTGAAGCCCAGGGCGAACAGCTCCGGGGACAGCTTGGCCTCTTTTTCACGCAGGTCGGCGCCCACCCGCAGGCCCAGGGCGTAGGCCGCCTTCTGCTCGGGGGTGGTCAGGGAGTCGTTGGGAGCGGCCCATGCCGGGGCCGCGCACAGCAGGCACACAATGGCCAGGACTGCGGGGGTCTTCATAGACTTCGTTTGCCTCGTCCAGCGCCGGCAGCGTGTGGCGGCGCCCGTTGGGAGGGATGGGCGCCGCGGCAAACCGTGCCGTGCGCCGGAACTCAAGCACCTTAGCATACCTCAAGCCCTGGCATTGGCAATACCCC
>CALERA010000060.1 GCA_937908275.1 uncultured Desulfarculaceae bacterium | reverse complement strand
CGCAGGGCCTCGGCCGCGATCTCGGCCGGGGTGTGGGGCAGGTTGGGGTTCTGGGTCCGGCTGGGTCCGGACCCGGTGACCGCGGCGGTGATGATCAACTTGTCCATGGCTATCTCCTTGGGGATTAGCGGCCGGCCTGGTCCAGGATGGCTTCCACGCGCTCGGCCAGGGCCAGGCTGGCGGTGAGACCGGGGCTGTCGATGCCCAGCAGGTTCAGGCAGCGGGACTCACGGGGGCTGAACTCGATCACCCAATCCTGGTGGCCCACCAACCGGGCCTGGATGCCCACCTGGTGGGGCTCCAGGTCCTCGGCCCGCAGACCGGGGAAGAAGGCCTTGACCTTGTCCAGGAAGTCGGTCATGGGGCGGTAGTCGCCGCCGAACTCCTCCTTGTCCCGGGCCGGCCGCTGCAAGGGGCAGACCGTGACCACCGGGCCGATGACGCCCTGGCCATCGGGGCCGGTCTCCAGGGTTGGGGTGAGGTGTACGCCCACCGTGAAGTAGGTGCCCTGGGGGGTGACCAGCTTGTGGGGGGTGGGATAGATGTTCATGCCCACCAGGCCCAGTTCGGGGCGCTTGTGGCGGTAGAACTTGACCGCCTCGCCCCGCACCGGATCGATCTGGTAGGTCGCGTCCGGGTCCACCAGGCGGGCCACGTCGTCGCTGTAGAGCCCGCCGCAGTTGATCATGAGTCCGCAGAGGAAGCTGTCGCTGGCCCCGTCACGATAGGTGATGCTCACCTCCAGGCCCTCGGGGGTGGCCTTGACCCCGCTTAGGCTGGTCTGGGTCAGGTAGGTGGCCCCGGCGTTGCTGCCCTGGGCGTAGAGCCGGTGCACGTAGGCCGCGGCGTCGATGATGCCGCTGCTGGGCAGGTGCAGGGCCTCCACCGCCTTGACCTGGGGCTCCATCTCCCGGGCCGCCGCGCCGGAGACGATCGCGGCCGGCACCCGGTTGCCCTGGGCCCGTTGGCGGTAGAACTCCAGGATGGGGCGCTCCTCCTCCTCCACCGCCACCACCAGCTTGCCGCAGCGGCGGTGGGGCACCCCGTGCCGGGCGCAGAAGTCGTAGAGCAACTCCACGCCCCGGGCGCAGAGTCCGGCCTTCAGCGGCCGGGTCTCGGGGTCATAGTACAACCCGGCGTGGATCACCCCGGAGTTGCGGGTGGACTGGTTCTCGCCCTGACTCACGCCGGAGTTCTTCTCCAACACGAAGACCTCGCGTCCCTCCCGGGCCAGGTTCATCGCCACGGCGCAACCCACCGCGCCCGCTCCCACCACGCATACCGGCGCCCGTTCACTCATGCTGCTGTCATCTCCCGTCGATTATGGGCAGGCGTAAGCCCGGCCGTCTCCGTTCCGCAGGACGGAATAAAGAACCGAGATATGTGCGATTCAGGTTGACACGTAAGCAGTAGCTATATTATAAAACTTTTAATCAAATTTCATATAAATTCGCATCGACAATCATCACGTTTTCTACGCGACGCACCGGACGGGCCACCCCGCAACCCGCGGGCAAGCGACGAGGGAAGCATGAAAGGCGCTGGCACCCTGCCTGACAAGGCCTATGCCCAGCTCAAGCACATGTTCCTTTCCGACCAATTGGTCAGTGGGCAGAAGCTCCGTTACCAGGACCTGGCCAAGCGTCTGGGCATGAGCCAGACGCCGGTCATCATGGCCCTGGTCCGCCTGGAGGACGAGGGCCTGGTCCAGTCCGAGGCCAACAAGGGCTATTTCGTGCCCGAGCTGGACCTGGAGGAGGCCCGGGAGCTCTACGAGGTCCGCCTGCTGCTGGAGGTCTTCCTGGTGCCCAAGGTGGTGGACAACCTCACCGACCAGAGCCTGGCCGAGCTGGAGGCCCTGCGCCAGTCCCACCGCCAGGTGCGGGGCCAGGTTTATCAGCGCGAGCGCCTCTGGCGCGACGCCCAGTTGCACGTGGCCCTGGCCTCCCTGAGCGGCAACCAGGTGGTCACCCGCATCCTGCGCCAGGTTTTCGACCTGCTCTATCTGCGCTACCGGCCCGAGATCCTGGCCCCCGGCCGCCTGGAAGAGGCCGAGTCCGAGCACGCCTCCCTGTTCGAGGCCCTGCGGGACCGCGACGCCCTGGCTGCGGCCGAGCTGCTGCGCCAGCACGTGGAGCGCGGTCAGTGGCACATCCTGAACGGTCTGCGCCAGCAGGTGGAGGCCCGCGAGGCCATGATGCAGAACATGGGCACCGACCTGGCCCTGGCCGCCGCTGGCATCAGCCCGGCCGCGACCACGACCCGCCGGCGAAGAAGCACGAAGGCTTCCGTCAGATAGCGACCATACCTGCAACGGAGGGAAAACGATGAAAAAGTTTTGGGTGATAGGCCTGCTGGCCGCTCTGATGCTGGCTTTGGCGGCCCCGGGGGCCGTGGCCGCGGACCAGAAATTCGTGCGCATGTTCAGCGGCCCCGAAGGCGGCTCCTGGTATCCCCTGGGCGCGGCCATGATGTCCGTGCTGGAGAAGAAGATCCCCGGCATCAGCACCAGCAACGGCCCCGGCGGCGGCGTGGGCAACTGCAAGGCCGTCAACGCCAAGCGGGCCGACCTGGGCTGGACCTACACCCACACCTCCTTCAACGCCTATGAGGGCAAGGGCGTCTTCGACAAGAAGTGCGACAACCTGCGCCACCTGATGTCCCTGTATCCCGGCGTGTTCCAGATGGCGGTGCCCCGCGACAGCGCGGTCAAGAGCCCGGCCGACATGGGCAACAAGCGGGTCGTGCCCGGTGTCACCGGCTTCACCGGCACCGTCATCGCCGAGCAGGTCCTGGAAGCCTATGACCTGACCTTCGACAAGATCAAGCAGAACGGCGGCACCGTGACCTTCGTGGGCTACGCCGACAGCGCCGCCCTGCTCAAGGACGGCCACAGCGACGTCTACATGGCCGTCACCAGCCTGCCCCAGGCCACCATCCTGGACCTGAACTTCCAGCCCGGCATCCGGATGATCGGCGTGGACGACGCCCACATGAAGAGGATCCTGGAGATCGAGCCCGGCCTGATGGCCTACACCATCCCGGCCAACACCTACGATGGCCAGACCGAACCGGTGCTGACCCCGGCCACCGTGACCCAGGTCATCGTCCACAAGGACGTGCCCGACGAGCTGGCTTACCAGATCGTCAAGACCCTGTACGAGGCCTGGCCCGAGCTGGCCCAGGTGAAGAAGAAGGACATCGAGGACAGCAAGCCCGAGAACGCCCTGATGGGCAACCGCATCCCGGTCCACCCCGGCGCCCTGAAGTACTACAAAGAAAAGGGCTACGCCAAGTAAGCATTCTGGCGAGGCCCGGCCGGCGACGGCCGGGCCCTTTGTTGACCGGCGCCTGTTGCGAAATACAACCGAGAATCCGCCCCTGGCGCGGAGATAACGATTGTGTCGGATGAAAGCGTAATCGATTACCAGGAAGGACAGAAACAATCCGTCCTGGAATGGCTGCTGGCCCAGCCCAAGAGCATCTTCCGCTATCCGGTCGAGCTCACGGTCTGCGTGCTCTCCATCGCGCTCAGCGTCTTCCACCTCTACGTGGCTTATGCCGGCTCGCTGGAGGCCCACTCCTTCCGCTCCACTCACCTGGCCTTCATGTTGGTGCTGTGTTTCCTGCTCAAGCCGCTAGGCCGGGCCAAGTGGACTGATCCCAAAAACTGGTGGTTCGCGGTAGACCTGCTCCTGATCGCCCTGGTGATCCTCATCCAGATCTATGTGATCTGGGACATCGAAAAGTTCATCATGCGCCAGGGCGACCTCAACGACTATGACTACTGGTTCGGCACCATCACCATCATCCTGCTCCTGGAGGCCACCCGGCGTTCGGTGGGCTGGGCCATGGTGATCATCGCCGGCTTCTTCCTGCTGCACACCGCCTTCAGCGACTGGTTCCCCGGCCCGCTGCACGGCCCGCCCTCGGACTGGTTCACCATCCTGGACTACCAGTTCATGGCCGAAAACGGCATCTACGGCATCCCGTTGATGACCATGGCCACCTACATCTTCCTGTTCATCCTGTTCGGGGCGATCCTGGTGCGCTCCGGCGCCGGCCGCTTCTTCATCAACGTGGCGGTGGCGCTGACCGGCAGCCGGGTCGGCGGTCCGGCCAAGGCGGCGGTGGTCAGCTCCTGCCTGATGGCCTCGGTCTCCGGCTCGGCGGTGGCCAACGTGGTCACCACCGGCACCTTCACCATCCCGCTGATGAAGCGCATCGGCTACCGCCCGCCCTTTGCCGGCGCGGTGGAGGCCTGCGCCAGCAGCGGCGGGCAGATCATGCCCCCGGTCATGGGCGCGGCGGCGTTCATCATCGCCGAGTTCCTCAACGTGCCCTACCTCAAGGTGGCCCTGGCCTCGCTGTTCCCGGCCTTGATGTACTTCTTCACCATCTACGTGATGGTGCACTTCGAGGCCCGCAAGACCGGCATGAGCCGTCTGAGCCGCGAGGAGTTGCCCGACCTCAAGAAGGAAATCAAGCGCGGCGGCCATCTGTTCCTGGCCATCCTCATCATCGTGGGCCTGATGATCCTGGGCTACACCCCGATGTTCGCCGCCTTCTGGGCCATCATCGCCACCATCCTGCTGTCTTTCCTGCGCAAGGGAACCCGGATGACGGCGGTCCAACTCCTGTCGGCCTTCGAGGAGGGCGCGCGCGAGGCGGTGAGCGTGTCGGTGGCCTGCGCCACGGCCGGCATCGTCATCGGTTGCGTCTTCGTCTCCGGCCTGGGGCTCAAGCTCACCACCATCCTGGTGTCCATCGCCGGCAACCAGCTCTGGGGCGTGTTGGTGCTCACCGCCTTCGTTTCCATGATCCTGGGCATGGGGCTGACCACCACCAGATCCGAAGAGCACACGTCTGAACTCCAGTCACGGCTACATCTCGT
>CALERA010000059.1 GCA_937908275.1 uncultured Desulfarculaceae bacterium | reverse complement strand
ACCACCGAGATCTACACTCTTTCCCTACACGACGCTCTTCCGATCTGGGCCTGGGCCTGGCCGGGGCCGAAGAGACCAGCCTGATCCTGGCCGTGGCCGGGGTGCAGGTGCTCTGGGGCCTGTCGGAGCTGGGCGCGGCCGGCCTGGCCGCCCGGGAGCGCATGGACCTGGAGGCCGGGGTCAAGTCCGCCAGCCGCCTGGCGGCCCTGCTCCTGGCTGGCTGGCTGATGTGGAACGGTCACGGGCTCTATGGCCTGGTGCTGGGCCTGGCCGGGGCCAACGCCCTGGCGGCGGCGGCCAACCTGGGGCTCTCCTGGCGGCTGATGCCCTGGCGGGTGGACCTCTCCCTGGCCTTCCTGGGCCGGCTGGTCAAGGGCGCGCTGCCCCTGGCCCTGACCGGCATCTTCATCCTGATCTACTCCCGGGTGGACGTGGTGATGCTCAGCGCCCTGGGGCGCACCTTCGCCGAGGTGGGCTGGTACACCGCCGCGGTGCGGGTCACCGACGCCCTGGGCATCCTGGCCGGCCTGGTGGCGGCCTCGCTCCTGCCGGTGATGGCCGACCTGCACCAGCGCCAGCCCGAGGAACTGGCCCGGCTCTACCGCCAGGGTCTGCGCCTGCTGCTCCTGGTGGGCCTGCCGGCGGCGGTGGGGCTGTTGCTGGAGCGCCAGGCGGTGGTGATGGCGGTCTTCGGCCCGGTCTACGTGCCGGCGGCGGCGGCCTTCCTCTGGCTGGCTCCCACCGTGGCCCTGGTTTTCGTGAACTACCTGCAACTGACCACCCTGGCCGCCCTGGGCCGCCAGCGCCTGGGCGCGGCCACCACCGGCCTGGCCCTGGTGGTCAACCTGGTCCTGAACTGGTGGTGGATACCGTCTTTCGGCTACCTGGGCGCGGCCGCCTCCACCTTGGCCACCGAGGCCGCCCTGCTGCTGCTCAACGCCTATGTCCTGCGCCGGGTGGCCGGCCTGGAGTGGCCCTTCGCCGCCGCCTGGCGGCCCCTGATCGCCACGGCGGTGATGGCCCTGTTCCTGGTCCTGGAGCCGGGCTGGAACCTGGGCCTGGTGATGCCCCTGGCGGTGGCGGTCTATGCCGGGGCGGCCCTGGCCTGCCGGGCCGTCCAGTGGGGCGAGCTGGGCCAGGTCCTGGCCCTGCTGCGCCGCCGGCCGGCAGCCCCGGCCCCACCCACCCCGGAGCCCTCCCCGGAGCCGCCCACGGAAGAGGCCTGATGCGGGTCCTGGTGGTGGACCCCAACGCCGTGCGCCGGGGCGAGCTGTCCAAGGCCGAGGCCCTGGCCGCGGCCGGGCTGACGGTCACGGTCCTGGCCCCCCGGGCCTGGCGCGAGAACTACCGCACCCTGCGCGCCCCGGCGGCCTGGTCCGGCTCCTATCGCCTGCTGCGCGCCCCGGTGGCGGGCAAGCCGCCCAACCGCTGCCTGTTCCTGGGCGGCTGGCGCGAGGCCCTGCGTCCAGTGCCGGAAGTGGTCCTGACTCTGTCCGACGAGAACTTCTGGCCCACCGGCCAGGCCCTGGCCCTGACCCGGCTGCTGGCTCCCGCCGCCCGCTTTGTCTGCCATTCCTGGCGCAACCTTAACTTCAACCCGGCTTGGCACCCCCAGCCCTGGACCTGGCTTTACCGGGCCGACACCTGGCTGGAGCGCCGGGTCTTTGCCGGCGCCGACCTGATCGTGGCCCGCAACCGCGAGGCGGCGGCGATCCTGCGCCAGCGGGGCTATCGCGGGGCCATGGCCTTCCTGCCCTGGGGAGTGGACACCCACCAGTTCGCGCCCGCGGAGGGATCCCCCGCCCGCCCCTGGGATGCTGGAGGAGGCATCAACGGGAGCGAGCAAGGGTTGCCCGGAGACGGGGGTGACACGACCCGCCTTGCCAGTCGAGGCACTCGACCCGGCCGCTACACCATCGGTTTCGTGGGGCGCTTCAGCCCGGAAAAGGGCCTGGAGACCCTGCTGGCGGCCAGCGCCCGCCTGGCCGCGCCCCACCGGCTGCTGCTGGTGGGCGGCGGCCCCCTGGAGGCCCAGGTCCAGGCCTGGATCAAGCGCCATCCCCAGGTCCCGGCCGAACTGGCCCCCCTGGTGGATCACGCCCGGATGCCGGAGTTGTACCGCCGCATGGACGTGCTGGTGCTGCCCTCGCGCCAGGCCGGTTTCGAGAAGGAGCAGTTCGGCCGCGCCCTGGTGGAGGCCATGGCCTGCGGGGTGGCGGTGGTGGGCAGCGACAGCGGGGCCATTCCCGAGGTGCTGGGCCCGGGCGGCCTGGTCTTCCCGGCCGGCGACGCCCCGGCCCTGGCCGAGCGCCTGGCGGTTCTGGCCGATCCCCTCCGCCGGGCGGAACTGGCCGGCCGGGGGCTCCAGCGGGCGCGGGAGCGCTTCTCCTGGGCGGCCTGGGCCTTGGCCACCGCCCGGATGCTGAGCGACCTCCTGGCCGGCCGCCTGGCGGCGCCGGGCGTGGAGGCGGCATGAGGATCGCCATCGACGTGCGCACCGTGACCCCGGTGCGCTCGGGCATCGGCAACTACGTGCTGAACCTGGTGCGCGGCCTGCGCCGGGTGGGGCCGGAGCAGGAGCTGCTCCTGGTGGGCCGCCCGCCCAACCTGGACCTCCTGGCCGATCCCGCCCACCCCGGTCCGGTCCTGGCCACCCGCCTCTCCCACGAGAACCACCCCCTGGGCGACCTCTGGGAGCACCTCTGGCTGCCCGGGACCCTGCGCCGGGAGGGGGTCCAGGTGATGCACGGTCCGGCCGCGATGCTGCCCCTCCTGGGCCGCAGCTGCGCCGGGGTGGTCACCATCCACGACCTGGTGGCCTTTCTCCAGCCCGAGACCATCCCGCGCAAATACGCCCTCTACATGCAGTGGCTCATCGGCCGGGTGGTCAGGAAGGCCACCCGGATCATCAGCGTCAGCCACCACACCAAGCGCGACCTGGTGGAGGTGCTGGGGGTGGATCCCCGACGGGTGGCGGTGGTGCACGAGGCGGCCGCGCCCGAGTTCCGGCCGGAAACCGACCCGGCGGCATTGGAAAAAGTGCGCCGGCGCTACGGCATCCACAAGCCTTTCTTCTTCCACGTGGGCAACATCGAGCCGCGCAAGAACCTGGTGCGCCTGGTCAAGGCCTACCTCAGCCTGCGCCCCCGGCTCCAGGGCCGGGTCCAACTGGTGCTCAGCGGCCAGAAGGGCTGGCTCACCGGCCCCCTTTTCCGCCAGTTGGACGGCCTGAACCTGGCCGACGACATCATCTTCACCGGCTTCCTGCCCCAGGAGGACCTGCCGCTGTTGATGAGCGCCGCCCGGGCCTTTGTCTTCCCCTCGCTCTACGAGGGCTTCGGCCTGCCGGCCCTGGAGGCCATGAGTTGCGCCACCCCCCTGATCACCAGTAACATCAGTTCGCTGCCGGAAATCGTCGGCGCGGCCGGTCTGCTGGTGGACCCCCTGGACGAGGGGGCCATCGCCGAGGCCATGTGGCGGGTCTTCAGCGATGACGACCTGCACCAGGAGCTGTCCCGGGCCGGCCTGGAGCGGACGCGGCTGTTCAGCTGGGAGCGGACCGCCCGCCAAACCCTGGCCGTCTATCGCGCGGCCCACGAGGAGCACGTCAAGCGGTGAGAATCATCTACGACCTGCGCACCCTGGAGCCGCGCATGCACGGCATGGCCCGCTATGGCCTGGAGCTGTTGCGGGCCATGCTGGACCAGGGCGGCGAGGACATGGGCTTCGGGGTGCTGGTGCGCGACCGCCAGGCCGCCAGCCTGCTGCCCCAGGACCCCCGGGTCCTGGCCATGGTCTGCAACTTCGCGCCCTATGGCCTGCTGTCCCAGATCATGCTGCCCAAGGTGCTGAGCCAGTTCCGGGCCCAGATGTACCACTGCACCTTCTACGCCCCGCCGGTGCGCCATGGCGGCCGGACCCTGATCACCATCCACGACCTGATCCACCTGCGCTTCCCCCAGGACCACGGCCTCAAGCACCGCCTGTTCTACCGCCAGGTGGTGGGGCCGGCCGCGCGCAAGGCGGCGGCGGTCTTCACCGTCAGCCAGCACTCCAAGCGCGACATCGTGGAGCTGCTGGGGGTGGAGCCCCGGCGGGTGGTGCTGACCCCCAACGGGGCCGGGCCGGCCTTCCAGCCCCTGGAGCCCGATCAAAGAGCCGAGGCCGCCGCCGGCCTGGGCCTGCCCGAGAGCTTCATCCTGGGGGTGGGCAATCCCAAGCCCCACAAGAACCTGGCCGCCCTGGTCCAGGCCTGGCAGCTCCTCCAGGCGCGGGCCGGGGACTCCCTGCCGCCCCTGGTCCTGGTGGGCGTCAAGCCCGGCGAGCTGGGCGGGCTCCAGCCCGGGCCGAAACTGCACCTGCTACCCCACCTGGACGACGCCGGCCTGGCCGCGGCCTACGGCCTGGCCACGGCGGTGGTCATCCCCTCGCGGTACGAGGGCTTCGGCCTGCCGGCCCTGGAGGCCCTGGCCTGCGGCGCGCCCCTGATCGCCAGCGACCGCGCCTCCCTGCCCGAGGTGGTGGGCCGGGCCGGACTGCTCTGCCCGCCCGAGCCCCAGGCCCTGGCCCAGGCCCTGGAGGGCCTGTTGGCCGACCCCGCCCGGAGGGCGGCCCTGGCCCAGGCCGGACCGGCCCAGGCCGCGCGCTTTTCCTGGGCCGATTCCGCCCGGACCACCCTCAAGACCTGTCGCCGGGTGCTGGACGGACCCTGGCCATGAGCCGGCCGGAGCTGCCAGAGGCCCTGCGGGACCGGCGGGTGGTGCTGGTCCACGACTGGCTGACCGGCATGCGGGGCGGCGAGAAGGTCCTGGAGGCCCTGTGCGCGGCCTTTCCCGAGGCCCCGCTCTACACCCTGCTGCACCTGCCGGGCACGGTGAGCCAGACCATCGAGGCGCGGCCCATCCAGACCAGCTTCCTGCAACGGATGCCCCTGGTGGCCCGGCGCTACCGCCACTACCTGCCGCTTTTCCCCCTGGCGGCCGAGTCCCTGCGCCTGCCGCCCTGCGACCTGGTGCTCTCCACCAGCCATTGCGTGGCCAAGGGCGTGCGCCCTCCGGCCGGGGCCTTGCACGTCAGCTATCTGCACACCCCCATGCGCTATGTCTGGGACCTCTACGACCAGTACTTCGGCCCCGGCCGGGGCGGGATCGCCCGCTATGTGATGCCCCTGTTTCGCGGCTATCTCCAGGCCTGGGACGTGAAGACCGCCGGCCGGGTGGACCACTACCTGGCCAACTCCGCCCACGTGGGCCAACGCATCGCCCGCCACTACCAACGCCAGGCCCGGGTGATCCACCCCCCGGTGGAGGCCGGGCGCTTCGCCCCGGTCTCGGCGGCGGAGGTGGAGGACTACTACCTGGTGGTCAGCGCGTTGGCGCCCTACAAGCGGGTGGACCTGGCGGTGAGCGCCTGCGCCCGCTCCGGCCGGCGGCTCAAGGTGGTGGGTGTGGGGCCGGAGCTGGAGCGCCTGAAAGCCCTGGCCGGTCCCACGGTGGAGTTCCTGGGCTGGCAGCCGGACCAGGCCCTGCCCGGCCTCTACGCCCGGGCGCGGGCCTTGCTCTTCCCCGGCGAGGAGGACTTTGGCATCACCCCCCTGGAGTCCATGGCCGCCGGCCGGCCGGTGCTGGCCTATGCCCAGGGCGGGGCCTTGGAGACCGTGGTCGGCCCGGACGACCCCCGGGGCCGTCCCGCCACCGGGATTTTCTTCGCCCGCCAGACCGAGTCCGACCTGCTGGCCGCCCTGGACCGGCTGGAGTCGGGGGGGGTGGTTATCGATCCCGCCGCCCTGGCCGCCCACGCCGCGAGCTTCGACACCGCGATTTTTCGGGAACGCATGCTGGAGTTCCTGACCCAGGTCATGGCCGGTCGCTGAGTTCCCCTCCTCCCCCCTGTACAGGCCGGCGATTGACCGCCCGGCCGGGGCCATGGTAGCTTCCGGAGCCAGGGACCAATGCCAGCGGTCCCGTCTGTGGCGAAATCCTGGGGTGGTCCATGCAAGTGCTCATCATCGGCGCCGGCGAGGTCGGCTTCCACACCGCGCTCAGGCTCTCGCGCGAGGGCCACCGGGTGGTGGTCCTGGACCGCGATCCCGAGCAGTTGCGCAAGGTCAACGAGCGCATGGACGTCAACACCCTCCTGGGTCCCGGGGCCAGCCCCCGGATGCTGGTCGAGGCCGGGGTGGCCCAGTCCGACCTGGTGGTGGCGGTCACCGACAGCGACGAGGTGAATCTGACCGCCTGTCGCTTCGCCAAGCTCCTGGCCCGCTCCGCCACCCGGGTGGCCCGGGTGCGCAGCCAGGACTACCTGGAGTTCCTGGAGCAGGAGGGCAGCAAGGCCCTGGACGTGGACACGGTCATCAACCCCGAGCGGGAGGTGGCCGGCCAGATCCTCCAGTTCATCAGCGTGCCGGCCGCCTCCTCGGTGGCCGACTTCGCCGAGGGCCGGGTCAAGCTCCTCAGCCTCCGGGTGCCGGCCACCAGCCCCCTGGTGGGTCGCAAGCTGATGGAGCTGCGCACGCCCTCGGGTCCCGACTTCCTGGTGGCGGCCATCGAGCGCGGGGGGCGGGTGGTCATCCCCCGGGGCGCGGACGCCATCCACTACGACGACCTGGCCTACGTGGTGGTGCGCCACGAGGAGATCGAGCCGGTGGTGCGGGCCTTTGGCCTGCACGCGGAGCCGGTGCGCAGCCTAGTGGTGGTGGGCGGCGGGGCCATCGGCCGCCTGGTGGCCCAGGAGGCGGCCGCGCGCGGGATCAAGGTGCGCATCATCGAGCGCAACGAGGAGCGCTGCCACCAGTTGGTGGACCGCCTGCGCGGGGTGCTGGTGCTGCACGGCGACGGCACCGACATGAGCCTGCTGGAGGAGGAGAACATCGGCGCGGCCGACGTCTTCGCGGCGGTGACCGACGACGAGGAGGACAACGTCCTCATCGCCCTGCTGGGCAAGAAGATGGGGGTCAAGCGCACCATCTCCCGGGTGGCCCACCTGGGCTACGTGCCCCTGGTCTCCACCCTGGGCCTGGACCTGGTGGTCAGCCCCCGCTTCGCGGCGGTGGGCGCCATCCTGCGCTATCTGCGCCGGGGCAAGGTGCTCAACGTGGCCGCCCTGCGCGACGAGGGCGCGGAGGTGATCGAGGTGGAGGCCCAGGCCACCTCGGCCCTGGTGGGCCGGCCCCTGGCCGAGGTCAAGCTGCCCAGCGGGGCCTTGGTGGCGGCCCTGGACCGGGGCGGGGTGGTGGACATCCCCAGTGGGGCCACCGTGGTCCAGCCCGGCGACCGCCTGGTGATCTTCCTCCTGCGCCCGGTGCTGGCCAAGGTCGAGAAGCTCCTGACCGTCAGCCTGGACTACTTCTAGGCGCGGCCGTGGGACTGGCCTACGTCATCGCCCTGGTGGGCCTGATCTGTCTGGGCCTGGGCTTTTGCATGCTGCTGCCCATGGCGGTGGGGCTCTATTACGCCGAGGCCAACTGGAACGCCTTCCTGATCGGGGCCGTGGCCAGTTGCGTGCTGGGGGCCGGGTTCTGGTTCTCCCTGCGCGACCGTCAGCCCCGCGAGATGAACCACCGCCAGGGCATGGCGGTGGTGGGCCTGGGCTGGCTGGCCGCCGGCCTGCTGGGCGGGCTGCCGCTGTTCCTCTCCGGCGATTTCGGCGGCTTCGCCGACGCCTTTTTCGAGGCCAGCAGCGGCCTGACCACCACCGGGGCCAGCGTGCTGAGCGACGTGGAACAGGCCAGCCGCTCGGTGCTCTTCTGGCGCGCCCTGACCCACTGGCTGGGGGGCATGGGCTTCATCGTGCTCAGCCTGGCCATCCTGCCCTTCGTGGGGGTGGGCGGCATGCAGCTCTACAAGGCCGAGGTGCCCAGCCCCACCCCGGACCGCCTGCAACCGCGCATCGCCGACACCGCCAGCGTGCTCTGGAAAGTCTACGCCCTGCTCACCGGCCTGGAGATGGCCCTGCTGATGCTGGGGGGCATGGACTGGTTCGACGCCATCTGCCACGCCTTCGCCACCCTGGCCACCGGCGGCTTCAGCACCAGGAACGCCAGCATCGCCGCCTTTGAGAGCGACTACATCGAGTGGGTGGTCAGCGTCTTCATGCTCCTGGCCGGGATCAACTTCTCGCTGCACTATTGGCTGTTGAAGGGCCGCTGGTGGGCCTGGCTCAAGGACGAGGAGTGCCGCTTCTACCTGATCCTGACCGGCCTGGCCAGCCTGGCCGTGGCCCTGCCCCTGTTCCTGCTCCAAGGTCATGACCTGCACGACAGCCTGCGCCTGGCGGTCTTCCAGGTGGCCACCATCCTCACCACCACCGGCTTCGCCACGGCCGACTATGCGCTCTGGACCCCGTTGCCCATCGCGGTGCTGGTGGTGCTGATGTTCGTGGGAGGATCGGCCGGCTCCACCGGGGGCGGACCCAAGATCATGCGGGTGATGGTGGTGCTCAAGCAGTCGTACTACGAGTTCCTGCGCCTGGTCCACCCCCGCCTGGTGGCCCCCATGCGCCTCAACGGCCAGGGGATCGACCGCCAGGTGGTGGCCTCGGTCTGGTCCTTCCTGGGGCTCTACCTGGCCTGCTTTTTGGCGGTGGGCCTGGTCCTGGCCGCCCTGGGCTCGGACATCACCACCGCCTTCTCGGCCTCCATCGCCTGCCTGGGCAACATCGGCCCCGGTCTGGGCCAGGTGGGTCCGGCCGGCAACTACGCCGAGATGTCCGACCTGGCCAAGTGGGTCCTGGCCCTGGCCATGATCGTGGGCCGGTTGGAGGTCTACACCGTCCTGATTTTGCTGGTGCCGGAGTTCTGGCGCCGCTGAGCGATCCCCGCCTAATCCGCGCCGGCCAGGGCCAGGAGCGGCTCCAGGTCCAGGGCCTGGGCCGCGGCCAGGAGTTGCCCGCCGTCGATTCCGCCCTCGGCGTCCCGGGGCAGCCAGGCCAGGCTGCCCAGGAAGGGCGCGCCGGAGAACTCGGTGATCAGGCGGCTGTTCTGGGCGATGGCCGGGTCCGGGGGCAGGCTGGGGTCCGGGCCGGAGAAGATGAAGCCGGCCACCGCGAGGCCCCGCGCGCGGGCCGCGCCGATGGTCAGCAGGGTGTGGTTAATGGTGCCCAGGCCGGGCCGGGCCGCCACCACCACCGGCAGGCCCAGGTCGGCCATCAGGTCCAGCACCAGATGGCGCTCGGTCAGGGGCACCATGATCCCGCCCACGCCCTCCACCACCGTGAAGCGGTGTTGCGCCAGCCCGGCGCGGATGCTCCCCAGGATCTCCTCCAGGCGAAGCTCCACCCCCTCCAGGCGGGCGGCGGCCAGGGGGGAGAGGGGATTGCGCAGGCAGAGGGGGCTGCCCAGCGCCGCCGGAATCTCCAGGCCCGAAACCTGGCGCACGAAGGCCAGGTCCGGGCTGACCAGGCGGCCGGCCTCGGCCAGGCCGTCGGTGCCCACCGGCTTGATGTAGCCGGCGTCCAGGCCCCGGGCGCGCAGGGCCACCAGCAGGGCGGCGCTGACCACGGTCTTGCCCACCTCGGTGTCGGTGCCGGTGAGGAAAATTCCCTGGCTCATAATCCGGTCTCCTCGGCCGCGCGCGTCAGGGCGCGGACGGCCAGCTCCAGCTCTTCCTCGCCATGGGCGGCGGTCACGGTCAGGCGGATGCGGCTGCTGCCCTCGGGCACCGTGGGCGGGCGCATGGCCGGGGCCAGGACGCCCTGGCGCAGCAGGGCCTCGGCCATGGCCAGGGACCTCTGGGCGTCGCCCACCAGCAGTGGCACGATGGGACCGGCCGCCGAGAGCAGGGTGAAGCCCAGGCCGGCCAGGCGGGCGCGGAAGCCGGCGCAGAGCTGGTGCAGTTTCTCCCGCCGCCAGGGCTCGTCCTGGATCACCTGCAAACCGGCCAGGGCCGCGCCCAACTGGGCCGGGGGCGGGGCGGTGGTGTAGAGCAGCGAGCGGGCCTGGTGCACCAGGTTGGCGATCACCACCCGGTCGCCGGCCACGAAGCCCCCCAGGCCGCCCAGGGCCTTGCTGAAGGTGCCCACCATCACCAGCTCCGGGCAGGGTGCGAGGCCGAAGTGCTCGGCCGTGCCCCGGCCGCTCGCGCCCCAGACCCCGGTGGCGTGGGCGTCGTCCACCACCAACAGCGCCTGGTGGCGGCGGGCGGCGGCCAACAGCTCCGGCAGGGGGGCCAGGTCGCCGTCCATGGAGAAGACCCCGTCCGTGACCAGGAGCTTGAGGCCGTCCCCGGAGGCCTGGGCCAGGAGCGCCTCGGCCGCGGCCGCGTCGCCGTGGGGATAGACCTCCACTTGGGCGCGCGAGAGCCGGCAGGCGTCGATCAGGCTGGCGTGGTTCAGGGCGTCGCTGACGATGGTGTCGCCAGCCTGGGCCAGGCCGGCCACCGCGCCCAGGTTGGCCATGTAGCCGGTGGCGAAGAACAGGGCGGCCTCGGTCTCCTTGAACTCCGCGATGGCCCGCTCCAGGACCAGGTGGGCGTCCAGGGTGCCGGAGACCAGGCGGCTGGCCCCGGAGCCGCTGCCGCAGTCGGCCGCCGCCCTGGCCGCCGCCCTGGCCAGGCGGGGATGGCGGGCCAGACCCAGATAGTCGTTGCTGGCCATCAACAGCACCCGGCGGCCGTCGCGCTCCACCCAGGGGCCGGTGGCCGGACCCACCGGCCACAGCCGCCGGGCCAGGCCCCGGGCCGCCTGCGCGGCCTGGCGCTGGGCCAGCAGGTCCAAGGCGGGATGGGTGCTCACGCCCCGGCCTCCGTCACCTCCACGATGGCCTCCTCCACCGCCCGCAACAGGTGGTCGAGTTCGGCCGGGCTGCTGGACAGGGGCGGCATCAGGACCACGGTGTCGCCCAGGGGCCGGATGACGACCCCCTTGGGCCGGCAGGCCATGATCACCCGATGGCCCATGCGCTGGCCGGGCTCATAGGGAGTGTCGCCGGCCTTGTCCGCCGTCAGCTCGATGCCGGCCATCAGGCCCTGGTGGCGCACCTGCACCACGTGGGAGAGCTGGGCGATGCGCCGCAAGCCCTCGGCCAGCTGCGCCACCTTGGGGGCCAGGCCCGCCACCAGGCCGGTTTCGCGCAGCAGGCCCAGGTTGGCCAGGGCGGCGGCGCAGGTGATGGGATTGCCGGTGAAGGTGTGGCCGTGGAAGAAGGTCCTGAACTCGTCGAACTCGCCCAGGAAGGCGTTGTAGACCCGGTCCGTGGCCAGGGTGGCGGCCAGGGGCAGCATCCCGCCGGTCAGGCCCTTGCCCAGGGCCATCAGGTCCGGGGTCACGCCCTCCAGCTCGCAGGCGAACATCCGCCCGGTGCGGCCAAAGCCGGTGGCCACCTCGTCGGCGATGAAGAGCACGTCATGGTCCCGGGCGATCTCCCACAGCCGGCGCAGATAGCCCTCGGGCTGCACGATGATGCCGTCGGCCCCCTGCACCCGGGGCTCCACGATCAGGGCCGCGATCTCGCTCCCATGCGCGGCCAGGAGGGTTTCCAGGACCTCGGCGCAGGCCAGGCCGCAGTCCGGATGGCGCAGGCCCAGGCGGCAGCGCCGGCAGTGGGGCTGGGGCAGGCGGCGCACCGGGAAGAGCAGGGGGCCGTAGACCTGGTGGAAGAGGTCGATGCCGCCCACGCTGACGCTGCCCAGGGTGTCGCCGTGGTAGGCCCCCTCCAGGGAGACGAAGCCCTTTTTCTCCGGCCGGCCGGACTGCTGCCAGAACTGGAAGGCCATTTTGAGCGCGATCTCCACCGCGGTGGAGCCGGCCTCGCTGTAGAAGACCTTGTTCAGGCCTGCCGGGGTGATGGCCGCCAGCTCGGCCGCCAGGGCGATGGCGTTGGGATGGGCCAGGCCCAGCAGGGTGGAGTGGTCCAGGCGGTCCACCTGCTCCTTGATGGCCTGGTTGATGGCCGCCACGTTGTGGCCGTGCACCGTGACCCACAGCGAGCTGACCCCGTCGAAATAGCGCCGGCCGTCCACGTCGATCAGCCAGTTGCCCTCGGCCCGGGCGATGACCAGGGGCGGCTCGTCCGGCCAGAGGCGCATTTGGGTGAAGGGGTGCCAGAGGTGGTCCTGGTCCAGGCGCAGCAGGTCTTGGCGGTCCATGGCTAATTCTCCCGGCGGACCGGCCGCAGGCCCAGGGCGGCCAGGTCGGTGAGGTCGTCGGCCGGCTGGCGGCCCTCGGTGGTCAGGTAGTTGCCGATCATGGTGGCGTCGGCCCCGGCCAGGTACATCAGGGGGGCCAAGGGGCCCAGGACCTGCTGGCGGCCGCCGCAGGTGCGGATATGGGCCTGGGGCAGCATCAGGCGGAAGACCGCCACCGCGGCCAGGGCCTGCAGGGGCGTGAGCCGGGGCAGGTGGCCCAGGCGGGTGCCGGGGATGGGGTTCAGGAAGTTGAGCGGCACGCTCTCGGGCTCCAGTTGGGCCGTGGCCAGGGCCAGCTCGGCCCGCTCCCGGGGGCTCTCGCCCAGGCCCACGATCCCGCCCACGCAGACCTCCAGGCCGGCGGCCTGGGCCAGGCGGACGGTCTCCACCCGGTCCGCGAACCCATGGCTGGTGCAGATGCGGGGGAAGTGGCTGGGGCCGGCTTCCAGGTTGTGGTGATAGCGGGTCAGGCCGGCCGAGGCCAGGCGGCGGGCCTGGTCGGCGCGCAGCAGGCCCAGGGAGCCGCAGGGGCTGACGCGATCCTCCCGGCGGATGACCTCCACCGCGCGGCAGATCTCATCCAGGGCCGGCCCCTCCGGGCAGCCCCGGCCGCTGGTGACGATGCCAAAGCGGGTGGCCCCGGCGGCGGCCGCCGCTTGGGAGCGGGCCACGATTTCGTCAGCCGAGAGCAGGGGATAGACCTCGGCCTGGGTCTGGTGGTGGGCGCTCTGGGCGCAGAAGGCGCAGTCCTCGGAGCAGCGGCCGGAGCGGGCGTTGACGATGGCGCACAGCTCCACCGTCTGGCCGTGGGCCGCCTGGCGGGCGCGGCCGGCCTGGGCCATCAGCTCGCCCAGCTCGGCCAGGGAGGCGGGCTCCAGCAGGCGCGCGGCCTGGTCCAGATCGGTCAGGGGCAGGGGGATCTCGGGCATGGTGGCTCCGGTTAATGTAAACCAAGTGACGATTCTGGTTGACAATCTACCAGGGTCGGGCGGCCGGGGCAAGCGCTGGGGATTGGCCGGGCGTCGATTAGTCACACACGGATAGTCCGGCTGGGTTAAACTGAGCGGCACCCACCGGCAACGCGGTGGTAATAGGGAGGAAAACCATGCGGGATGGTCTGTATCTGGCCCTGGGGCGGGCCACCTTGGCCACGTTGCTGCTCCTGACCGGCTGCGCCGTGACGGGCGGCGCACCGGAACGGACCGGCTTCGGCCCGGCCCTGGTCCGGGTGCCGGCCGGGCGTTTCTGGATGGGCAGCCGCGACCCGGTGGCCGAGATCGTGGCCAAGGGCGGCGGCGAGGCCGCCACCTATGAGCGCGAGTTCCCGCGCCACCAGGTGGAAATCAGCCAGGACTTCCTCCTGGCGGCCACCGAGGTGACCAACGCCCAGTTCGCGGCCTTTGTCCAGGCCACCGGCTATGTCACCGACGCCCAGCGCCAGGGTCAGGGGCAGGTCTGGAAGAAGGGCTATGCGCCCCAAAAGGGGGCGGATTGGCTCCATCCCCAGGGGCCGGGCAGCTCCATCGCCGGCCGCGAGGCCCACCCGGTTGTGCAGGTGAGCTGGCGCGACGCCCAGGCCTATTGCCAATGGCTCGGTCAGCGCGAGGGCCGGGTCTATCGCCTGCCCACCGAGGCGGAGTGGGAATACGCCTGCCGGGCCGGCAGCGAGACGCCTTTCGCCTTTGGCGAGACCATCGACGCCGCGCAGGTGAACTATTTCGCCAAAAAGCCCTATCCTGGCGGAGCGCCTGGGGTTTATCGGGCCGACACCACCCCGGCCGGCAGCCTGGCGGCCAACGCCTGGGGGCTTTACGACATGCACGGCAACGTCTGGGAGTGGTGTCAGGATTTCTACGATCCCGGTTATTATCTCCACGCGCCGAGCAGCGACCCCGCCGGCCCCGAGCAGGGGAGCGAGCGGGTGGTGCGGGGCGGGTCCTACAACTTCTCGGCCGTGGGGGTGCGCAGCGCCCGGCGCTGGGGCCGGCCCCCGGACCAGGGCTTCAGCCAGGTTGGCTTCCGGGTGGCGGCCGAGCCCTAGATGGCCTGGTCCCCGCGCGCGGTTTCGCGGTGGACAAGAGTTATCGCGGTTGATTATTATTAAAAATTGACATCACAAACGTTACAAAGCTCGAACCACAAGGCAACCGGAGTCACTTGATGAATAGTTATCACATGTTGCGCCGAATCCTGGGTATGGCGTGCCTGCTGCTGGGCCTGGCCTGGCTGGCAGGATTGCAAACCGCTCCGGTCTGGGCTGGCAATGGCCCCATGCTCAAGGTGGGGGTGCTCGAGGAGCCCAAGAGCCTCAATGCCTGGCTGGCCACCGACACCTGGTCCAGCCGGGTGATCCGCATGATTTACGAGCCGTTGTATGTGCGCGAGCCCAAGAACCTGGACCTGGTGCCCTGGCTGGCGGCCGAGATGCCCCAATACGACGCCCAGGCCCAGACCTACACCGTCAAGCTGCGCCCGGCCAAGTGGTCCGACGGCAGCGAGTTCACCGCCGACGACGTGGCCTACACGGCCTGGCTGATCCAAGCCTTCAAGATTCCGCTCTTTTATGACCTGTGGGACACCGTGACCAAGGTGGAGGTCCTGGATTCCCGCACCGTGCGCTTCACCCTGAGCGGTCCCCTGGCCACCTTCGTCAGCCGCACCCTGGCCACCCCCATCGTGCAGCGGGCCCAGTGGGAGGCCATCGCCGAAAAGGCCGGCCAGGCCGACAAGCCCCTGGCCAAGCTGCGCGAGACCAAGATCGCCAAGCCCATCGGCACCGGCCCCTTCATGCTGGCCCAGCACCAGAGCGGGGTGCTGATGTACCTGCAGAGCAACCCCCAATACTGGGGCCGGGGCCAGACCATCGCCGGCATCCAGCTTGGCCCCCAGATCCAGGGCGTGCTGCTCAAGGTCTTCGGCACCGCCGACGCGGCCATCCTGGCCCTGCGCAAGGGCGACATCGACTTCTACTGGAACGGCATCCTGCCCGGCTACCTGGCCGAGCTCAAGGAAAACAAGGAGATCAAGCTCTACCAGGGCAAGAAGAGCGCCCTGTACTTCCTGGGCTTCAACCTGCGCCGGCCGCCCATGAACGATCCCGCCTTCCGCCAGGCGGTGGCCACGCTGGTGGACAAGGACTTCATTGTGGAGCGCATCCTGCAGGGCGCGGGCGAGGCCATGACCTCGGTGGTGCCCGAGGGAAACACCTATTTCCACAACTCCAAGTGCAAGACCTGGGGCCAGGGCCTGGTCAAGGAGCAGCGGATCAAGGCCGCCTACGAGATCCTGAAGAAGGCCGGCTACACCTGGAAGACCCCGCCGGTGGACGCCCAGGGCCAGCTCCAGAAGCCCGAGTTCATGAGCGGACCCAATGGCGCCAACCTGGAGGAGCTGACCCTCTTGACCCCGCCCAGCGACTACGACCCCAACCGGGCCATGGCCGGCATGATGATCCAGGAGTGGCTCAAGGACCTGGGGGTGCCGGTTTCGGCCCGGCCCATGGCCTTCAGCGCCATGCTGCAACAGGTCAAGACCCGCCATGATTTCGACCTGTTCGTCCTGGGTTACGGCCGTCTTAACCTGGATCCGGACTACCTGCGCAGCTTCTTCACCACCAGCCAGGACAAGTCCGGCGGCTGGAACATGAGCGGCTACCGCAATCCCAGGTACGACGAGTTGGCCACCCGCTCCGAGGAGGAGATGGACCCGGCCAAGCGCCGCGCCATCATGCAGGAAATGCAGGTGATCCTCAGTCAGGACCTCCCCTACCTGCCGCTGTACAACCCCTCCCTGGTGGAGGGCGTGCGCAGCGACCGCTTTAGCGGCTGGGTGGAGATGGTGGACGGCATCGGCAACAACTGGTCGCTGTTGAACCTCAAGCCGGTGAAGTAGCGGATTGGGAAAAGGGCCGGAGCTGGTTCCGGCCGATTGATTGAAGAAACAACCCAGCCGGGGCGGGGATCATCTCCGCCCCGGTTTTGGTTTGGTGGCCCGTTGCCGTTGCTGCCGCTTTCGTCTTGTCTGCTACCCAGCGCGTTTTTCTGGGTGGCCGGGGCAACTGGTTGTCCCGGTGGCAGCAGCCGCAAGAGGCCTCGGGGCGAGGTCTCGCGGACGCAGCAACCCCGCTCTCGCGGCAACCCCGCTCTCGCGGCAACCGTGCCCCTCGCCATTTCATCTTTGTCACCGCAAGGCGTCGCCAGACGCCGTGGCGGTATCTCCCGGATTTGTCCCTTCTCGTGGTGGCCGCCAACCACCGGGGCATACGAAAAAATGGCGTTGCGAGGGCTGTTTCCTGCCCCCGCGCGCCCACGCCCGGTCCGCATCCG